>NZ_LZKQ01000214.1 GCF_001668675.1 Mycobacterium asiaticum | reverse complement strand
TCGGCGATGCGGGTCATCGCCGCCATCAACACGACACTAGACGCCGGCCTGGCGGTACGGACCCTGTTCGAGGCGCCGACGGTTGCCCGGCTGGCGCCCCGTATCGGTGCCGGTGGCGCCGCGTTGGAGCCGTTGGTGGCTGTTGAGCGGCCTGCGGTGGTTCCGCTGTCGTTCGCGCAGAACCGGTTGTGGTTCCTGGATCAGCTGCATGGCCCGTCACCGGTCTACAACTTGGCGGTGGCGCTGCGGCTGCGCGGACCCCTGGATGTCGAGGCGTTGGGTGCGGCGCTGTCTGACGTGGTGGACCGTCACGAGAGCCTGCGCACCGTGTTCGCCACCCTGGAGGGAACGGCTCAGCAAATAGTCATCCCAACTGAGCAAGCCGATTTCGGTTGGCGGGTGGTGGATGCTGCTGGTTGGTCGGTGGGCCGGTTGGAGGAGGCGATCGGGGCTGCGGCGCGGTATGCGTTTGATTTGGCGGTTGAGATTCCGTTGCGGGCGCAGCTTTTCCGTGTCGCCGAGGATGAGCATGTGTTGGTGGCGGTGGTGCATCATATCGCTGCTGATGGGGCTTCGGTGGGGCCGTTGGTGCGGGATTTGGGTGTGGCCTATGCCGGTCGGTCGGTGGGGCAGGTGCCGGGGTGGGCGCCGTTAGCGGTGCAGTATGTCGATTACACGTTGTGGCAGCGGGCGCAGTTTGGTGAGCTCGAGGACAGTGGTAGTCGTATCGCTGGGCAGTTGGCGTATTGGGAAGATGTGTTGGCCGGGATGCCCGAGCGGGTGCAGTTGCCTACGGATCGGCCGTATCCGGCGGTGGCGGATTATCGCGGGGCCACGGTGGCGGTGGAGTGGCCGGCTGAGTTGCAGGCGCGGGTGCGTCAGGTGGCCGGTGAGCATAATGCGACCAGTTTCATGGTGGTGCAGGCTGCGTTGGCGGTGTTGTTGTCGAAGATCAGCGCCAGTGTTGATGTGGCGGTGGGGTTTCCGATCGCGGGGCGGCGTGATCCTGCGCTAGATGAGTTGGTGGGTTTTTTCGTCAACACGTTGGTGTTGCGGGTGGATTTGGGTGCTGATCCCACGGTGGCGGAGTTGTTGGCGCAGGTGCGTCAGCGCAGTTTGGCTGCCTATGAGCATCAGGATGTGCCGTTTGAGGTGTTGGTGGAGCGGCTCAATCCGGCGCGGTCGTTGACGCATCATCCGTTGGTTCAGGTGATGTTGGCGTGGCAGAACTGGCAAGACGGTGATGCGGCCGGGGCGATGTTGGGGGATTTGCAGGTCACGCCGTTGCGGGCCGATACCCATACTGCGCGTATGGATTTGACGTGGTCGTTGGCTGAGCGTTGGACCGATGCTGGTGAGCCTGCCGGGATTGGTGGGGAGGTGGAGTTTCGCACTGATGTGTTCGATGCGGCCAGCATTGAGGTGTTGATCGAGCGGTTGCAGCGGGTGGTGCTGGCGATGACCGTTGATCCGGCGGCGCGGTTGTCGTCGGTGGATGTGTTGGGTGCTGGTGAGCTTGCCCAGTTGGAGGGGTGGGGTAATCGGGCGGCGTTGGCTCGGCCGGCGGGGTTGGGGGTGTCGATTCCGGCGGTGTTCGCCGCGCAGGTGGCCCGGGCTCCGGAGGCGGTAGCGCTCAGTTTCGCTGGCCAGTCGATGACCTATCGCGAGCTTGATGAAGCATCAAACCGGTTGGCGCACTTGTTGATCGGCTTGGGCGTGCGCCCCGGCGAGCGGGTGGCGTTGTTATTCTCCCGTTCGGCCGAGGCGATCGTAGCCATCCTGGCGGTGCTCAAAACCGGGGCGACCTATGTGCCGATCGATCCGGCACAGCCCGCCGCGCGCATGGAGTTCATGCTCGGCGATGCCGCCCCGGTCGCGGCGGTAACGACCGCCGATCTGGCCGAGCGTCTGGAGAGCTACGAGCTGCCGGTCATCGATGTCAGCGATCCCCGCATCGGTGCTCAACCCAGCACCGGACTGCCGGCGCCGACAGAGGACGACATCGCCTACCTCATTTACACCTCGGGCACGACCGGCGTCCCCAAGGGCGTCGCCGTCAGTCACCGCAACGTCACGCGACTGCTGGAGACATTGGACGCCGAACTCGAGCTTTCAGGGCAGGTGTGGTCGCAGTGTCATTCCCTGGCGTTCGACTACTCGGTGTGGGAGATCTGGGGTGCGCTGTTGTACGGCGGCCGGCTGGTGGTCGTGCCCGAGCCGGTGGTCCGCTCACCGGAAGACCTGCTCGGAGTGCTCGTCCGTGAACAGGTCAGCGTGCTGAGTCAGACGCCGTCGGCGTTTTATGCGCTGCAGACCGCCGATGCGCTCGCACCCGAGCTCGCTGATCAACTCAAGCTCTCCACCGTCGTATTCGGCGGTGAAGCGCTCGAGCCCCAGCGCCTCGCGACCTGGCTGAACAATCACCCGGGGTTGGCCCGCCTCATCAATATGTATGGCATCACCGAGACGACGGTGCACGCCTCGTTCAGGGAGATCCTCAGCAGCGATGTCGAGCGAAACGCCAGCCCGATCGGCGT
>NZ_LZKQ01000213.1 GCF_001668675.1 Mycobacterium asiaticum | reverse complement strand
TCATCTCGATCCTTTCGTGGCTATCCGACGGCCGGCGGGGTTCCCCACGTTTCGACGACCTCACCGAGGTGACGAAGCATCACGTAGCGGTAGTCCTGCTCGGTCGCCTTCGCCGTGGACTCCGCATACGCAGCCCGCGCACCGTCTTCGTCACCTTCGTAAACGGTAGTGGGCACCGAAGGGATGCCCGGGTTGGTGGGGTCTTCCGGCTCGCCGATCTGGACGCTCCACGAATTGTCAGCCACGGATCCAGGCTACGGGCTTAGTGTGGTCGTTAAGACGAACCCGCGCTTCACGTAGGACTGACCGATGACCATCGACGACGAGCCCGTTACCACGCTCGAGGACCTTCGGGGTGACCTGGCGCAGCGCTACCGGTGGACACCGACCAGCGGCAGTTCGGTCGAGAGCGCGGTCGTCGAGGCCGACATGGCGGCGCTCGACCGCGACGGATACGTCATCTGGGAAAACCTGCTCAGCGATGAGCAATGCCGCCAGATCCGTGACGAGGTCCGCCCCTGGCTGGGACATACCGGACGGAACTCGTTCGAGGGCCGGCGCACCCAGCGCATCTACAGCGTGTTGAGCAGAACCCGGGTGTGCGATCGCTTGGTCGACAATCCCCGGGTGCTGGCGGTGCTGGATCGCTTGCTGATGCCCAACTATCTGCTCTCGGCGTTGCAGGCGATCAACATTCAGCCCGGCGAGTCCACCCAGCTGCCGCACCACGACGACGGGTTCTACCCCGTTCCGCGGCCGCGCGCACCCCTGGCGGCGGCTACGATCTGGGCCATCGACGACTTCACCGCCGACAACGGCGCGACGGTCCTCTATCCCGGGAGCCACCGCTGGGGCAAGCGCCGACCGGGCCCGGACGACGAGGCAATGCCCGTCGTGATGCCCGCCGGATCGTGCGTCCTCTTCGTGGGCACGCTGTGGCATGGCGGCGGCGCAAACACTTCAGTGAGCGATCGGCTGGCCGTCACCGCGCAATACTGCGAGCCGTGGCTACGGCCGATGGAGGCCTTCAGCCTGTCGGTGTCACGTGACATCGCCCGATCGGTCTCCGACGACATTCGCCGCATGCTCGGCTACAGCATTCATCCGCCATTTGTCGGCGCGGTCGACGGGCTGCATCCGCTGCGGTTGCTCGACGCCGATCAGTAGCTTGGCTGATTCGGTGTTCGATGCGCTCGATCACGTCATTCTCGCCGTGCGTGACCTCGACGACGCCACGCGCCGTTACCGCACGCTGTTGTCCTGCAACCCGTCGTGGCGCGGCGCGCATCCGGGCTGGGGTACGGCCAATACCCTGTTCCGGCTATCCAACACCTACCTCGAGCTGATCAGCCCACACGGCGACGGACCGCTCGGACACACGGTCGCGGCCCAGCTGGACCGCCGGGGCGAGGGCCCGATCGGGCTTGCGTTCGCTACGTCCGACATCGAAGCCGCGCACGCGCAGCTCGAAGCCAATGGCTTTGAGCCGCCCGCGGTTTCACCCGGATTGGGCCGCGGCACGAATACCGGGCAGGAGCGGCGGTGGCGCAGCGTGCTGTTACCGGAAATGCGTACCCGCGGCGTGCTGATCATCGCGATCCAACACCAGAACCCGGAGGCTCTTCCCGATGCCGAGCCCGTCGGATCCACGGATGCTATTGTCACCGGCCTCGACCACGCCGTGGTGCAGACCGCCGATGCTGATGCCGCGATCGCCCTGTACCGCGACGGACTCGGCCTGCGTCTCGCGCTCGATCGCAGCTTCCCGGACTGGGGCATGCGACTGGTCTTCCTGCGGGTTGGTCGGGTGACCGTCGAGCTTGCCCAACCCCTCCGCGACACCGGCGGTGCGACCGACATCGATCTGCTTTGGGGACTGTCGTGGCGGGTGCCGGACGCCGAGGCCGTCCGGACCCGGCTCGCCGCCGCCGGGCTCGACGTCTCCGAGGTCCGCCCGGGTCGCAAGCCCGGCACGCGCGTGCTCAGTGTGAAGGACGGGACCTGTGGCGTACCGACCCTGCTGATCGAGCCCGCGCTTGAGCAGCGATGACTTCTGTGCGCCCGGACGGTCAGTACAGCTATGACTCAGAAACGAATGGCCGCCACGACCACCGTCAACGCCCCGGCCGACGTGATCTTCGGTGTGCTCGCGGACCCGGGCACACACGCGGCGATCGACGGCACCGGATGGGTGCGCGAACCCGTCGATGCGCCACTGCTGACGGCGCCCGGGCAAATCTTCCGGATGGCGATGTACCACGATGACCACCCCAACAAGCACTACGAGATGGTCAACAGGGTTGTCGTTTTCGATCCGCCCAGCGCCATCGCCTGGGAGCCGGGACAAGACGCCGCCACACCCGGCACAGTGCTGAAGTCGGCAAGCGGCGAGTGCCTCGCGTTCGGGGGCTGGATCTGGCGATACGACCTAGAGGCGGTGGACCCGTCGACGACCGAGGTCGTGTTGAGCTACGACTGGTCGGCCGTGCCGCCGGAATACCGCGACATCGAGTTCCCACCCTTCGAGCGCGAGCATCTGGATAATTCGCTGCGTAACCTGGCCCGGCTGGCCGTGCGCGCCGCGTCGGCTAGTGCCGTGCCCGCCTCGTAGCGACACTGTCGTTGCCGGCAGTCCGCACGAGTTCGCCCAGCCGAGCCGCATGCCGGCTTGCCGGTAGGTTGGACGCTTGTGAGGTGGCGCGGTGCCATGATGACGGTCGGCCTGGCGGCGGCCGTCACGCTGGTGCAGTGCTCCCCCGCGACGCCACCTCGCGCGGTGACGTCGCCGCCGCCGTCGTCGAGTGCGACCCCGTCGCCGAATCCGACCCCGTCGAGTACCGCTGCAGCGCAGGCGCCGCCGGCGGCAGTGCAGCCGGTCACTGCCGCCGAACTCGGCACGACCTGGCAGCCGGGTTGTCCCGTCGAGCCGGATCAGCTGCGGCGCGTGGACATCGATTACGTCAGCTTCGACGGCCAGACTCACCGCGGCCAGTTGGTGGTGAACGAAGCCTTGGTTACCGATGTCATCGCGATCTTCGAGCAACTGCGCCAGATCGGCTATCCCGTCGACAAGATGCAGACTGTCGACCACTACTCGGACGCGGACGACGAGCTGTCCATGGAGGACAACAACACTTCTGCGTTCAATTGCCGACAGATCCCCGGAACCACCGAGTGGTCACCACACGCTTACGGCCGCGCTATCGATATCAACCCCTTGATCAATCCGTGCCTGTATGTCACCGGGTATTTCGAACCGCGCAACGCCGCGGCCTACCTGGACCGCAGCCGCACGGATCCCGGGCTCATCCACACTGGCGACCCGGCCGAACGTGCCTTCTCCGATCGGGGCTGGCAGTGGGGTGGGGGCTGGAAGACCCCGGATTACCAGCATTTCGAGCGGATGTGAGAGCCCCTACAGCCCCAGGGCCCGCGCCGTCACCGTCGCCACTTCGCCCCGCAGATCCGACATCGGCGGACTGCCGCGGGTGTGAATCGAGTTGGCCAACAAGACGATATAGGTATCCGAGGCCGGGTCGATCCAGATCGAGGTTCCGGTGAAGCCGGTGTGACCGAAACCGCCGACGGGGAAGACCGCACCCCGTACCCCCGAGAGCGGGGTATCGATGTCCCAGCCGAAGCCGCGCAGATTCTGGCCGGGGATCGCCGGATAGCGTGGCGCGAGTAGCGGATCCCGGGTATTCGGTCTCTTCGCGACGGCTTCCCTGGTCGCGTTGTTCGCCGCCTCAACCTGGGTAGCCGTGTGTCCAGGCTGCTGCGGAGTGGTCATCAGTTCCAACGTCGTTTGCAGCAACGGGAATTGACTCGGACGTCCAGCCAGCCGGTCCAGCAGCGCTTGCGCGAAGATGCCGACATCCTGCGCCGTCGAGAACACGCCCGCATGCCCGGCCACGCCGCCCATCCGTCGCGCCGTCGTGTCATGGACGGTGCCCCACAGCAGATGGTCGAGGTCGGGGTTCTTGCCTGGGTCGGCTCTGCCCTCTTCGTCACGTGCTGTCGGGGCGATGCGGGGTAACAGGTCGGTGTTCCAGCTGCCGGCGGGACAAGCCGATGGTGCGCCGCCGCCGTTCGATGTCGGCGCCCACCCGACTGCGGCGCCTCGAACCGTATGTGGCCCACACGCTTTCGCTACCGGAAGATAACGGGTCTCGGTCATGCCTAGCGGCGCGAAGACGTGTTCGGCTACGTAGACGTCTTCGGCCACGCCGGTGAGCTTCTCGACGAGCGCGCCGAGCAGGATGAAATTGATGTCGGAGTAGCGGAACACCTCGCCCGGACCCGACTCCAACGGTGTGGTTAGCGCCCGGTGTATGCCTTCGGCTTTGTCGGGCCGGTCCAGGCCCCACGGATCTTTCAGTTCGACGTCCCCCGTCTCACCGGAGGTGTGGGTGAGCAGCATGCGAACGGTGACCTTGGCTCGGCGCGGATCGTTGGCCGGGTTGAAGTCGGGCAGATACTGCTGCACCGGATCGTCGAATTGCACCATGCCTTGTTCGTAGAGCTGCATGACCGCGGTCGCCGTGCCGAGAATCTTTGTCAGCGAAGCCAAGTCGAAGATGGTGTCTTCGGTCATCGGGTCTGCCGGCGCGGGTGAACCGTCCAGCCCGGGTTCACTGGCAAGCCGGCGTGCGCCGTAGGCGTGGTGGAACGCGATCTCGCCATGATGTCCGACCAGCACGACCGCGCCCGGCAGCTTGTTCGCCGCGATCGCATCGGTGATCAGTTTGCCGAGCGGCGCGAACGCGGGTGGGGTGGGTTCTTCCGGCAGCTTGGAAATGGTTGCGGTGCTGGGGGTTGCGACGGGCGGCGGCTGGGTCGTCTGACTCACCGGCGGCGGTGCTTTTTGGTCGTGACCGCAGGCCGCAACCAAGGTGAGTAGCACCGTCGCCACGGCAAGGCCTTTTCGTATCACCGCGAACGCTCCATGACGGCTTCGCGAACCCGGCCGTTGGTCTCCTTCAGCCGTACCGCGGCCTGCTCGGCGTCGATGCCGGCCAGCAGCGCGACGATCGCGGTCTTGGCGTGACCGCCCGCGGCGGCAAGCGTCGCGGCCGCGGTCTGCTCGTCGACCCCGGCCGCATCGCGGACGATCCGCACCGTACGGCGGCGCAGCTTGGCGTTGGTCGCGCGCACGTCGACCATTCGCGGTCCGTAGGCCTTGCCGAGGGCGATCATGACGCTGGTCGAGATCGCGTTCAGCACAACCTTTTGCGCGGTTCCCGCGGTCAGCCGGGTGGAACCGGCCAGCACCTCCGGACCGGTCAACAGCTCGATCACCACGTCCGCCGACGCCTCGCTGCGCGGGTTGTTGACGATCGCGACGGTCAATGCCCCCACCGCGCGGGCGTAGTCGAGCGCTCCCAGCACGTACAGTGTGCGTCCCGACGCGGTGATCCCGACCAGCGCGTCGGCTTCGGTCAGGTCGGCCAGATCGGCGGGATCGAACACGTCCTCCGCGCCGTCGATCG
The DNA here is from genome assembly GCF_001668675.1 of Mycobacterium asiaticum. GTDB lineage: Bacteria > Actinomycetota > Actinomycetes > Mycobacteriales > Mycobacteriaceae > Mycobacterium > Mycobacterium asiaticum_D. The sequence goes on along the minus strand of NZ_LZKQ01000213.1, from coordinate 5,157 downwards.
CCTGAGTCAGCGCGGCGGGCCCGCCGGCGATGACGCCGCGCACGACGTCGGTATTGAACGTCGGCCCGCATTCGGCCGCGTCGAGCACACCGAGCCGGCCGGGAGTGCCGGCACCGGCATAGATCAACCGGCCGCCCCGCTCCAGCCGCGCGACGATCGCCTCGGCGGCGGCCGTGATGCCGGGCAATGCGGCCGCCACCGCGCCGTGTGCCTCTCCCTCGGCGGCGACGAGTAAGGCGACCACTTCACCGATCGGGCGGGTGTCGAGGTCGTGCAGTTCGGGCCGTACGGCCTCGGTGGGAAGTGCGTCGAGGCGGTTGTCGGTGGCCGTCGCCTGCACCCGGATCAAATGCGGCTCGTGGATGACCCCTAGCCGCAGGGTGCCCTGGAGCGCATCGCCGACGGGCGGCACAAAATCGATGTGCGTTCGCAACGCGGGTACGTCGGCGAGCCCGCCGACCAGCGCCACCGGATGATCACCGACCGCCCGGGCGGTTGCGCCAAGTGCCTCGGCGGCGGCGCTCACAATGTCCGATGCAACGCGATCACCTTGTGCGGCAAGCACATCGGGTGCGAATGAGGCGAGGGTGGCCGCGTCGGCGAACTGGCCCGGCCAGGTCTGCGGCGGTCCGAACCGGGCGCACGCTGCATCCAGTAGGGCGGTGGACGGTCCGCGGCCATCATGGGCTCGCAGCGCCGCACGCAACCCGGCCGCGCCGATCCAGGCGCCGCCGCCTTCGTCGCCCAGCCAGGATCCCCAGCCGTCCGCGGTGCGCAGCGCGCCGTCCGAGTCGATTGCGAGCGCGACGACACCGGTGCCCACGATCAGCACCGCGCCCGGTTTCCCGTCGAGCGCGCCGGCGTGCGCGATGACGGCGTCACTGGTCACAGTGACCCGCTGTGCCCGCAATGACCCGAGCAGCGCCTCCCCCAGTGCGCGTGCCGCGTCCGGCGCGGCCAAAGCGCCGGCGGCCCCCACGACCACCTCCTCTACCGGGCCAAAGTCCTTGACCAAAGCCAAGATTGCTGTTTGCGCGGCCCGGAGTCCACCCGGTGTCGCGAGACCTGGCGCACCGGGACCCTGTGCCTTCCAGCCACCGGCCGCGACACGACACGCAGTCTTGCCGAGATCGATGGAGAGGATCACCGCACCCATGGTTGCAGAAGCCGTTCGCCGAGACTGAAGTTCTGCAGGCCTCTACTCGCACTTCCGCTACAGATGTGCAGTCTCGACGCGATCAGGCCGCGATACCTAGTTCCTGGTTGATCTGGTGCCAATATGCGGGACCGTCCAAGGTGAGAATGAGCCAGTCGTGGATCTGGCCGTTGGCCAATACGAAGCTGAGCGGAGCATTGGCGAGCGCGGCGTTTGCCTTCAACACGAGGGCGTCCGGCGAGAGAATGTCCAGATTGCCCGTGTAGACCGTCGTCGGCGGCAGTCCGGCGAACGATCCATGTATCGGGCTCACCCAGGGATTATTGATGGCCAAGCCGCCCGCCCACTGTTGGCCGAATATTTTCGCCAGCCCAACGGGCAGCAACGGATCCTGAACGAACGCGATATTCGGGTTGGTCATGGACAAGTCGAGCCACGGCGACAGCAGGACCATCCGCGATGGCATTTGCGCACCGTCGATCACCATCTGCTGAACGGCGGCCAGCGCAAGATTGCCCCCCGCGGAGTCTCCGATGACGCTGACATTCGGTGTGCCGTACAGCGCGGTCTGCGAGGCGACGAAGTTGGCCATCATCGGCACGACCAGCCCGGCCGTGCCCCCTTCTTGGAGCAACGGATAGATCGGCACTTGAATGGTCGCGCCGGTTTGGTAGGCCATCACCGAATAGTGAATCCAGTGCAGGAAGGACGGCGGGAAAATGAAGGCGCCGCCGTGAATTGCGACCACCTGCTCACCAGTGGCATTCATCGGCGTGATGTGCACAACGCTCATCGTTCCGCCGGTAGGACTGCTATACGTGCTGTACGAGACCGTCTCGCCAAGAAGCAGATTCAATAACGGCGGCGGGGAATTGCCGAGAAACCAGGACAACGGCGGAATGTCGCTGGCCAGTAGTTGCAAAACCGGGTTGCCCGGCGTCGCGATATACCCATCCAGTCCCGACAGACTCAACAGCGGCTTGACCGGGTAGAGCAAAGCCTCTTCGAACCGTGTGATCAACGACGGCGTGCCGGTGAATGTCCCTGGCTGGTTCGCCGGAATGGGTGGTGCGGCCGGCGCACCAAAAATGGTGGTGAAGATGTCGTTGGCGATCCGGTTGAAGCCGGTGACCAGTTCATTGGGAACCTGCGCAAGCTCTTGTTCGAAGAGGGCGACGGTCTCCTCGAAGGTCTGCAGCGGAGCGGCGCTGGCCGCCTCGGCGGCAGCATATGCCCCGCTCGCATTGGTCAGAGCCTGGACGAAGCGCTGGTTGAACGACGCGACCTGCGCGCTGAGCGCCTGGTAGCCCTCGCCGTGCGCGGAGAACAGGGCCGCGATGGCAGCGGACACCTCGTCTTCGGCCGCGGCGAGCAAGCCGGTCGTTGGGGCCGCCGCGGCGGAGTTGGCGGCACCGATAGCCGCTGCGACGTCCGCCGCGTCGGCGGCCACCGCGGTAACCCACTCCGGCACCACCATCAACGACATAGGAACTCTCCCCTCCATCACGTTTCCCCGTATGTCGTCCCCAGCGGATGCCGAGGTCGCAGACCCTAACGAAATCTATCGCTGCGCCCGTTCGATCGTGAGCGGAATTACAGAAACGGGGCCCGTCCCTGCCGTCACCGGCGGATTCGCTACCAGACCGTGCCGGTTTGTAGGCTTTCGGGCATGCCGTTGAACAACGGTGAGGTCTTCGCTGGCTACGTGATTCAGCGCTTACTCGGCACTGGCGGTATGAGCGAGGTCTATCTCGCCCAGCATCCGCGCCTGCCTCGTCAGGACGCGCTGAAGATTCTGTCCCTGGCCTCCGCGGAGGATCAGGAGTTTCGTGCGCGGTTCATTCGCGAAGCCGAGCTGGCTGCGACGCTGTGGCATCCCCATATCGTCGGCGTCCTCGACCGTGGCGAGTTCAACGGCCGGCTGTGGATCTCGATGGAGTACGTCGACGGCGCCGACGCGGGCCGGTTGGTGCGAGAGCGGCACCCTCGCGGCCTGGCGGAACAGGACGTCTTCGAGATCGTGACCGCGGTAGCCGATGCGCTCGACTTCGGTCATGATCGCCGGCTGCTGCATCGAGACGTCAAGCCGGAGAACATCCTGGTGACCGCGGCCGACGGCCACCGGCGCCGGGTGTTGTTGACCGATTTCGGCATCGCCCGCAAGATCGACGACGTCAGCAACCTGACCGAGGCCAACGTCGCCGTCGGGACCATCAGCTATGTGGCGCCCGAGCAGCTTCTCGGCAAGTCGCTGGACGGCCGAGCGGACCAGTACGCGCTCGCGGCCACTACATATTTTCTGCTCACCGGCGCGCCGCCGTTCCAGGACTCCAATCGCGCCGTCGTACTCACTCACCACCTGAACTCGCCGCCCCCGCGGATATCGGAGCGCCGGCCCGAGCTCGCCCATCTGGACGCCGTGCTGATCAAGGCGCTGGCGAAAGACCCCAGCCAGCGGTACCCGACCTGTGCGGATTTCGCTCAATCGCTGACGCAACAGGCCCCCAAGCCGGCGGGCGGCGCAGGTCAACGTCCGGCCACGCAGCGTCTTGAGCGGATTGTGGTCCACGGGACCGCACGCGGCGTCCAGCGCAGCGCAGTCACCACGGACCAGCAGGTCGGGACGCTGTCGTTCCACCTGGTTCCGTATGACGAACTGGACAACCGGCGGGCGCATGTCCCGGTCCAGATTCAGACCGATCTCGTCACCGGTCAGCTCGAAGACGGCGATGAGGTCGAAGTCAGCGGCTTCTGGGACGGGGACACCCTCGACGCCGACAAGGTCGTCAATCTCTCGCTCGGTGCTCGTCCGAAGCAGCGCCGGGCACCGGCTGAACCGCCGCCGGCCGTAGCATCGGCACCTCCGCCGGCACCCGCGCCGGCCCCGCCCGCACCCGCACCTGCACCTGCACCTGCACCTGCACCTGCACCTGCACCTGCACCGAAACGCAAAGCGGCACGCATCGCCGCGGTGGCCGCCGCGGTCATAGCGGTAATCGTGCTGACCGCGGGCGCAGTTCTGTACTTCACCAAGGGCGCGGGCAACCCGACGCGCCCTGGACCAATCGTCAAGCCGGTGAGCGCAACCGTGTTCTCCCCGGACGGCGCCCCCGACAATCCGCAGGACGCCAAGTTGGCCATCGACGGCGACCCCGACTCCGGGTGGTCCACCGTCACCTACCGCGACGCGGAGCCCTTTCCGAGATTCATCCAGGGCATGGGCCTGTTGCTGCACCTGCCCGAACCGACCGCGCTGAGCGTGGTGACGCTCAACGTGTCCAGCACCGGCACCGAGGTGCAAATCCGCTCATCAGCCACGGATAACCCAGCAAAGTTGTCCGACACCACCGAGTTGGCTCCCACCGCTTCGCTGGAGCCGGGTAAGAACCGCATCACGATAAATAACCGGACCAAGACGTCGAATGTGCTGGTGTGGATTTCCAAACTCGGTACCACCAATGGCGAAAGCCGCACGAAAGTTTCGGATATCACTCTGCAGGCTGCTGGATAAGCAGACCGGTCCTGCCGAGTTTAGGAGTTTCGCAAATCGGCTGTAGCGCTACACCTTCGTGGATATGCTCCGCAAGATGCAGGTAGCAACCGAAAGTCTGATCACCGCGGCACGGGACCTCGCAGCAATCGGGTCCGATCTGAATTCCGCCCAACTTCAAGCGGCGGCTCCCACCACGAACATCGCCAGCGCCGGAATCGACGAGATATCCACCGCGGTCGCGGGACTGTTCGGCTCACACGCCCAGGAATTCCAGGCCGTGGCCGGGCGGGCAGCGGCGTTCCACGACCAGTTCATCCAGAAATTGACCGGCGGCGCGAACGCCTACGCGAGTGCCGAGGCGGAAAATCTCGCGGTGTTGTCGGCGGGGGGCGCCCCCCCCGCCCCCCCCCCCCCCCCACGGGTGTTTGGTGGGGGGGGGGGGGGGGGGGTGGACGCCGGGCATTTTCGCCGGCGGGTGGGGGTGGGGGCGGCCGCCCGGCGCCCCCCA
>NZ_LZKQ01000212.1 GCF_001668675.1 Mycobacterium asiaticum | reverse complement strand
CGGGCGCTGATCGAAGCCGCCTGGGCCAAACTGGCCGCCCCCGGCATGGCCCACCCCGACGACGACACCCCCCGGGTCGATGGGGAACCCGACGAGGACACCGCCCGCGGTGACACCCGCAGCACCGGCCAGCGCAACCACGACGCCCTGGCCGCCGCCATCCGCACGTTGTTCGCCTCCGAACAACTCGGCCAGCACCGCGGCCTACCCGTGACCGTGATCGTCACCACCACCCTCAAAGACCTCGAAGCCGGCACCGGCAAGGCCCGCACCAGCGGCGGGTCCCTGGTGCCGATGGCCGATCTGATCCGCATGGCCGCCCAGGGCGCTCACCACTATTTGGCGGTCTTCGACCAGGCCAAACCCCTGGCGTTGTATCACGCCAAACGTTTCGCCAACCCCGCCCAACGGCTCATGCTGCACGCCCTGGACCGCGGCTGCACCCGCCCGGGCTGCGACCAACCCGCCTACCACAGCGAGGTCCACCACGTCACCGGCTGGACCACCACCGGGCGCACCGACATCACCGACCTCACCCTCGCATGTGGACCGGACAACCGACTGGCCGAAAAAGGCTGGACCACCCGCAAAAACACCCGCGGCCACACCGAATGGCTCCCACCGGCCCACCTCGACCACGGCCAACCACGCATCAACACCTTCCACCACCCGGAAAAACTCTTCGCGGACAACGACGATGACGATGCACCGTAGCGACCGGCGGTTACCGAGCCGACGACGTCGCGACGAGTGCGGCGTCGACCGCCAGCACACCGTCGATCACTTCCAGCAGCCGGTCTGCCGCACGGTCGACGGAGAATCGCTGCGCGTAATGTCGCGCTGCATCGGCGCCATGACGGGCCGCGCGGGCCGGGTCGGCCAGTTCGTCGAAAGTGGCCGCCAGACCGGCGATGTCGTCGACGGCGATCGGGGGACACCCCGGCGGTTGATATTCGGACAGTCCGCCGACGTTGGACACGATCGGTGCGACGCCCAGCTGCATCGACAGCACCTGCACCCCGCTTTGGGAGGCGCGCCGGTAGTGCGCGACTGAACCCTTGGCCCGGGCCAGGGTGCTGATGACTTCGGTGTACCGATACCGTCCCGAGCGCCAGCGGGTGTGGGGCGGCAGACTCCCGGCATCCACCAACCCATCGCCGATGAGCACCAAATCGTCGCCGCGCCAACCTGTTCCGTCGACATGGCGTTGCCAGGCCCGCAGCACCACGTCCAGGTTCTTGTACGGGTTCAGCCGGCCCACCATGACAAAATCACGCCGGGCCTCGGCCGCGGTCGGCGGCGGAACCAGCGTCGGGTCCAGGTCACTGGTCAGCGGCGCGACATGCACGGGTGTGCCGGCCACGTCCCGGCGATCGGCGACGCGTGCGGCAACGTAGTCGCTGTAGGTGACGGTGGCCGCCGAGCGGGCACCCCAGCGGTCGAATACCGCGAGTTCGTAGGTCGGTCGCTGTTCGGCGGCGTCATGGGGACGGTCGTCGTGTATCAGCTGAATCCGGGGTGCGCTGCCGGCCAACGCGATCCAGCGCGGGTCGCGCACCAACTCGGTGACCACGACGTCGGGTCGGTAGGCGCGGACGCGGCGCCATGCGGCCAAGCTGTCCGGCCAGGTGGCCGCCGTCCGGAACCGTGGGTCGAGCACGAGTTCATAGTCACGGGCGGTGTCGGACTCCGGGTGCTGGTCGGAGGTCACCAGCAGCACCTCGGCCCCGAGGCGGCCCATCGCTTCGGCCTGCACGCGCGCGAGCGGCCGCAGCCATGGCGAAAGCCAGAGCACCCGCACCATGGTTATCCGTTTCCGCTGGGGCCGTAATCTACCCACCAGCGGCCCTCGAATTGGGGGTAGGCGCGGCGTACCTCACCGAACAGGTCCGGCAGGGTCAGCAGCACGCGGTCGGGGTCGGCGGTGGTCAACTGCTCAGGGGAAATGATCGGGACATCGGTGCCAGGAATCCTGCGGCCCTGTTTGCCCGGTGAGGCGTCGGCGATCCCCGCCAACAGCTGCCGGTCCACCTTTGCGATGTTCAGCAAAGCGGGCACCCGCGAGCCGGCGCCGTAGCCGTAAACCGTGCGGTTGGTATCCGCCTGCAGCACAAGCCAATCGCGCAGCTGCGCGGCGTGGCTGTCGACGGCACGCTGCAGGCGCTGCAGCACGAGCGCATCGGTCACGCCGAAATGGCTCTCCCGGGACAAGATCTCCCGCACGCGCTCGTCGGGCTCCACGTGGCCGTGTACGGCAGCTACCAGAATGGTTCCGGCGTACAGATCGAACTCCCATGCGGTGGCCACACTCATCCCCACGGCGGCAAGTAGATTGACCAGCGCCGTCAACGAGTAGTAGGCGAAGTGGCCGTGGCGCAAGGCAGTCCACTGTCCTTCGCTCACCATCGTCATCAAGGACGGGAATTGAATCAGCAACACGCCGTCGGGCGCGGTGACCTTCGCGCGCTGCGCGAAACCAGACCGCTGATGCGGGTCGTGCGTGATGCCGAAACAGTCGAGCACCACGTCGGCGACTTCTCCCGCTCCGATGGCTTCGGAAAACCCGCGTTCGGCGAGTAAGGGTAACCACGTCCCGCCGTGCGGGCTACCGAACTCGCGAACCGTGTTCCCACGCAGCCAACCTGCCTCGGCGACTTGCCGTACGGCGTCGGCGGCCTGATCCCTCAGCGCTTGCGGTTCGATGCCGCGCGGCTCCTCGGTAACCGTGTCGTCGTCGGCTAGTTGTGCCAGGCCGCAACCAACGCAGAGATCCATTGCCAACGGATGCGCCGATTCCTCGGGGCTGATCGGATCGCTCGCCAACGGAAAGTGGTCGGCCGCGGGCGCTTTCCCCAGATCGAGCACCCGGTGCAACTCGGTGCCGCCGCAGGCCCGGCAGCCGCGGGCGGTCATCAGCGGACCGCCGCCGTCGTCTTGGCCTTGCGTGCCATATGCAGGGTCGGCAGGGGATAGACGATCTGGCCGCCCCACTCGGTGACGTAGCTGAGTTGCTCGGTGAGCTCGGATTCCAGGTTCCAGGGCAGCACCAGCACCACGTCCGGTCGGTCGCGGGTGATGACCTCCGGGTCGTGAATCGGGATGCGGGTGCCGGGTGTGAAATGCCCATGCTTGTAGGGATTCCGGTCTACCGTGTACTCGAGGAGGTCGCTGCGGATCCCGCAGTAGTTGAGCAAGGTATTGCCCTTGCCAGGGGCGCCGTAACCGACGACGCGCTTTCCCTCGGCCTTGCATTTGAGCAGGAAGCGCAGCAGATCATGGCGCGCCTGCTCGGTTCGCTGGCGCAGCTTCAGGTAGCCCTCCGGACGGTGTAGGCCGGCCGCCTCTTCGATGCGAAGGATGTTGGTCACTCGCGCCGACGGTGCGCCGGCCACCTCGATCGGGCGGGCCCAGACGCGGATCGATCCGCCGTGGGTGGACAGCAACTCCACGTCGACGACGGCCAGGCCCGCGCTGGCGAGGGCGTTGATCGCCGAGTAGACGGTGTAGTACTGGAAGTGCTCGTGGTAGATCGTGTCGAATTGCCCGAGGATGACCAGGTTCAGGGCGTGGTGCACTTCGATGCTCAACCAGCCGTCGTCAGCGAGCAGACCGCGCAGCGACTGGGTGAAGCCGCGCAGGTCGGGTATGTGTGCGTATACGTTGTTGGCCACCACCAGGTTCGCCGGACCGTGCTCGGTGCGCACCCGCTGTGCCACCTGCTGGTCGAGGAACTCCGAGACGGTCGGCACTCCCCGATCGGCCGCTGCCGCACCGACATTCAGTGACGGTTCGATTCCCAGGCAGGGAATCCCCCTGGCCACCGCGTGTTGCAGGAGGTAGCCGTCGTTGCTGGCGACTTCCACCACGAACGAGTCGGCTCCCAGCCCGAGCCGCTTCGCCGCCTGCTCGACGAAGGTCTCCGCATGCTGGACCCAACTGTCGGAATACGAGGAATAGTAGGCGTATTCGGTGAATGTTTCCTCGGGTGTGATCAGCGCGGGTATCTGCAGCAGCAGGCAGTCCTCGCACAGCCGCAGGTGCAGCGGGTAAGTGGCCTCGGGCACGTCGAGTTCTGCGGCGGCAAGGATTTTCTCGCAGGGCGGCGTGGCGCCCAGGTCCAAGACGCTGAGCATACGGTCGGAGTCGCATAAGCGGCAGATCATTGTCTCTCGATTCGTCGTCGTGGGGTCGGTTGGCGTGGCTGGGCGGTGGTTTCACATCACCGCGCCGATCGCGTCGAGATAGGCATCGGTCATGGCGGTGACCGTGTAGTGCTTTTGCATCCGCTCGAACCCGCGACGCCCAACCTCGGGCAGCCCGCCGGGGTCGGCGAGGATCTCGGCCAGCCGACTCCGCCACGCCGCCACGGAGACCGGTTCGACGACGAACCCGGCGCTGCCGAAGTCCAGCATCTCCGGGACGGCGCAGATGCCCGATGCGGCAACCGGCACGCCTCGCGCCATGGCTTCCAGGATCACCAGCGGGAAAGCCTCCGAACGGCTTGGCACGCAGAGCAGATCGGCCTCGGCCAGCGCCGGAGCGGGACCGGGCGACCACCCGTGCCACCGGACTCGATCGCGCAGCGACCGCGGGGTGCGGGCTTCGAGCTTCGCGCGGTCCGGTCCGTCACCGAAAATCGAGAGCCGCCAAGGCAGGTCGGTCAGACCCGCCAGTGCCTCGATCAGCAGATCGGGGTTCTTGTGCTCGACGATGCGGGACAGCATCACCAGGTGCGGCGGCGCTCCGGCCACCCGCACGCGCTGCGGCAGTTCACCAGTGCAGGCGACGCCATTGGGCGCCACGAAGGGTTGCCCGCTCAGCCGGTGATGCGAAGTCAGCATCTCCCAATGTCGTTGTGCCAGGACGATGAAGCCGTCCGCCCGGTGCATGGCGGCGGTCAGCGGCCGTGAATAGATCGGCCCGTCCTCGGCGGGCGGCACATGCGGCGCGACCAGCCAGCGTCGGTCCCGGGATGCCGCTCGCCACAGCGTCGCGAACCCCGTTTCGGTGTTGGTGTCGCCACTGATCAATACGGCCGGCCCGGCGGGTAGGTCCACCATGGGCGCCCACCACGGCTGGCGCACCACCCGCACGCTGTGCGGAATCTCCTTGATCAGTGGCCCGAACCGCTGCATGCACACGATGGTGACGGGGTAACCGCGGCGATCCAGTTCGGCCGCCAACAGCGCCTTCTGCCGTTCTGCGCCGCCGTAGACCAGACGGTTGGTGGTAATCACGATCGGTGGCTTGTCGGTGCGACGAGCTTCGATGGCGCGGTTGCGCACCGCACGTTTGGATCGCTGCACGCGGTCCAGCAGGGCAGTGCCGGCCAGGTAGGCATCGGCGTGATGCACGCTCTCGCGCCGTTCCAGCAGCAGGGCGATGTTGGCGCGCAACAGATCCCGGTTGCGGAACCGTTCGACGGTGGAGACCTCTGCGCCGTGCGCCGAGACCGGATCGCCGGCGCTCTGAGCAGGCGCGGGGTTGCCGTGGTCGACGTCGAGTTCGTCGGCGAGCAGAATGCGCCAGCCGGCCGCGGCTGCCCGCTCCTGCCAATCGGTTTCCTCCCCGTAGAGGAAGAACTCCTCGTCGAATCCGCCGATCTGGTTCCACGCCTCGCGGTTGATGGCCAGACAGATCCCGGCCACGTACCCGTCGATGCTTTCGGATTCGGCCGGCTGCCTTCGATACAGGTGTGAGATCGGTGTTCCCCGCAGGCGGTCGGAGTAGCCGGCGGCGGCCACCAATGCGCGGGTCAGGGTGCGGCGGCGCGTGGCGATGTCCCACCGCTGCGGGCCGGGCGCCCCGATGTCCTGGATCAGCGGTGACACGGCGGCCACACCGGGCCGGTGCAACAGCTGCCGGGTCCGCGTCAGCGGTCCCTTCAGCCGCGTATCGGCGTTGAGCAGCAGCAGATCGGTATCGGCGGGGGTGTGTGCCACCAACGCGTTGAAGGCTCCGCCAAAGCCCAGGTTCACCGGTCCCAGCACCCAGTGAACATCCGGGTGACGCGCGGCCAGCTCCTCCCGTCCGGGGTACGTATCGCCGCTGTTCTCGTAGACGTAGACCGGCAGTTCGGGCGCGTGTTCGGCGAGACTGGCCAGGCACTGCTCCACCAGGTCATGGCTTTTGTAAGTCACGATCAGCGCCGAGAGCGGACGCTCGAGGCCCAGCGGAACCGGCTCTGCCGTTGGGGGTTTCAGATACGCCCGATCCAACTCGGTTGTCATGGCATCACCTGTCTTCCGAACAGCGAAGTCAACATCGACCATTTGACCGGGCCGATCATCATGTTGGCGGCCAGATATGTCGTCGCGGCGGCGGCCAGCACGAGCACCACGTGAGCACCCGTCAACAGCAACACCACCCCGGCGCTGACTGCCATTGGGACCAGCAACCGCAGCAGGAACTGCACCGGGGTGCGGTAGCCGCAGCGGCTGCGCAGTCGCCAGCTGGCCAGCGTCATGCCGAACAGCTCGGTGCACACCAGGGCGATGCCGGCGCCGACGGCACCGAACCGACTGTCCAGAGCCAGGTTCAGCACCACGTTGACGATCAGCGTGGCCACGAACAATCGGAAGAAGAACCGCTGCTCGTGGCTGGCGAACAGGCCTTGCCCCAGGGTTCCGGTGACGAACCGTAACGACGCGGCGACGAGCAGCAGCGCCAGTGTCGGTGCGCCGCGACTCACGAAGTCGCGGTCGCCGAACAGATGGATAAGCGGTGCGGCCAGCATCGAACCGACCACGGCGACCGGGAGGGCGACAAAGAACATCAATTCCACACTGCGGCGCAAGAATCCGACGTAGGCATCGATATCGCGGGAGTAGAGCGCGGTGGCGGTGGACAACGTCGACTTCTGGAAGAACACCGACAGCGCCTCGGTATTGAACGCGATGGTGTAGGCGAGCCCGTAGACGCCCACCTCGGCGTGGGCGCTCAGCAGCGACAGGATCACGCCATCAGCGCGCCAATAAAGGATTCCCAGCACCGCGACGCCCATGAGCGGCAGGCTTTCCCGCAGCAAGTTGAAGGACTCGCCCGCCGAGAAGACGGGACGCAGCTTGATGTGGCGTGCCGCGGCCGCGCCCTGGATCAGCAACTGTACGACGGGTGGGATGAGTTGTGCGACCGCGAACCAGATCACGTCTTCGCGCGTTGCCACCAGCCAACTGACCATGGCCAGGGTACCCAGCCGGCCCGCGACGTCGGAGATGGCCACCGCGGCGAACCGGACCGTGGACAAGAAGACCGGCTCGAACCGGGTCCGCATCGTCAGCATCAGCAGCTGCCCGGACAACACCACCAACATCACGCGAACGTCGGCGTCGCGATAGATGAGCCACCCAGTAGCGGCCGCGATAACCGCCAAGGGGACGCAATACACCAGGGACAAGCCACTATTGACCCGGACCAGCCGCTCCAGCTCCCCGCGTCCTGAGGTCACACGCCGCACGATCACGGTGCTGATACCGAGATCGGTCATGCTGGTCCACATGCCGATGAAGGCCACCGCCACCATGAGCTGGCCGTAGCGGCCCGGCCCCAGGTAGCGGGCAGTCATCGCCACCGACACCACCGAGGCCAGCATGCCCAGTGCACGGCAGATCAACTGGATAGAGAACGCGTGCGCGATCCGCGCCTGTGGCACGTCGGCGCCGGGCGGATGCCCCGCCGCGTGCTGCGAGGGCTCGGAGGTCCCCGCCACGCCGGCATCCCCCGCAGCCTCGGTCACGGCGCCGCCGTTCATCTAGTACGCCCCATCGCTGGCCAACACCGCTTTGAGGGTGCGGGCGATGATCACGAGATCGCCTGCCATGGACCAGTTGTCGACGTATGACAGGTCGAGCCGGACCGAGTCCTCCCAGGACAGGTCGGATCTCCCGCTCACCTGCCACAGGCCGGTAACCCCCGGCTTGACCAGCAGTCGCCGCTTGACCTCTCCGTCGTAGTTCTCCACTTCCCGCCGCAGGGGCGGTCGCGGGCCCACCACACTCATGTCCCGCTTGAGTACGTTGATGAACTGCGGCAGTTCGTCGATGCTGTAGCGGCGCAGGATCTGGCCGACCGGTGTGACCCGCGGGTCCCGGTGAATTTTGAACAGCATGCCGGCGCCCTGGTTCAGCGGCAGTAGGCTTTCGATTTGCTGGTCGGCATCTTCGACCATGGTGCGGAACTTCAGCATGGTGAAAGGTCGACCGTCCAAACCGATCCGCTCGGCGCGATAGAAGATCGGTCCCTTGCTGGTCATCCTGATCGCTGCGGCGGCGGCGAAGAGGAGCGGCGCCGTCGCGACAAGGGCGAAGAGGGCGAAGCAGAAGTCGAACGCCCGCTTCTGAATGCGTTGCGTACCTTCGTATTGCGGCTTGTCGACGTGCAGCAGCGGAAACCCCGCGATGGGCCGCATGGTCAACCGGGCGCCGGCGACGTCCATGACGCCCGGTGACACCACCAGGTCGACGTCGAGGGTCTCGAGTTGCCACATCAGCTCTCGGATGCCATGCACACCGAAATGTTCGGTACGCGTCACCGCGACGGTGTCGGCGCCGCACTCCTCTAGCGCCGCTACCGCGCTGGTCTCGTCACCCAGGATCGGGATCTCGCGGTCCTGAACGGTGAGGGTCTCACCGCGCCGCGGCCCGTACCCGGGGATGCACACGCCGACGACGACATATCCGTCTTTCGGGCTGCGGATCAACTCGTAGGCCAGGTGAGTGACTCCGGATCGGTCGCCGATGGCCAGAACCATCGTCTGGTAGTGGCCCTGTGCACGCCTGTGCCACACGTACTTTCGCCACAGATTGCGACTGGCCAGCAGGCCCAGGGTGCCCACCGGAAGCGCGACGGCGAGGTAGCCGCGGGCCAGTTCGATCTTGGCGAGCAGGGTGACCATCGCGATGATGCCGAACACGGAGAACGATGCGCTGGCGATGCGTCGGTACTCGTCGATACCGGCGCCGATGATGCGGGGCGACCGAGTGTGGAACACCGATATCGACGACAGCCACAGCATTGCGAACAGGCAGGAGAACAGCGTCATCACCGGGCCCGGGTAGCCGGACATATTGGGGGAGTCGCCGAACCGGACCAATTGCGCGAGCATGATTGCCGTACAGACGATTATCGAGTCGGTAATCCGTAGCCGTGCGGAATACTGCTGCTGCCAGCGTTGAATGGTGCCGCTGCCCGGACTGCGGACGGCGGGTGACAAGCCGGTATGGGCGTGCAGTGTTGCCGTCATGCTGGCCGCTCCCTCACTCATGCTGACGCCGCTTCGCCTGCGGTGCCGGAGGTTTCGACATGACCCCGGATGCCCGCACCGGTGTAGTAGGCGCCGGGGTAACAGATCAGCTGTGCGCGTGCGGCGCGCAGCAGCGCCAGGGGGCCCTGCAACAGATAGCGCCGGGCTAGTCGGCGCGGTTCGCGCGTCAGCCGGTAAAACCACTCCAGTCCGCTCCGCTGCATCCAGCTGGGTGCCCGGCGGGTCATGCCGGCCAGAAAGTCGATGGCGCCACCCGACGGCAGAAAGACCCGTGCACCCGTCGCGTGCCCGTACCGGTCGACCCACAACTCCTGGCGCGGCTTTCCCAGGCTCACCACCAGGATGTCGGTGCGCGCCGTGCGGATCGCCGAACACAGTGCTTCAGAACGAAATTCGACATCGTCCGGTCCGGGCGCCCACATCCCCGAGACCGTCAGTGCTGGATATCTTTCCTCGAGGTACCGGGACAGCAGCTGATGGGTTCGGCTGCTGCCGCCGAAGAATCCGACCCGCTGGTTGTTCGCCTCGGCCAGTGTCAGTACCGCGGGAAGCAGGTCGGCTCCGGTGACCCGAGGCCACGGCTTGGAGGTCAGCAACTGCCCCCGCCATGCGATCGGCATCCCGTCGGCCAGCAGCAGCCATTCCAGCATCCCGCTGGGAGCGGCGCCCACCGTTCGGAAGTGGTGCAGGTGATCGAGGTTGACCGATCCCACCGCCAGACCGCGTTCCGAACCGGAACTGAGGTGGGAATCGATCAGCGCCAACACCTGGTCGGTGTCACAACGCTCAACGATGCTGCCGCTGACGACCATGCGTACGGCGGCTGCGGGCAGCGTGTCGTGGGCCATGTCGACTCACCCGAGACGTTCTTCGCTACTGCTGATCATGATGCCTCACCCGTCAAAAGTGGCCAGCTGGCGTCCTTTTCGGATATGACAGTGACGGGCAGCGGCCACTCGATTCCGAACATCGGCTCATTCCAGCGGAAGTTCTCTTCACTGTTCGGCTGATAGGGGCCGCTGATCTGGTAAAGGATCTCGGTGTCGTCCGTCAGTGTCTGAAAACCGTGCGCCACGTAGGGCGGCAAGAACAGGGCGCGGCGGTTGTCGGCACTGAGCTCGACCATCACGTGCTTGCCGTATGTCGGTGATTCCGGCCGGACGTCCACGGCGACGTCGGCAATGGCGCCGCGGATGCAGCGCACCAGCTTGGCCTCGGCGTGCGGTGGCACCTGGCGGTGCAGGCCGCGCACCGTGCCGCGGGTTTGGTTGAAGCAGATGCTGGTCTGTGCGACCTCGGGAATCAGCCCGTGTTGGGCGAATTCGGCGGCGCAGAAAATCCGGCTGAAAAACCCGCGGTGGTCCCGGTGCGGCTCGATGTCGATGATCGTCACGCCCGCGACTTGCGTGGGTGTGTATTTCATGCGGATCCCCCTGTTATCCCCTCTTGCGATTCGCATTCGACTGCGACTGGACATTGCGCTACGGGCTTGAGTCGCCGGCGATCTGACCCATTACCGGCCTTTCCGCCACACCAGTTTTTCCACCACGAAGGCCTCGGCGTACCGCGACCTGCTCTGCACGCCCCGGACCCGCATCAGGCCCAAAAACGTCTCCTCGTCGAACCAGTCCCGTCCGGTCTGGGAGGGGTAGCACTGCTCAAGGAGCCGTGCCTTGCGGTGCGCCACCTCATCTGGGATCGGTACGTACAGTGTGGGATTCGGCAAATCCGACTCCCACTTGAGAATCTCGTAGCCCAGCACCAGATGCGCGCGGAACTCGGTCGGGATGAGCTTGCCGAGCAGGCGATGGTCCTGGTGGTAGTCGTCGCGCTGCGGGCCGATCACCAGGTCTGGTTCACAACCGCGGCGAAATTCGGCGAGTTGTCGCTTGACCGCTCCCCAATGCTCGGGCAGGCGCCCGTCCGGTAGATCGGCCACGGTCAACCGCACGTCTGCTTGGGGGAAGAACGCCGCGAAGGCGCCCTTCTCCTCAATCTCGCGTTCGGTCCCGGCGCCTGTCAGCACCAGCGCGTAGATGACGACTTCGGGACGTTCGCCCGCGATCTGCGCCAGCGTCGCGGCGGCGCCGATGAGGATGTCGTCACAGTGAGCACCAATGACGGCGACCGACTGGATGTCGTCGTCGGAGGTCAGCGGGTTCATGCCGGCTGCGCGGTTTGCTGTGCTGCTTCCCAGGCCGCCCACGGGCGGATGCCCCGGTTGTAGTCGGCGTCGAGCTCGGCGCGCTCCTTGAAGGTGTCGGCCGGCTTCCAGAAGCCGTGATGCTCATAGCCCAGCAGCCGTCCGGTACCGGCCAGCGCCATGCAGGCATCGCCGACCAGGTCACCGTTTTCTGGAATCAGGTCGATCACGTCCTGGCGCAACACGAAGTAACCGCCGTTGACCCAGATGGGGAACTTGGCGATTGGGGCGATCTCCTTGATGTCGCCGTCGGAACCGACGTCAACGCAGTGGAACGAGGACTGCGGCGGCACCACGAGCATCGACGCGGCGGCGCCGCTGGCGTGAAACCGCTCGATCATGGTGTCCAGCGGCGCGTCAGTCAGCACGTCGGCGTAGTTGGCCAGGAAGTATTCGTCGTCACCGAGGTACTTGCGCACCCGGCGCAGCCGCTCGCCGATGGGCGATTCCAGGCCGGTGTCAACGAACGTGACGGTCCAGTCGGACATGTCGGAGTCCAGCAACTCGACTTCGCCACCCCTCATGACGAAGTCGTTGGACTCGGTTTCGCGATAGTTGACGAAGAATTCCTTGACCAGCGCCTGGCCGTAGCCGAGGCAGAGGATGAACTCCTTGTGCCCGTAGTGCGCGTAGTAGCGCATCACATGCCACAACAGCGGCCGTGGGCCGACCATCTGCAGCGGTTTGGGTACCAGATCGCCGTCGGCACTGCGCATCCGCATGCCGTATCCGCCGCAAAAAAGTACGACCTTCATTGCAAGCCCCCCTTTAGGCCGAACACAACTTGTCGCTTCCCCCGGGCGAACCGCCGATCGGCGGTGTCCCAGGCCGCCGGTCGAACTGAAAACTCGTTCTATGCCCGCCAGCTATTATACATACTAGACGTATGGAAACAAGCCAATAAGATGACTTATAGTACGTACGGCTGCCGAAAGTCGGTCGCGCGAGCATTTTGGGGTCTACAGCGAAGCGCCGCGGCCGTTGGATGCGTTGGTCCGATGCACACCAACTGCTGCCCACCCGCGTTGCGCTGGACTCTGGGTACCCGAAGGGCGCCATCGGCCCAGCTCAGACGGTGCCGTATCCGGCTGACGGCGGCTGGGCCATCACCGTGGGAACCATGCCGTAGCGAGGGCCCGGGCCGGGGCCCTGGCTAGCCGCGCGCGGCATTCCGCCAACCAAGCCGGGTGGCAAACCGGCCGCGCCATTGCCGCCTGCGCTCGGCAGCGCGGAACTGGCGCCGGTGAGGTGAGCCGTCGGGATCACGCTGGTCCATGTCGCCGGGACCGACAGCGAACCCAAACTGGCCGCTTGGCCCATGGCGCCGAGCACACCTGCGCCGGCCGCCTCAGCGCCGCTGGCCGCTGCACCGGCGGCCGCTTCGGCGGCGCCGATGGCGGCCTCGGCGGCCTGCTGGGCCGCGGTTGCGGCCATGCCTTGCATGGTCTGAGCGATGCTCAACAGGCTGCTCAGGGCAAACAGCGGCATGGTAGCGATGTTCATGTAGTTGGCCACGTCCCCGGTGGATGAACCAAACGGGATCGCGGTCGTGGCCGCCGTCGGTGCGCCGGTCAGCGAGGCCGGTGTCGACATGCCCCGCAGCGTCGTGGGCAGCGAGTTGACCAGCGAAGCCAGCTTCGACTGCGTTGCCGCGGCCTCGCCGGTGGCTTGCGACACCGCTGCGGCCTGCGCGGCCGTGCCCGCGGGGTTGGTGACTTGGGGTGGCGCCTGGAACGGCGTCAGCGCCGAGGCCGACGCCGAACCCGCGGCATAGCCGTACATCGCCGCGGCGTCCTGGGCCCACATCTCGCTGTAGTGGGCCTCGATCGACGCGATAGCCGGCGAATTCTGGCCGAAGAAGTTCGTTGCCACCATCGTCGCCAGCAACACCCTGTTGGCGGCGACCACCCCGGGCGGCACCGTCATCGCGTATGCCGCCTCATAGGCGGCGACGGCGGCCCTGGCCTGGGCCGCGGCCTCCTCCGCCTGGGTGGCCGTGGCGCTCATCCAGACCGCGTACGGCGTGGCCGCCGATACCGCGGAAATCGCCGCCGGTCCCAGCCATGGCCCGCTGGTCAGGCCCGCAATCACGGCGTCATAGGCAGACGCCGCCGCTCGCAGTTCGGTAGCCAACCCGTCCCACGCGAAGGAGGCATCGAGCAACGGGCCGGCGCCCGCGCCGCTGTACATCCGCGCAGAGTTGATCTCCGGTGGTAGCGCGCCGAAATCCATCGCAGACCCCACCCGTCATCCGGCCGTAGCTGCGTTGGCAGCCTCGGTGGCGGCATAGGACGCCGCGCTGACGCGCATGACCTCGACGAACATCTCGTGGATTGCCGCGGCCTGAGCGCTGACGGCCTGATAGAGCTGGCCATGAGCGGCGAATTGCAAGGCGGTGAGCGCGGACACCTCGTCCGCGGCAGCCGGCGCAACAGCGGTGGTCGGAACCGCCGCTGCGGCGCTGCCGGCGCCGATCGATATCCCGATGCCCTGCAAAGTGTTGGCCGATGTAGCTAATGCTTCTGGCTGAGTGATGACAAACGACATGGAGCCTCCCCCTACCCGAACGACTGCCTGTCGGGTGCCGCGGTCCCCATTTGAGCCGGAGGGGTGGATGCTTCAGACCCTGTGAAATCGCCCGTAGCCCCCACGCCACCCACGCCCAAACCGCAACTCCCCTTAAAGGCAACTATACATACTTTTAGAACGATGCCAAGTGCTGAGGACAACCTAGAGTATTTTTGAGTACGCGTATGCGGTCACATTGGCGTGGAGAGCCACAGGTTGGGTTCTGGCTTGATAACCTCACAGATGGCGCACAAAAGGGGCGTCGGACACAACGGTGACTGCTTTACCACTGACGAACCGGCCACCTGTGAGGAAGGCATCGCGATGGTGAAGGTGATCGCTCGAAGAACCGGTCGTTGCCTCGGGGCGCGGTCCGACGATCTCCGCGGGTCATATGTCGACTGAAACGGCGGACGGACGAGCGGACACCACCCGGCAACAGATTCTGCGGGCCGCAGCACACCAATTCGCGCGCCGCGCTTATCACGACGTCGGGCTGGACGACATTCTCGCCGAAGCCGCGTTGACCAAAGGCGCGATGTACTTCCACTTCCGCTCCAAGCACGCGCTGGCGGTTGCGATCATCGAGCAGCACAAGGACGAAGGACGCGCCGCGGTTGAGGATCTCCTGGCGCGTCAGCTCTCGGGGCTGGAGACCCTGATCGACTTCTGTTATCTGGCTGCGGTGCGAGAGATCAGTCAGGATGTGGCCCGAGCTGCTTCGCACCTCATCGAATCGGTCGGCCGAACCGAAGGGTTGCAGGCTCAGCTGTTGGGCGGCTGGACGGACCTGCTGGCCGACGTGGTGAAGCGCGCGATCGCAGAAGGCGACGTCATCGAAGGATGGGACCCGCGAGACATCGCACGGCTCATCG
The DNA here is from genome assembly GCF_001668675.1 of Mycobacterium asiaticum. GTDB lineage: Bacteria > Actinomycetota > Actinomycetes > Mycobacteriales > Mycobacteriaceae > Mycobacterium > Mycobacterium asiaticum_D. The sequence goes on along the minus strand of NZ_LZKQ01000212.1, from coordinate 33,864 downwards.
TCTCGATGTACATGGGGCTGCGGCAGACCAGCGATTTGGATGACCCGCAGCGGTACCTGCTCGATCTCGAGAAGAACTGCATGCTGGTGTTAGCGGGCATCCTGCAGCCGGACCGACTCGACTACTTCAAACAGTTCATCAGACGGCGCACCACCTTGGCGGTCAATTCGCTGGCGGCCACGGCGACCGCCGGCTGAATCGGCTCGGGGCGTTTGGCACGCACGATCGAAAACCCGATAGGAGCGACTGCTAATCTTGACCGGCTGACCAGGAAGAACGACTCGAGGCGCTCCGGACTTAACCGGATCGACATCATTGTGGAGGTGCGGGAGAGCGATGGCGCGCCAGGTGCGGTCCGAGGTAACCCGACGCAAGATCCTTGACGCCGCGATTGACGTCTTCGGTGAGGTGGGATACGCCGCTGCCGGCTGGGGCACGATCATCGAGCGGACCGGCATGACCAAAGGCGCGCTCTACCACCACTTCGATTCCAAAGAGGCGCTCGCTTCCGACATCATCGACGAGGGCGCCGAGGTGCTCGTCGGTGCCTTCCGCAGTGTGTGTGGCTCAGCGTCGCCCGCACTGGAAAACATGATTCACGGGACCTTCGCCCTCGCGCAGGTTCTGACGTCGGACAAGACCGCCCGCGCGGCCGAGCAGTTGATCGCCGCACTGGCCGGATTCAACGACGCGGCCTCCCGCTGCTGCGCGGCGTGGATCTCGGAGATGGCCGTCCAGGCCGCCCGCGCCATCGCGGAGGGCGATCTGCGCGAGGACATCGACCCGGAACGACTCAGCGAGTCGATCGTGGGGGCGATGTTCGGGTCGCGATTGCTGTCGATCTCGATGTCGCGCATCCGCAGCGGCGAAGGCATCATCGAGGAGCTCAACGAGCGGCTCAGTCAGCTGTGGATGCTGCTGCTGCCAGGCATCGCGGCCGAGACGTCGCTGCCCTACTTCCGGCAGTTCCTGGCTCGCGAGGCTCTCCGCCACAGCCAATCCGCCGCGCCGGCGGCTGCCGCTGCCGGGCCCGCCGCGGAAAGCTAGGTATTACGCGCTCACGGCGCGGCGACGGCGGTCCTTGACGATCCGGGCCGGAACGCCGCCGACGTCGACGTCGTCGGGCACCGGTTTGGTGACGACAGCTCCCGCATAGATGCCGACGCGGCTGCCCACGTCGACGCCGAGAACCATGGCGCCGGGGAAAATGAAGACGTCATCACCGATGGTGGGGTACTCGCCCGGGCGTCCCTCACCGATCGTCACCCCTTGGTGTATCCGGCAGTTCGCGCCGATCCGGGCGCGGTGATGGATGTGGACCCAGCCGACGTGGGCGACGGACAGGCCGGGCCCGAATGCGTTGAGCGGTATGCCAAATCCGAGTCGCTCGCCCAGGAACTTGAGCCGCAGTCGCAGGTACGCGGCCACCAAACGACCGGCCGGCGTTCGCGCGGTGTTGGTCCAGTACTCCGTCTTGCGCAGCATGCGCTGGAAGTAGGGCGCGCGATGCATGATCCGGTAGCGATGCCGCCATCGGTCTAAACCCTGAGCATGCAAGTCAGCAGCGAGGTACGACTCCAAGTCGTTGCGAGTCCTGATCACCCGTAAAACCATACAACAGGTATCAAAAGCAGCCTATACCAATACTTATGGTTCGTGGGAAATCCTCGGAAGCGAAGTCGAACAAAGGCCGATCAGATGAGTCGATGGGTCTCTTCGCAGCCCCGAGATGCGACTTAGTACCCGTCAGACGGTCAAATTAAACGTTCCCCGCCGGTGAGAATGATCACCGCGCCGCGGCGGCCTAGAATCGGCCTCAGCGCTCTTCTTCCCAGAGTTGTTCGGTCAGATCCTGGAATGCGGCCAGGGCAAATTTGTCGTCAGCGCGCATCACGGCGGACCTGCTCATCAAGGCTCGGACCACCGATCCGTCCTTATGGGCCAACTCGACGACCATGTTTGCCAGGGCGTGCACGAAGGACAGCAGCGAGGACTCTTCTTCTGGTGCCTGGTGGAAGATTTCGTGAAACCGCAGCGCAAGGACCTCTTCGGGGTCGCAGCCGACCATTTGGGCGAACGCCGAATTGGTGAACAGGATGCTGCCGTCGTCAGCGATCGCAAGGACCGGAACCGGTATTCGCTCGAGGACCACCAGCGCAGGCAGTTGCTTCAAGGTGGTCATCGGCGACTGGGCTGGTTGCCGATTCCGTCTTCGTTCCACAGCCCGATTATGGCCTATCGCCGAAATTCCGCGAACACGCTTGCTTGCAACGCGTTCCGGTCATCCGCCCGTCACTGCGTTCCGCTCACTCGGCTTCGGGGTCGGATGCTCGCCTCGTTCGCGTCACTGCGTTCCGCTCACTCAGCTTCGGGGACCTGATAGCGCGGGAACACTCCCACCGGAGTCGGCAGCGCGATCCCGGGCGCCAGTCGGACCGCGGTCGCGGCGAACGTTCGCTGATCCGCACCCTGCCCGAGCAGATCCAGCAACTTGCCCGCGGATTCCGGCATTACCGGTTGCACCAGCAACGCCGCGATGCGGACGACCTCGCACGTCACGTAGAGGGTGGTCCGGAACCTGTCCTGATCGTCGTCCGACTCGCTCTTGCGCAGCACCCAGGGCTGCTGCGCCGAGAAGTATTTGTTCGCGTCGCCGAGCATCAGCCAGATCGCCTCGAGCGCCAGATGCATCGCCTGGACATCGAAGTGCCCGCGTACCCGTTCCAGCAGCCCATCGGCCGTCGCCAGCAACTCCCTGTCGGCGTCGATGAACTCCCCAGGCTCGGGCACCACTCCGCCGAGGTTCTTGGCCACCATCGACAACGACCGCTGCGCCAGGTTTCCAAGTTCGTTGGCCAGGTCGGTGTTGACCCGGGTGATGATCGACTCGTCGCTGTAGGAGCCGTCCTGCCCGAACGGGATCTCCCGCAGCAGGAAGTAGCGCACCTGATCCGCGCCGAACGTGTCGACCAGCGCCACCGGGTCGACGATGTTGCCCACCGACTTACTCATCTTCTCACCACGGCTATACAGGAACCCGTGCGCGAAAACCCTTCGGGGCAAATCGATTCCGGCCGACATCAGAAATGCAGGCCAATACACGGCGTGGAAACGGATGATGTCCTTGCCGATCATGTGCAGATCGGCCGGCCAGTACCTCGTGTACAACTGCGAGCCCGTGTCGGGAAAACCCGCACCGGTCAGATAATTCGTCAGCGCGTCGACCCAGACGTACATGATGTGGTCGGGATGCCCGGGCACCTGCACGCCCCAGTCGAACGACGTACGCGAGATGGAAAGGTTGTCCAGCCCACCCGAGACGAAGCTGATGACCTCGTTGCGGCGGGTCTCCGGTGCGATGAACTCGGGGTTGTCCCGATAGTGTGCGAGCAGTTTGTCCGCGTACTCCGACAGCCGGAAGAAGTAGGTCTGCTCCTCGGTCCAGGTCACCGGAGTGCCGGTCTCGACCGCGATGCGGGAACCATCCTCGAGCAGCTGGGTCTCCGACTCGACGAAGAACCGCTCGTCCCGGACGGAGTACCACCCGGCGTAGTTGTCCAGATAGATGTCGCCGGCGGCCTCCATGCGACGCCAGATCTCCTGCGACGCCGCGTGGTGATCGGTGTCGGTGGTGCGGATGAACCGATCGAAGGAGATGTTGAGTTTCTCCTGCATGCGTTGGAACACATCGGAGTTGCTGCGCGCCAGCTGGGCGGTCGGGATGCCCGCGGCGGCCGCGGCCTGCGCGACCTTGAGCCCGTGCTCGTCGGTTCCTGTCAGGAACCGGACGTCGAACCCGTCGAGCCGCTTGAATCGCGCGATCGCATCGGTGGCGATGTATTCGTACGCGTGACCCATGTGCGGTGCGCCGTTGGGATAGGCGATCGCGGTGGTGACGTAATAGGGCGCCGGTGGATTCATCGGGAACCAACCCTAGTGGGGTGGCGCCGGCCCGCGCGTGTGGACATATCGTGTGCGCGTGAGCTCCAACCGGTCTGGCCGACGAGAAGCGCCGCCCGCCCCGGAGCCGCTGTCGCCGTTGATCGACGCCCATACCCACCTCGACGCGTGCGGAGCGTCCGACGCCGAGGGCGTCCGCGCCATCGCTGATCGGGCGGCCGCGGTCGGCGTGGCCGCCGTCGTCACCATCGCGGATGACCTGGATTCGGCGCGCTGGGTAGAACAGGCGGTCCAGTGGGACCCGCGGGTCTACGGCGCGGTGGCCCTGCACCCGACCCGAACCGATGCCCTCACCGACGCCGCCCGCAGCGAGATCGAACGATTGGTGGCCCATCCGCGCGTGGTTGCGGTCGGGGAGACCGGCATGGACATGTACTGGCCCGGCCGGTTGGAGGGGTGTGCCCAGCCCGACGTACAACGCGAGGCCTTTGCCTGGCACATCGACCTGGCCAAGCGCACCGGCAAGCCGTTGATGATCCACAACCGAGAGGCCGACCGGGAAGTGCTGGATGTGTTGCGGGCCGAGGGCGCGCCGGACACAGTGATCTTTCACTGTTTCTCGTCCGGAAGTGAGATGGCTCGCACTTGCGTCGACGCCGGGTGGCTGCTCAGCCTGTCCGGCACGGTGAGCTTCCGAAACGCGCGTGACCTGCGCGAAGCCGTTCCGTTGATACCGATCACACAACTTTTGGTGGAAACCGACGCGCCATTCCTGACTCCGCACCCATACCGTGGTGCAGCGAACGAATCGTACTGCCTGCCTTATACCGTCCGCGCCCTCGCTGAGCTGCTAAATCGCAGCCCTGAGGAATTGGCGGAAATAACGACGAGCAACGCCTGCCGCAATTACGGGCTGGAAATCGGGCCGGCGGCGTAATCCCTGGTCGACCCCGACACGGACATCTTCGAGTTGCTCAGCATTGGAGGGTTCGTTACCGTCTTGTGATCGAACGGGTGGGCCTCTGGGCCCATTTCGTCATTTCAGCTGAATATGGTCGGAAGCTCGTTCTGAGGTGTTGCTGCTGAGGGTTGTAGTGGGTCGGGACAGACTTGGACTTGGAATAGACATTGAGACTGCTTACTAAACTTCATCAAACTGAATCGCCGTTGTTGCGCCTGGTACTGGGCGCCTTCCTATTGGCACTGGCATTCGCTGGAGGGTATGCGGTATCCGCATCCAAGACCGTGACGCTGACCGTCGACGGAACCTCCATGCAAGTAGCGACGATGAAGTCGCGGGTCATCGACATCGTTGAGGAGAACGGGTTCTCCGTCGACCAGCGTGACGACCTGTTCCCGGCCGCAGACGCCTCGGTCTCCGACGCCGCCAACATCGTGCTGCGGCGTAGTCGGCCGCTGCAGATCTCGCTCGATGGCCAGAACACCCACCAGGTGTGGACCACCGCGTCCACCGTCGACGAGGCGCTGGCTCAACTCGCGTTGACCGACACGGCGCCGGCAGCGGCTTCTCGCGCCAGCCGCGTGCCGTTGGCGGGTATGGCCCTGCCGGTCGTCAGCGCCAAGACCGTTCAGCTCAACGACGCCGGCGCGGTCCGGACGGTGCATTTGCCGGCGGCCAACGTCGGCGAGTTGCTGGCCGCCGCAGGAGCGCCGCTGGTCGACAGCGACGAGGTGGAGCCGGCCGCCAACAGCCCGATCGTCGACGGGATGGAAATCCGCGTGACCCGTAACCGCATCGAGCGGGTCACCGAGCGGATGCCGCTGCCGCCCCCGGCGCGCCGCATCGAGGACCCGGAGATGAACATGAGCCGGGAGATCGTCGAGGACCCGGGCGCCCCAGGTGTCCAGGACGTCACATTCGCGGTGGCTGAGGTCAACGGCGTCGAGACGGGTCGGCTGCCGGTCTCCAACACCGTGGTCGAACCGGCCCGCGAAGCGGTGGTGCGAGTGGGTGCCAAGCCGGGCACCGAGGTGCCACCCGTCAGCGACGGCGGCGTTTGGGACGCCATCGCCGGCTGTGAGGCCGGTGGAAACTGGGGCATCAACACCGGCAACGGGTATTACGGCGGCGTGCAGTTCGACCAGGGGACCTGGGAAGCCAACGGCGGGCTGCGTTACGCCCCGCGGGCCGACCTGGCCACCCGCGAAGAGCAGATTGCCGTCGCCGAGGTGACGCGGTCGCGTCAGGGCTGGGGCGCCTGGCCGGTGTGCAGTGGACGGGCAGGTACGCGCTGACCATCCGGCTGCTCGGGCGCACCGAGATCAGGCGGTTGGCCAAAGAGCTCGATCTACGACCGCGGAAGTCGCTCGGTCAGAACTTCGTTCATGACGCCAACACGGTGCGTCGGGTGGTCGCCGCCTCCGGTGTCGGCAAGTCCGACACCGTGCTGGAAGTCGGACCCGGCTTGGGCTCGCTGACATTGGCGCTGCTGGAGCGCGGGGCGGCGGTCGTCGCCGTCGAGATCGATCCCGTGCTGGCGGCCCGCCTGCCGCAGACGGTCGCCGAGCACTCCAGCAGCGAAGTGCAGCGACTCATCGTCGTCAACCGCGACGTCTTGACGCTGCGCAGGCAGGATCTGACGGTCGAGCCCACCGCGGTGGTGGCGAACCTGCCCTACAACGTCGCCGTTCCGGCGCTGCTGCATCTGCTCGCCGAATTCCCCTCCATTCGCGTGGTGACCGTGATGGTGCAAGCCGAGGTCGCCGAACGCCTGGCCGCCGAGCCCGGAGGTAAGGAGTACGGCGTGCCCAGCGTCAAGGTGAATTTCTTCGGTCGGGTGCGGCGCTGCGGCACGGTGCCGCCCACTGTCTTCTGGCCCATCCCGCGCGTCTATTCGGGGCTGGTACGCATCGACCGGTACGAGGCCGCGCCCTGGCCCACCGACGAAGCGTTCCGCAAACGGGTCTTCGAGCTGGTGGACATCGCCTTCGCGCAGCGGCGCAAGACGACTCGCAACGCGTTCGTCGGGTGGGCGGGATCGGGGAACGAATCCGCGAATCGGTTGCTGGCGGCCAGCATCGACCCCGCCCGGCGCGGGGAGACCTTGTCGATCGAGGACTTCGTGCGACTGCTGCAGCGTTCCGAAACGCCCGACGGCACCGGCGGCAACGGCCCCAGCCCGGCGCCGCTTCCGGCCGGCTGAGCCCGCTCTGATGAGCGGCACCGGTGGTGCCGCTACGTGTGGTTCGGTGCTCGCAGCGATAGTCTGCTGCGGTGTCTGACGGCAACACCGCCGAGTTGTGGGTGCCCACCGGGTCGGTCACCGTTCGCGTTCCTGGGAAGGTCAATCTCTATCTGGCCGTCGGTGATCGCCGCGACGACGGCTATCACGAATTGACCACCGTCTTTCACGCCGTCTCGCTCTTCGACGAGGTGACCGTTCGCAACGCCGACGTGCTGTCTCTCGAGCACGTCGGCGAGGGCGCCGACCGACTGCCGACCGACGAGCGAAACCTGGCCTGGCGGGCGGCCGAACTGCTGGCCGACCATGTCGGTCGGGCGCCCGACGTGTCGATCCTGATCGACAAATCCATCCCGCTGGCCGGGGGAATGGCCGGCGGCAGTGCGGACGCGGCCGCGGTGCTGGTGGCGATGAACTCGCTGTGGGAGCTCAACCTGCCCCGGCGCGACCTGCGCATGATGGCCGCACGGCTGGGCAGCGACGTGCCGTTCGCGTTGCACGGCGGCACCGCGCTGGGCACCGGCCGCGGGGAGGAACTGGCTACGGTGCTGTCCCGCAACACTTTTCACTGGGTCCTGGCGTTCTCCGACAGCGGATTGCTGACCCCCGAGGTGTACGGCGAACTGGACCGGCTCAGGGAGACCGGGGATCCGCCCCGGCTGGACGAGCCCGGTCCGGTGCTGGCGGCGCTGGCCGCCGGCGACCCGCACCAACTCGCGCCGCTACTGGGCAACGAGATGCAGGCGGCCGCGGTCAGCCTGGATCCGGCGCTGCGGCGGGCCCTGCGGGCGGGTGTGGAGGCCGGGGCGCTGGCCGGGATTGTGTCCGGTTCGGGCCCGACATGCGCGTTCCTGTGCCCAACCGCCGCGTCGGCGGTCGACGTCGGCACCCAGCTGTCCGGAGCGGGCGTCTGCCGCACCGTGCGGGTCGCTTCCGGGCCCGTGCCCGGCGCCCGAGTGGTACCCGCACCGGCAACGGATGCCTGACGCCGTTAACGCGGTTGTGACATGCGACTCACTGCGCGGCTCAGTTTGGCACTTCTTTAAGAGATGCTTAAGATAATCGGCGGTGACGAGTAGCGGTAGGCACGCAGCCCCTCGCGGGACCGCTGTTTCATCACCGAATCGAGACCTAACCGCTCCCCAACTGTGTGCGCGCGCCTGCTTCAAAGCGAGATCTAGCAGGTGGAATATGAAAAGTCGGGCCGTGGGGAAAGTGCCGGAACCGAGGAGGTTTGCGTGAGCAGGTTTACCGAGAAGATGTTCCGCAATGCCCGCACCGTTACTACGGGCATGGTCACCGGTGAACCTCACGAACCCGTCCGGCACACCTGGGGCGAGGTCCACGAGCGCGCTCGCTGTATCGCCGGTGGCCTCGCCGCCGCTGGGATTGGACTCGGCGACGCCGTCGGCGTCCTGGCCGGCTTCCCGGTGGAGATCGCCCCGACCGCTCAGGGCCTGTGGATGCGGGGCGCCAGCCTTACCATGCTGCACCAGCCCACGCCGCGCACCGACCTGGCCGTGTGGGCCGAAGACACGATGACCGTCATCGGCATGATCGAGGCCAAGGCCGTCATCGTCTCCGAACCGTTCCTGGTCGCCATCCCGGTGCTCAGGGAAAAAGGTGTGAAGGTCCTTGTGGTCGCCGACCTGCTGGCGTCGGAGCCGACCGACCCGATCGAGGTCGGCGAGGACGACCTGGCGCTCATGCAGCTCACGTCCGGCTCCACTGGATCTCCCAAAGCCGTCCAGATCACCCACCGCAACATCTACTCCAACGCCGAGGCGATGTTCATCGGCGCCGAGTACGACGTCGACAGGGACGTCATGGTCAGCTGGCTGCCGTGCTTCCACGACATGGGCATGGTCGGCTTCCTCACCATCCCGATGTACTTCGGGGCGGAGCTGGTCAAGGTCACGCCGATGGACTTCCTGCGTGACACGCTGCTGTGGGCCAAGCTGATCGACAAGTACAAGGGCACCATGACCGCGGCGCCCAACTTCGCCTACGCGCTGCTGGCCAAGCGGCTGCGCCGCAACGCCAAGCCCGGCGACTTCGACCTGTCGACGCTGCGCTTCGCGCTGTCGGGCGCCGAGCCCGTCGAACCCGCCGACGTCGAGGACCTGCTCGATGCGGGCAAGCCGTTCGGGCTGCGTTCGTCGGCGATCCTGCCCGCCTACGGGATGGCCGAGACCACGCTGGCGGTGTCGTTCTCCAAGTGCAACTCGGGTCTGGTCGTCGACGAGGTGGACGCCGACCTGCTGGCGGCGCTGCGCCGGGCGGTGCCCGCTACCAAGGGCAACACCCGCCGGCTGGCCACGCTGGGCCCGCTGCTGAAAGACCTCGAGGCCCGCATCGTCGACGAGCAGGGCAATGTGATGCCGCCGCGCGGTGTGGGTGTGATCGAGTTGCGCGGCGAATCGCTGACGCCCGGCTACATCACCATGGGTGGCTTCATCCCGGCCCAGGACGAGCACGGCTGGTACGACACCGGCGACCTCGGCTACATCACCGACGAGGGCCACATGGTGGTCTGCGGCCGCGTGAAGGACGTCATCATCATGGCGGGCCGCAACATCTACCCGACCGACATCGAGCGGGCCGCCGGCCGCGTCGACGGCGTCCGTCCGGGCTGTGCGGTGGCGGTGCGCCTGGATGCCGGACATTCGCGGGAGTCGTTCGCCGTCGCGGTCGAGTCGAATGCCTACCAGGACCTGGCCGAGGTGCGCCGCATCGAGCACCAGGTGGCGCACGAGGTCGTCAAGGAGGTCGACGTGCGGCCCCGCAATGTGGTGGTGCTCGGGCCCGGGACGATCCCGAAGACGCCGTCGGGCAAGCTGCGCCGGACCAACTCGGTCACGCTGGTCACCTAGTCCTGGCGAACAGACGCGAAAGCCCCCGCACGCTCGGCGTGTCGGGGGCTTTAGCGTCTGCTCGCGCAGCTCACTACCAGGCGTGGACGCGGTTCTGCGCGGGCTCCAATCCCAATTCGAGCAGCAGCTCGGTGGCGTCGGCGGCCTGCTCGCAGATCGTCGGGACCTCAGTACGCTCGGCCGCGGTGAACGCCTCGAGCACGTATGCCGCCGGATCCTTGCGCCCGGGCGGACGGCCGATCCCGATGCGCACGCGCTGAAAGTCCTTGGTGCCCAACGCCGAAGCCACCGACCGCACCCCGTTGTGACCGCCCTCGCCGCCGCCCAGCTTGAGCCGGATACGCGCGAACTCCAGGTCGAGTTCGTCGTGGACGACGATGATGTCGGCCGGCGGCACCGAGTAGAACTTGGCCAACGGCCCGACCTGCCGACCGGACTCGTTCATATAGCAGCGCGGTTTGGCCAGCACCACCGAGCGGCCGCCCAGCCGCCCGGTCACGATTTCGGCACCGGAACGCTTGTGCGCCTTGAACTTTGCGCCCAGCCGGGCGGCGAGCACGTCGGCAACCATGAACCCGAGGTTGTGCCGGGTCCGGGCGTAGGTCTCACCCGGATTGCCCAGGCCGACCACAAGTAGCGGTTCGGCCACGTCGCGCTACTCGGACTCGTCGGTGGCCTCGGACTCGCCGGCTTCTTCCTCGCCGGCAGCCTCGGCCGCCTCGCCCGCTTCGGCACCACCCTCTTCGGCAAGGTCCTCGGCGGTCGGCGCCTGCACGACGTTGACCACCAACAGGTCGGGGTCGGAGATCAGGTTGACGCCGCTGGGCAGCTCGATCTGGCCGGCGGTGAACTGGGTCCCCGCCTCGGCACCCTCGACCGAGAGGGTCAGCTGCTCGGGGATGGAGAGCGCCTCGGCCTCGATCTCGATCGCGTTGGTCTCCTGGGTGACCAGGGTGTCCGGTCCGGCCTCGCCCTCGACGAGGACCGTAACCTCTACGGTGACCTTCTCACCGCGACGGACCACCAGCAGGTCGGCGTGCTGAATGGTGCGCCGGATCGGGTGGATGTCGATCGACTTGGTCAGCGCGAGCTGCTCCTTGCCGGCAATGTCCAGCGTCAGCACGGCGTTGGTGCCCGCGTGGCGCAGCACGGCCGCGAAGTCGTGTCCGGGCAGTTCCAGGTGCTGCGGGTCGGCGCCGTGGCCATAGAGGACGGCGGGGATTTTGCCCTCGCGGCGGGCCCGGCGGGATGCGCCCTTGCCCGTCTCGGTACGCACCGTGACGCTGAGCTGGTTGCCTGCGGATTTAGCCATGTCTCGCTCCTGTGTTTAGGGCCTATGTCTAGGGCACGGCCAGGGAGCGCGACAGTCTAGGAAAGTGATGTCGGTCTCCGTCGATAACGGTGTGCTGGCATTTTGCCGGCCACCCTCGCCGTGACGCCTGGTCAGGGTATCGCATCCGCGGGGCGCAGCGGAAATCGCCGGCCGCCTGCGGGAGGTGGGGACGGCCTCCCGCGAGCAGACGCGAAAGCCCCTCCCGACACGGCGTGTCGGGGGCTTTCGCCTCTGCTCGGCGGGGGTACTAGAGCGGGAAATGGGTGTCGGTCAGCCGCTCGGACAGCTCCCACAGCGATTTCGCCATGTGCGGGTCGCGCGCCCGACGGCTACGACCGACGGGTTGCGTGCGTCCCAGGTACCCGAACCTGGGTCCGACGAAGGTGTCGCCGGGCAGGTCCTGCGACGCGGCGTACAGCGTCTGCCGGGCTCCGAAATCCGCGTCGGTGGCCATCACGCCGGTGCCCCACGACACCACCGCGTCGCTGAGCTTGCGTCCGGAGGCCCCCTGCAGGTTGGTGTGCGAGAAGCCAGGGTGGACCGCCAGGGCACGCAGCGGCGAACCGGCTCCGCTCAGGCGGCGGTGCAGCTCACTGGTGAACAGCAGGTTCGCCAGCTTGGACTGGCAGTAGGCCAGCCACGGCGAATACCGACGCGTCTGGTAATTCAGGTCGTTCAGATCGATCCGGCCGGGCCAATGCGCCATGGATGACACGGTCACCACGCGGTCGCTGAGCTTGGGTAGCAGCAGGTTGGTCAGCGCGAAGTGGCCCAGGTGGTTGGTGCCGATCTGGCTTTCGAATCCGTCGACGGTCAGGGCGTACGGGGCGGCCATGATGCCGGCATTGTTGATCAGAATGTCGGCAGCGGTCACGCCTTCGGCGAATCGGCGCACCGATGCGAGATTTTGCAGGTCCAGTTCCCGGATGTCGACGGAGCCGCTCATCTGCTCGGCCGCGGCCTTGCCCTTCTCGGTATTGCGGACGGCCATGATGATCTGGGCGCCGCGGCTGGCCAGCTCCCGGGCGGTGATCGCGCCCAGCCCGCTGTTTGCGCCGGTGATGATGACGGTGCGCCCGGCGAAAGACGGTAGATCAGCTGCGGTCCAGTCGGTCATGGTTGCCCACTGTAGGCAGCATCACGAGCGGTCGAACGACAGCGGCAGGGCAAGAGGTCCGGTGATGCCGCTCATGTCCTTCCACGGGACTGGGCCGGTCAGCCTGGGATTCGGCATGCGAGCGGTGATGACGCGGAGGGCTTCCGTGAGTTCCAGCCGGGCCAGGTGTGCGCCGAGACAGTAGTGCACGCCGCCGCCGAAATTGAGGATCGCCGCCGGGTCTGCCCGGGTGATGTCCAGCCGTTCTGGGTGCGCATAGGCGTCGGGGTCGCGATTGGCGGCCGCGGTGTTCGCCACCACGAAGGTGCCTCCCGGGATGCGCACCCCGCCGAGTTCGACGTCCTCAGCGGCTTGTCGTAGCGCCCCGAAAATGATTGGGCGGTAGCGCATCAGCTCGTGGACCGCATCGGGAGTCAGCTCGGGACGTCGGGCCAGCAGCGCCCACTGCTCGGGGTGGGCGGCCAGCGCCTGCACCGCCGCGGCGAGCTGGTTGCGCGTGGTGTCGGTACCCGCGCCGAGCAGGGTTGCGCACAGCATGAGCAGTTCGGCGTGGGTGAGCCGGTCGCCGTCGTCCTCGGCGCGGATGAGGTCGGAGATCAGGTCGTCGCCCAGCGACGTCCGGCGCGTGGCGATGAGGTCCTCGAGGTAAGCGTCCAGTTCGGTCCAGGCGGCCAGGATGGTCGGCGCGTCGTCGGCCACCGTGGGCTCGAAGAGCTTCTTGATGTCCTCGGTCCAGTCGGAGAACAGGCGCCAGTCCTTGGCGGGCGCACCTAGCAGTGCGCAGATGATCGCCGTGGGATATCCCTTGGCGATATCGGCTACGACATCGCAGCGCCCGGCAGTGGTGAACGGTTCGACCAGTCCGGTGATGACCTCGACGGTCAGGGCACGCAGCCGTTGCGCTGCGCGGGGCGAGAACGCCCGCGACACCAGCCGACGCAGTCGATGATGCTCGCCCCCGTCCATCGCCAGAATATTGCTGACGGCCCTGTTCCACAGTGGGCCTGAAGTGACCCCGCGCGGTGCCAGTCCAAGGCCGTGCGCGGTGACAAACCTGTTGTCCCGCAACACTTGGCGGACCAGGTCGTAGCTCAGCACCTCCAGTCCATAGGGGCCCATCGCGATCGGAGACTGCGCCCGGGCGTCGGCAATGGTGCGGTGCGCCTCCTCGGGATCGGTGAGGTGGTAGTAGGCGATCTCGGGCAGCTGGACCGGTGCGTCGTCGAGAACAGATTGGCTTGTCATGCCAGCGACTATCCGGCGATCTGGGGCCGAAACCATCCGCCGCAGCGCGTAGATCTGTGCGGCGCATAGCGCAATCGTCACGCCGTCCGCCGTCGCTGATGTGCGCGCTCTGGCGGATGTTTTCGCTGTTCCGGCGCTCGATGCTGGTTACCATGAGCCAACACGTGGAGATGCCACCGCTGACCTGGAGCCTGACTGAGTTGCTACCCACCGGAACGGTCACGCTGTTGTTGGCCGACGTCGAGGGTTCGACGCGGTTGTGGGAGACGCAGCCCGAGCAGATGGCCGCGGCGCTGGCGTTGCTGAACCGGACGGTCGACGAAGCCGTCGCCGTGCATGGTGGGGTACGTCCGGTGGAGCAGGGGGAGGGCGACAGCTTTGTCGCTGCGTTCGCGCGAGCCTCTGACGCGCTCGGATGTGCGGTGGCGTTGCAGCGGGCATCGTTGGGGCCGATCCGGATCCGGATTGGGTTGCATACCGGTGAGATTCAGTTGCGTGACGAGGGCAACTACGCGGGTCCGACGATCAATCGGGCGGCGCGCATCCGGGATCTTGCGCATGGTGGGCAGACGGTGTTGTCGGCAGTTACGGAAGCCTTGGTGGCCGATCGGTTGCCCACGGACGTGTGGTTGACGGACTTGGGTAGTTATCCGCTGAAAGGCGTGCCGCGTCCGGAGCGGGTGCTGCAGCTGTGTCATCCGGAGCTGCGCAATGAATTCCCGCCGCTGCGGGTAAGCACCGCGGCGGCGTCACACAACCTGCCGGTTCAACTGACGAGTTTTGTTGGGCGACAGCAGGAGATGGCAGAGCTACGACGGTTGATCGAAGACAACCGGCTGGTCACGTTGAACGGTGCCGGCGGTGCCGGCAAGACGCGACTTGCCGTGGAGGTGGCCGCGGGACTGGTAGATGTCTTCAGCGATGGCGTGTGGTACGTCGACCTGGCGCCGATCACCAATCCGGCGGTTGTGCCGGTCACGACGGCACGCACGTTGGGGCTGCCGGATCAACCGGGGCTGTCCACCCTGGAGACGCTGGTGAGGTTCATCGGCGCAAAGGGAATGTTGTTGGTGCTGGACAACTGTGAGCATCTGCTCGATGCATGCGGATCCATGGTTGTCGAGCTCCTCGGGGCGTGCCCGCGCCTGACGATTGTGACGACCAGCCGTGAGTCGCTCGCGTTGCCCGGCGAGTTGAGTTGGCGGGTGCCATCGCTATCTCTTGCCGACGAGGCAATCGAGTTGTTCGCGGATCGTGTCCGCCGAGTCAGGCCGAATTTTGTTGTCGATGAAAGCAATACGGCGCTGCTTGCCGAGATCTGCGAACGGCTCGACGGTATGCCGTTGGCGATTGAGCTTGCCGCAGCCCGCATTCGGGCGCTGTCGCTCAAGCAGATCGTGGACAGTCTGCACGACCGGTTCCGGCTGTTGACCGGTGGTGCGCGGACGGCGGTGCGTCGCCAGCAGACGCTGCGGGCTTCGGTGGACTGGTCACACGCTTTGCTCACCGCGCCAGAGCGGGTCCTTTTCCGCCGGCTCGCCGTGTTCGCCGGCGGGTTCGACTTCGAGGCTGCCCAAGCCGTCGGTACCAGCACCGAGGTAGAGGGCTACCAATTGATGGATCAACTCAGCCTCTTGGTGGACAAGTCATTGGTGGTCGCGTCGGAAACGGGCACTGATGACGGCATGCGCTACCGGTTATTGGAGACGGTGCGCCAATACGCGCAGGAAAAGCTGGGGGAGTCCGGGGAAGCGGGCGAGGTACGCACCCGCCATCGGGACTACTACGCGGATAGGGCCACCGAGTTGCACTCGCGTGGCCCGGCGGCGGACGAGGAGTTGCTGCGCTGGGCGCAAACCGAGATCGAGAACCTTCGCGCGGCGTTCGCCTGGAGCCAGGAGAACTCCGACTTCGAGGTTGCCCTGCGGATGATCGTCTCCTTGCTGCCGTTATGGCTCTGGGGCGGACGGGTTCTCGAGGCTCTGGCCGGGTTGGCGGCCATTCTGACCGAAGAATCGCACCTCACTCCTGCAGTGTGGGCCGGCGCCGTGGCCCAGGAAAGCATCCTCGCCTCGTGGGTAGCGATGCCGACGGACCTGGGCCGAGCGCAAGAAGCGTTAGCCATCGCGCGACAGCTCGGTGAGCGAGAGCTCATCGTGCACGCTCTCGTAGCCTGCGCAACCCTGGCCCTGTACAACCCGGATTTGGCCCAGCAATACGCGGACGAGATGATGGAGGAGTTCACCTCGACGAATGACCGGTGGCGTTTGTGCCAGGTTTTCGGCCACCGGGCGACCTTCAACGCGCTTTTCGGCGAACCCATGGCAGCCCGCTCTGCCGCCGAGAAAGGGCGTGATGTGGCGGACGAATTCGGCGATCGATTCTTTTCGCGCAGTAACCGGGCGTGGCTGGCCATCGCATTGGTGCTCCAGGGTGAACTCGCGGCTGGCACTCGCGTTGCCAGCGAATTGGCAGAAGAGGCCGAAGCGGCTGACGACGTCACCATGGTTCTTTTCGGCCATCTCGGCCACAGCCTGGCATTGGCGTTTCGGGGCCAAGCGGACGCCTCGCATGCCGTCGCGCAAGCGGCGCTCGCGGCCGCCGAGCGGATGGGTGGGATCGCGGGTGACACCGTGCACGCGGCGTTTGCCTACGCCGCCCTAGCCGGCGGCGACGGCGCGGCGGCCAGACGAGCTGCCGAGGAAGCGTTACCGCATACCGTTCCCGCCCGCGAAGTATTCACCCGCAGCGTCGTGCCGATGGCCGAGGCATTGTTGGCGTGCGGTGATCTGACCGGCGCGCGTTCTTGTGCAGACGGCGTCGTTGCGGTGGTGCCGGGCTGGTATCGGTTTGTGACACTGACGATCCGCGGGTTCGTCGCCCTCGCGCAGGGTGAGCCGGAGCAGGCGGAGCGCGACGCGCACGACGCGCTGGCCGTCGCCTCCCGAACCGGTGCGTTCATGCGGGTCGCCGACACCCTGGAACTCTTGGCTCGTTTGGCGGCCGGCGACAGCAACCATCCCTACGCGGCGCGATTGTTGGGTGCTGCCGCCGGCATTCGGCAACGTTTGGGCCACGTCCGCTATCCCATGTACGAGGCCGACTACCAAGCTGTCCTTACAGAGACACGAGAAGCGTTGGAGGAAGATGCTTTTGATGAGGCTTGGCAAGCAGGGGCGGAGCTCTCCATTGAGGAAGCGATCGCGTATGCCCAGCGCGGCCGCGGCGAGCGCAAACGACCGACTACCGGCTGGGGTTCCTTGACGCCGATGGAGCAGGACGTGGTTCGTCTGACCGCAGAAGGGCTGAGCAACAAAGACATCGGTGCGCGACTGTTCATCTCGCCGCGCACCGTTCAGACGCACCTGACCCACGTCTACGCCAAGCTGGGCATCACTTCCCGGGTCCAACTGGTCCAAGAAGCCGCTCGTCAGTAACACTGAGACGATGACATCCCTGACCGAGCGCGTCATCTTCAGATTCCTCAGCTTGCACGACAAGATCTACCAGGCGACCAATGGCCGGATCGGCCATCGGGTACCGGGCATGCCGCCCAACCTGCTACTGCACACGGTTGGCGCCAAGACAGGCCAGGCGCGTACAACGACGCTGACCTACGCCGAGGACGGTGACGACTATCTGGTCGTGGCATCGAAAGCCGGCCATCCCAAAGCGCCCGGCTGGTATCACAATCTGAAAGCCAACCCCGAAATTGAAATCAGTGTTGGTGCAAATCGTTTGGCCGTCACCGCCCGCCCGGTGCTACCCGATAGCCTCGACTACGCGCGACTGTGGAAGGTCGTCAACGCGAACAACAGCAACCGCTATGTGGAATACCAAAAGAAGACGTCGCGGCCGATCCCAGTGGTCGTGCTGACGCCCAGGCCCTGAGCCCCCCGCGAGCAGACGCGAAAGCACCTCAAAAACGCAGTTTTTGGGTGCTTTGGCGTCTGCTCGCCCAAAGAACGCTACTTTTGGGCGACGACGAATCCCCGGATGATCGCCTCGACATCGTTGCTTTCCGAGACGGCCTGGTCGGCAAGGCTGGTGATGATCAGCTGAACCAGGTAGCGCTGATTGTCCGGCGGCCGACCGGTCGGCAGCACCACCCGGCTCCAGCTGCGCATCCGCGCACCCTTCAGCTCATAGGTCCCCTGCACCACCGAGGACGGAAACCCGTTGAAGTCCGCCGTCGAAGCGTCCAACTGGTGAAAGCTGTCCGGCAGATCGGTATTCGCGTGTTTGATCGCCTCGGCCGTATTGAGTTCTCCGCGCAGCTTGAATACCACCAGCATGGCCGCCGGATAGTTGTCTCCCTTGGAGATCATCACCGCCTTGGATGCGGGGTTCGGGTCGCCGCGGCGTTTCCAGCCCGGTGGGGTCGGCATCGACACCGTCAAATCCGGCAGGCTGGCGGGGTCTACCGGGTCACCGGCGACACCCTGGTCTTCCAGATACTTCGACAGTGGGACAGGCGGCTCCGACGTTGCCGGGGTGCTGCTGGTTGCTGTGCCACTGGTTGTCCAGATCGCCTGATAGTCAGGAACTTTCGGCCCGCCGCAGGCGACCGTCGCGAGAGCGAGCACAACAGCCCCGGCAGCGGCCGCAATGGCGCGCCGCGTCACAGAATCTCGCGGACTGCGTCGATCGGGCGGGCCAGCCGCGTGCCCTTCGGGGTGACGACGAACGGCCGCTCGATCAGGATCGGATTCTCGGCCATCGCGTCCAGCAGCTCGTCGTCGCTCGCCTCGGCCAGATTCAGTTCCGCGTACAGCGATTCGCGCTTGCGGACCGCGGCGCGCACCTCGATGCCCGCGTCGGCGATCATCCGCACCAGCTCGTCCCGGGACGGCGGTGTCTTCAGGTACTGCACCACCGTGGGCTCTAAACCGCTGTCCCGCAACAAGTCCAGCGTCTTGCGAGAAGTGCTGCACTTGGGATTGTGATAGATGACGGTCTGGTCACCCATCTATGCGTCTCCGTCGAACAGTCCTGTGACTGAGCCGTTTTCGAAGACCGCACGGATTGTGCTGGCCAGTAACGGCGCAATGGACAGGACGGTCAGCTGAGGGAACCGCTTCTCCTCGCCGATCGGCAGGGTGTTGGTCACGATCACCTCACGGGCACCGCAGCCGGCCAGCCGCTCGGCCGCTGGGTCGGAGAGCACGCCGTGCGTGGCCGCGATGATCACGTCCTTGGCGCCGTCGTCGTGCAGCAGCTTCACCGCGCCGGCGATAGTGCCACCGGTGTCGATCATGTCGTCGATCAGCACGCAGGTGCGGCCCTGCACCTCACCGACCACACGGTTGGACACCACCTGGTTGGGCACCCGCGGATCCCGAGTCTTGTGGATGAAGGCCAGCGGGACGCCGCCCAGGGAGTCCGCCCACTTCTCGGCGATACGCACCCGGCCGGAGTCGGGGGAGACCACGACCATGTTGCTGTCGGGATAGTTGTCCTTGATGTAGCCGGTCAGCAGGTTCTGGCCGCGCATGTGGTCCACGGGGCCGTCGAAGAAGCCCTGGATCTGGTCGGTGTGCAGGTCCACGGTGACGATCCGGTCGGCGCCGGCGGTCTTCAGCAGATCGGCCACCAGGCGAGCCGAGATCGGCTCGCGGCCGCGGTGCTTCTTGTCCTGCCGCGCATACGGGTAGAACGGCATGACCGCGGTGATCCGCTTGGCGCTGCCGCGCTTGAGCGCATCGATCATGATCAGCTGTTCCATCAGCCACCGGTTCACCGGCGCCGGGGCCGATTGCAGGACGAACGCGTCGCATCCGCGCACCGATTCCTGGAAGCGCACGAAGATCTCGCCGTTGGCGAACTCACGCGCCGTCTGCGCGGTCACATGGACATCGAGTTCCTTGGCGACCTGCTCGGCCAGCTCCGGGTGGGCGCGGCCGCTGAAGAGCATCAGATTTTTGCGGTTATCGGTCCAGTCGTGACTCACCGGGCTGCCCTCTCGGGATCTGAAATGAAGGCACCATCGTACGTAGCGAAGTGCCTGGTGCTGCGCCCGGGTTACCGGGAAGTTGCTTCACGATGTCTGATCTGACTCCGACTCGAGGGCCTGCTGCGCGGCTTCGGCGGCCGCCGTGCCAGCTCGCTTGCGCTGCACCCAACCTTCGATGTTGCGTTGCGGACCGGCCGACACCGCCAGCGCGCCGGGCGGGACGTCCTCGCGCACCACGGTGCCGGCACCCGTGTACGCGCCGTCGCCGATGTTCACCGGCGCCACGAACATGGTGTCCGATCCGGTGCGCACGTGCGAGCCGATCCTGGTGCGGCGTTTGGTGACGCCGTCGTAGTTGACGAACACGCTGGACGCGCCGATGTTGGTGTGGTCGCCGATGTCGGCGTCACCGACGTAGGTCAGGTGCGGCACCTTGGTCCCGGTGCCGATGGTGGAGTTCTTGGTCTCGACGAACGCGCCCAGCTTGCCGTCGCCGCCCAGCACCGTCCCGGGCCGCAGGAAGGTGAACGGGCCGACGGTGGCCCCGTCGCCGATCGTCGACGACGTGCCGTGGGTCCGGCACACCGTGGCGTTCTCGCCCACGTTCACGTCGGTCAGGGTGGTGTCCGGTCCGATGACGCAGCGTCCGCCGATCCGGGTGCGGCCGAGCAGCTGAGTGCCGGGCTGGATGACGGTGTCGCGACCGATCGTCACGTCGACGTCGATCCAGGTCGTCGCCGGATCGACTACGGTCACGCCGGCCAGTTGATGAGCGGCCACGATCCGGCGGTTGAGCTCGGCGCCCAATTCGGCGAGCTGCACGCGGTTGTTGACGCCCGCCACCAGTGCGCTGTCGTCGACGTGCAGGGCGCTGACGGTGTGGCCGTCCCGGCGCGCGATCGCGATGACGTCGGTCAGGTACAGCTCCTGTTGGGCGTTGTTGGCGCTGAGCCGGCCCAACGCGGATCGCAGCGCGGCGATGTCGAAGGCGTAGACGCCCGTGTTGACCTCGCGGATCCCGCGTTGGGAGGCCGTCGCGTCGGCCTGCTCCACGATTGCCATCACTTCGTTGTCCTGGGTGCGCAGGATGCGGCCGTAGCCGTGCGGATCGTCCAGCGTGGTGGTCAACACGGTCACCGCCGCTCGGCCAGCTGGGTGAGCCGAGCTGTGGGTGGCGATCAGGTCGGCCAGCGTGTCGGCGTCCAGTAGGGGCGTGTCGCCCGCGGCGACCACGACGATGCCGGCGTAGTCGTCGGGCAGCGCCGACAATCCGCACAGCACCGCATGGCCAGTACCCAGCGGCCGGTCCTGCAGCGCGACGTCGATGGTGCGCCCCAGGTCGTCGGCCAGCTCCGCGACCAGCGGTGAAATGCGCTCGTGGTCGTGGCCGAGGACCACCACCAGGTGCTGCGGGGCGAGTTTGGTCATCGCGTGCAGGGAGTGCGACAGCATGCTGCGACCGCCCAGGGTGTGCAGCACTTTCGGGGTGTCGGACCGCATCCGGGTGCCGGGCCCGGCCGCCAGGACCAGGACCGCGGTGTCACCACGAAACGTCATCAACTCTCCTCAAGTTTCGCCCTGCGAGCGTGCGTACCTGCACGCCGACACGCCGTCAAGAGTGGCATCTTGTGCACGCTCGCGGCAAAAAGCGCAAAAATGCGGAGCTCCGTCGCCAGGACTCGAACCTGAACTATCTGAACCAAAATCAGAGGTGCTGCCGATTACACCACGACGGATCGTCGATCAGCGGCCCGTGGGCCGCCGATGAAACCTTATCGAACCCGGCCGGTATTCCGGAGCCGAGCGTGGGTCACCTGGATACCCTGATCAGGTGGCCGCACCGGAGAGAAGCCCGGACAAGGAAGCACGAACGCCCCGCGCCCGGATGACCGGCAGCGAGCGCCGGCACCAGCTGATCGGGATCGCCCGCTCACTGTTCGCCGAACGGGGCTACGACGGCACCTCGATCGAGGAGATCGCGCAACGCGCCAACGTCTCCAAACCCGTCGTCTACGAGCACTTCGGCGGAAAAGAAGGCCTCTATGCCGTGGTGGTCGACCGGGAGATGTCGGCGTTGCTGGACGGCATCACCTCGTCGCTGACCAACAACCGGTCCCGGGTGCGGGTCGAGCGGGTCGCGCTGGCGTTGCTCACCTACGTCGAGGAACGCACCGACGGGTTCCGCATCATGATCCGCGACTCCCCGGCCTCGATCAGCTCGGGCACCTACTCCAGCCTGCTCAACGACGCGGTCAACCAGGTCGCGTCCATCCTGGCCGGCGACTTCGCCCGCCGCGGTCTGGATCCGGAGTTGGCCCCGCTGTATGCCCAGGCGCTGGTGGGTTCAGTGTCGATGACCGCGCAGTGGTGGCTCGACGCGCGGGAGCCCAAGAAGGAAGTGGTGGCCGCGCATTTGGTCAACCTCATGTGGAACGGCTTGACTCACCTGGAGGCCGATCCGCAGTTGCAGGGCGAGTAATTGGGATCGGTAGCCGCCGCAGCGAGGTGTGATCGTCGGCAACAACCAGCAAAGGACTGAACATGAACCGACCCTCGCGCATCGTCCTCGGTGTGGCGGCGGCCAGCGCCGCGCTGTCGCTGCTGGCGGCCCCCGCCAACGCCGAGTCCGGCAACTGCCCGCGGCTGCAAGCCTGCACCACCTGGTGTCCCGGCGACCCCAACCCGGCGGGGCGTCCCGTGCCGTGGGACGGCAGCGTCTGCCACGACTACTACTGGGACTCCTACGGCGTGCATGACGTCGGCAACGGCGCGTTCTACTCGTGGGCGACCATGCCCTGGTGAGCGGTAATCGCCACTAGCCCAGGTCGCGGGCGAGCAGATCGGCGATCGTCTCCCGCCGCACCAGCTCGCGCACCCGGCCGCGGTCCACACCCACCACCGGCGGACGGCCCACCAGGTTGTACGACGACGCCATGCTGTGGTGGTAGGCACCCGTACACGCCACGGCGAGCAGGTCGCCGGGCCGCACGTCGGTCGGTAACTCCACGTCGCGGGCGATCTCGTCGCCGGCCTCGCAATGCCGGCCGGCGACGGTCACGAGCTGTCGGCTGACCACTGGGTGCCGGTTGGCCAGCGCGACCGTGTACTGCGCGCCATACAGCGCCACCCGCGGGTTGTCGCTCATGCCACCGTCGACCGCGACGAAAGTGCGACCGCCCGGGCGGGTCTTCACCGAACACACCCGGTACAGCGTGACACCGGCGCGGGCGCTGATCGCGCGGCCGGGTTCGACCACCACGACGGGCCGGGGGAATCGCTCGGCGGCACAGGCCTCGTCCAGGGCGTCCTCGATCACCCCGGCCAACTCGTTGAGATTCAGCTCGCCGTCACCGCGGGTGTAGGGGACGCCGTGGCCGCCGCCGATGTTGAGCTCGGTGAGGATCACGCCGTGGCGGGCCCGCACGTCGGCCATCGTGGCAATCATCCGGCGGATCGCTTCGCAGTACAGCGCCGCGTCGGTGACCTGCGAGCCGATATGGCAGTGCAACCCGATCAGGTCGAGGATCGGGTGGGCCAGCACCCGCTGGATCGCCCGGGCCGCCTGGCCGCGGTCGAGGGTGAACCCGAATTTCTGATCGCTGACGCCGGTGGGGACCGCACGATGCCCGTGGATGTCGATCTCGGGAGTCACCCGGATGAGCACACGCTGGCGCCGACGGGCCAGACCGGCCAGGTAGGCGATCTCGATGTCCGAATCCACCACGATGCGTCCGACCCCGACGGCGACCGCCTCACGCAGCTCGTCGGGCGACTTCGCGTTGCCGTGCATGATGACGCGAGCCGGGTCCAGACCCCCGGCCAGGGCGACGGCGAGTTCGCCGGGAGAGCAGACGTCGATGCCCAGGCCCTCTTCCCGCACCCACCGGGCCACAGCCGTGGTGAGCAGCGACTTCGCGGCGTAGACGACCTCGACACCGCGCAACGCTTTGCGGTAGCGGCGGGCGCGATGTCGGAAGTCGGATTCGTCGACGACGTAGGTCGGGGTGCCGAACTCGTCGGCGACGTCTGTGAGCGGTACCTCACCGAGGCACAGTCGGCCCGCTTCGTCACAACCGATCGTCAAAGGCCATATGGCCGGGTCGACGCGTCGCGGTGCGGCTTTGCCGATGGAGGGCAGCATGTCAAGCAATGTCATGCTTTCAACCTGCGGCGCGAGGACGCAGCTGACCCCTATCCTGACGAACTCTTGACGGCCGTGAGCGCGATCTTGACGCAGTGCTTGCCCGATCGGAGGCCAGAGCCGGACGCCTAGAATGGCGGCATCATGACCGCACCGGGGACTGCGTGCCCAGATACCCCGATCGCGGGGCTCGTCGAATTGGCGCTGACCGCACCAACTTTCCAACAGCTCATCGAGCGTGCCTCCGATCGACCCGACAAACTCGCGCTGGTAGGACCTGCCTGCGCGCGCCTTTTCGTGGCCGGCGCACTGACACAACAGGGTCCGCTGCTGGTGGTCACCGCCACCGGTCGGGAGGCCGATGACCTGACCGCCGAGCTGCGCGGCGTGTACGGCGATGCGGTGGCCGTCTTCCCGTCCTGGGAGACCCTGCCGCACGAACGGCTCTCGCCGGGCATCGACACCGTCGGGACCCGGATGATGGTGCTGCGCCGGCTGGCGCATCCCGACGATGCGCGCCTAGGTCCCCCGTTGCGGGTCGTGGTGACGGCGGTGCGTTCCCTGCTGCAACCCATGGCGCCCGATCTCGGCCTGCAGGAACCGCTGACGCTGACCGTTGGCGATGAGACGCCGTTCGAGGATGTCGCGACCCGGCTCGTCGAGCTGGCCTACACCCGGGTGGACATGGTGGGGCGGCGCGGTGAGTTCGCCGTGCGCGGCGGCATTCTGGACGTCTTCGCCCCGACGGCCGAGCATCCGGTCCGGATCGAATTCTGGGGCGACGAGATCACCGAGATGCGGATGTTCTCGGTGGCCGATCAGCGCTCGATCCCCGAGATCGACGTCGACCACCTGATCGCGGTGGCGTGCCGGGAACTGCTGCTCACCGACGACGTCCGGGCGCGGGCGGCCGAGTTGGGTGGCCAACACCCCGGTTCGGAGAACACGGTCACCGGCAGCATCATCGACATGCTGGCCAAGCTGGCCGAGGGCATCCCGGTCGACGGGATGGAAGCGCTGCTCCCGGTGCTACGCCCGGACGACCACGCCCTGCTGACCGACCAGCTGGCCGACGGCACCCCGGTCCTTGTGTGTGACCCGGAAAAGGTCCGTACCCGCGCCGCCGACCTGATCAAGACCGGCCGGGAATTTCTGGAGGCGTCCTGGTCGGTGGCGGCGCTGGGCACCGACGCGCCGATCGACGTGGAGCAATTGGGCGGTTCGGGCTTCACCGAACTCGAGGACGTGCAGGCCGCGGCGAGCGCTTCGGGCCACCCGTGGTGGACCTTGAGTCAGCTTTCCGACGAGTCCGCCATCGAACTGGACATCCGCCCGGCGCCGTCCGCGCGGGGACACCAACACGACATCGACGGCGTCTTCGCGATGCTGCGCGCGCACGTGGCCACCGGCGGGCATGCCGCCATGGTCGCGCCCGGCACCGGGACCGCCCATCGGATGGTCGAACGGCTGGCCGAGTCGGACATCCCGGCCGCGATGCTGGACTCCGGTGCCGCACCCAAAGCCGGCGTCGTCGGGGTGTTCAAGGGCCCGCTGCACGACGGGGTGGTCATCCCCGGCGCCAACCTCGTCGTCATCACCGAAGCCGACCTGACCGGCAGCCGGGCCACCGCAGTCGAGGGCAAGCGCCTGGCGGCCAAGCGCCGCAACACCGTTGACCCGCTGGCACTGACCGCCGGTGATTTGGTGGTACACGACCAGCACGGCATCGGCCGGTTCGTGGAGATGGTAGAACGGACCGTCGGTGGCGCCCGCCGCGAGTATCTGGTGCTCGAGTACGCGTCCAGCAAGCGCGGTCAGCAGGCCGACCGGCTGTATGTCCCGATGGATTCGCTGGACCAACTCTCGCGGTATGTCGGTGGGCAGGCACCGGCGCTGAGCAAGCTGGGCGGCAGCGACTGGGCGAACACCAAGACCAAGGCGCGCCGCGCCGTCCGGGAGATCGCCGGCGAACTGGTCGCGCTGTATGCCAAGCGCCAGGCGAGTCCCGGTCACGCCTTCGCGCCGGACACGCCATGGCAGGCCGAGATGGAGGACGCGTTCGGCTTCACCGAGACCGTCGACCAGTTGACCGCGATCACCGAGGTCAAGTCCGACATGGAAAAGCCGATCCCGATGGACCGCGTGATCTGCGGTGACGTCGGCTACGGCAAGACCGAGATCGCGGTGCGCGCGGCGTTCAAGGCGGTCCAGGACGGCAAACAGGTCGCGGTGCTGGTGCCCACCACGCTGCTGGCCGACCAGCATCTGCAGACCTTCACCGACCGGATGGCCGGATTCCCGGTCACCGTCAAGGGCCTGTCCCGCTTCACCGATCCCGCCGAATCCCGCAAGGTGATCGACGGCATGGCCGACGGATCGGTGGACGTCGTGATCGGCACCCACCGGCTGCTACAGACCGGGGTGCGCTGGAAAGACCTCGGTTTGGTGGTGGTCGACGAGGAGCAGCGGTTCGGTGTCGAGCACAAGGAGCACATCAAGTCGCTGCGCACGCACGTCGACGTGCTGACCATGAGCGCCACCCCGATTCCGCGGACGCTGGAGATGAGCCTGGCGGGGATCCGGGAGATGTCGACGATCCTGACGCCACCGGAAGAGCGCTACCCGGTGTTGACCTACGTCGGCCCGCACGAGGACAAGCAGATCGCGGCTGCGTTGCGACGGGAATTGCTGCGCGACGGGCAGGCCTTCTACGTGCACAACCGGGTGAGCTCGATCGACCGGGCCGCCGCTCGGGTGCGGGAGTTGGTGCCCGAGGCGCGGGTGGTGGTGGCGCACGGGCAGATGCCCGAGGAGCGGCTGGAGCGCACCGTGCAGGGCTTCTGGAACCGCGAATTCGACATCCTGGTCTGCACGACGATCGTCGAGACCGGCCTGGACATCTCCAATGCCAACACGCTGATCGTCGAGCGTGCCGACACCTTCGGCCTGTCCCAGCTGCACCAGCTGCGCGGTCGGGTGGGTCGCAGCCGCGAGCGTGGATACGCCTACTTCCTGTACCCGCCGGACGCGCCGCTGACCGAGACGGCGTATGACCGGCTGGCGACCATCGCGCAGAACAACGAGCTGGGCGCGGGCATGGCCGTCGCGCTGAAGGACCTGGAGATCCGCGGCGCCGGGAACGTGCTGGGCGTCGAGCAGTCCGGGCACGTCGCCGGCGTTGGGTTCGACCTGTACGTGCGGCTGGTCGGCGAGGCCGTCGAGGCATACCGGGCCGCCGCCGACGGCAAGACGGTGACCACCGCCGAAGAGCCCAAGGACGTGCGCATCGACCTGCCCGTCGATGCCCATCTGCCGCCCGATTACATCGCCAGCGACCGGCTCCGGCTGGAGGCCTACCGGCGTCTGGCGTCGGCGACCGACGACGCCGGTGTCAACGCCGTCATCGAGGAGTTGACCGACCGGTACGGCCCGCCGCCCGAGCCGGCCCAGCGCCTGGTGGCGGTGGCGCGGCTGCGGTTGCTGTGCCGGGCGTCGGGGATCACCGAGGTCAGCGCCCCGTCGGCGGCCACGGTGCGGCTTTCGCCGTTGAACCTGCCGGATTCCGCGCAGGTGCGGCTGGCCCGGATGTATCCGGGCGGGCGCTACCGCGCGACGACGTCGACCGTGCAGGTTCCCATCCCGCGAACCGGCGGCGTGGGCGCCGCTCGGCTGCGTGACGTGGAGTTGCTGCAGATGGTGGCGGATTTGGTGACTGCGCTCGCGGGCATCCCGCAGCAAGATATTGGTATAACGAACCCCGAGCCCGTCACGTCGAGTAAGGCGAGTAAGGAGCGGCAAGCGCGATGACGACTGTCGTCCTGGTCGACCCCCGCCGCCCCTCGCTGGTGCCGGTCGAAGCCATCGAGCTGTTGAGTGGCGAAGTGCAGTACACCGAGGAGATGCCGATCGCGGTGCCGTGGTCGCTGCCCGACGCGCACCCGGCGCACACCGGCGCGGACGCGCCGGTGCTGTTGTCCTCGGACCCCAACCACCCCGCCGTCACCGCCCGGCTCGCCGCCGGTGCGCGGCTGATCTCGGCGCCCGCCGGCCAGCGCGGTGAACGTCTGGTCGACGCGGTCGCGATGATGGACAAGCTGCGTACCGCGGGACCGTGGGAGAGCGAACAGACCCACGACTCGCTGCGCCGGTATCTGCTGGAGGAGACCTACGAGCTGCTGGACGCCGTGCACAGCGGCAATGTGGAGCAGCTGCGCGAAGAACTCGGTGATCTGCTGTTGCAGGTGCTGTTTCACGCGCGCATCGCCGAGGATGCGGCGCTGCTGCCGTTCACCATCGACGACGTCGCCGACACGCTGATGCGCAAGCTCGGCAATCGGGTGCCGGGAGTGCTTGCGGGGGAATCTATTTCACTGCAGGACCAGCTGGCGCAGTGGGAGGAGCGCAAAGCCGCCGAGAAACCCCGGGGTTCGGTGCTGGACGGCGTGCACACCGGTCAGCCGGCATTGGCGTTGGCGCAGAAGGTGATTCATCGCGTCGTTCAGGCCGGTCTGCCCGCCGAGCTGATCCCCGAGGAGCTCACCACGATCACCTTGTCGGCCGAGGTTGATGCGGAAAACACCTTACGGGCAGCGGTTTTGGACTTTGTCGACACGGTTCGCGATGTGGAGAAGGCGATTGCGGCGGCCCGGCGCGGCGACAGTGTCGCCGAGGAACTCGACATGAGCCCGCTCGGCTTCGTCACCGAGGACGAGTGGCGCGCGCATTGGCCGCTCGGTGAAGTGGCCGAGGAGCCTTCGACGCCCGCCGTCGAGGTCGTCGTCGAGCCCGGGGTCGAGCCCGGGGTCGAGCCCACCCTCAAGCCCGCCGAGGAGGAACCCCTCGCGGCGTCCACGTCCGTCAAGGAGTCCCGGCCCAAAAAGCGCAAAGGGCGCCGCTGAGGGCCGCTTGTCGATGTTTGCGGTGACTCAGACGGTTTTCACAAACACGCTGCTGAGGAATCACCGAATGGCTGCAATCCAGCACAAATCTGTGTGCTGGACGGCGAACTCGCGGGGGCAGCCGACAAACCCATGGGACGATGGCTGAGGCTGAAAAGGACAAGCGGCCGCATGGGGAGACCAACAGGGAGAGTTTGTGTCGCCGAGACGCTGGTTGCGCGCGGTCGCCGTGATAGGGGCGACCGCGATGCTGTTGGCGTCAAGTTGCACCTGGCAGCTCAGCCTTTTTATCCCCGAGGGCGTGCCGCCCCCGGCGGGGGATCCGGTGCCTCCGATCGACACGAACGCCAGCGGGCGGCCTGCGGACCAGCTGCGGGAATGGGCTGAGCAGCGCGCTCCGGCACTGGAAATGCCGGTCATCGCGTTGGAGGCGTACGCGTACGCCGCTCGCGTCGCCGAGGTCGAGAACCCGAAGTGTCATATCGCGTGGACGACGCTTGCGGGCATCGGCCAGGTGGAAAGTCATAACGGCACCTACCGGGGCGCGACCATCGCCCCCAACGGGGACGTACGGCCCCCCATCCGGGGCGTTCGGCTTGACGGCAGCGGCGACACCCTGCGGATTGTGGACACCGACGCCGGGGTCCTCGACGGAGACGATGGGGTGGAGCGCGCGATGGGGCCGATGCAGTTCATCTCCGAGACTTGGCGGTTGTATGGGGTCGACGCCAACAACGACGGCGTCGCAAGCCCAGACAACATCGACGATGCCGCCCTGTCGGCCGCGGGCTATTTATGCTGGCGTGGAAAGGATCTCGCGACGCCCCGGGGCTGGATTACCGCGCTGCGGGCCTATAACAACTCCGGGGTCTATGCGCGGGCGGTCCGGGACTGGGCGACCGCCTACGCGGCGGGTCACCCGCTGTAGAAGGATGGTCGGGGTAACCGAGGCTTTAGGCTGAGGCTGCCGGGGGTCTTTCAGCCAGGAGACAAAGGAGAACCCAGTGCCGATTATCGAGCAGGTCGGAGCCCGCGAGATCCTTGATTCCCGCGGTAACCCGACCGTCGAGGTCGAGGTCGCCCTGATCGATGGGACGTTTGCCCGCGCCGCGGTGCCGTCCGGCGCGTCGACCGGCGAGCACGAAGCGGTCGAGTTGCGCGACGGCGGCGACCGGTACGGCGGCAAAGGGGTGAAGAAGGCCGTTCAGGCGGTGCTCGACGAGATCGGCCCGGCGGTCATCGGCCTCAACGCTGACGACCAGCGGCTGGTTGACCAGGCGCTGGTCGACCTGGACGGCACGCCGGACAAGTCGCGGCTGGGCGCCAACGCCATCCTCGGCGTCTCACTGGCCGTCGCCAAAGCGGCCGCGGACAGTGCCGCTCTGCCCCTGTTTCGGTACCTGGGTGGACCGAACGCGCACATCCTGCCGGTGCCGATGCTCAACATCCTCAACGGCGGCGCGCACGCCGATACCGGCGTCGACGTCCAGGAGTTCATGGTGGCGCCGATCGGCGCGCCGAGTTTCGCCGAGTCGTTGCGGTGGGGTGCCGAGGTTTATCACGCGCTGAAGAAGGTGCTCAAAAAGGAGGGCCTGTCCACCGGACTGGGCGATGAGGGAGGTTTCGCCCCGGACGTGGCCGGCACCACCGCCGCGCTGGACCTGATCACCAGCGCGATCGAGGCGGCGGGGTTGCGGCCCGGCGCCGACATCGCGCTGGCCCTCGACGTCGCCGCGACCGAGTTCTACGAGGACGGCACCGGATACCGCTTCGAGGGTTCGACCCGCACCGCAGAGGAGATGGCCGACTTCTACGCCCGCCTGCTCGCGTCCTACCCGCTGGTGTCCATCGAAGACCCACTGTCCGAGGACGATTGGGACGGCTGGGCCGTGTTGACGGCGGGTATCGGCGAGCGGGTGCAGATCGTCGGCGATGATCTGTTTGTCACCAATCCCGAACGCCTTGAGGAAGGTATCGAGCGCGGGGTGGCAAATGCGTTGCTGGTCAAGGTGAATCAGATCGGGACGCTGACCGAGACTCTCGACGCGGTGGCGCTTGCCCACCACAGTGGATACCGCACCATGATGAGCCACCGCAGTGGTGAGACCGAGGACACCACGATCGCCGATTTGGCGGTGGCCGTTGGCAGCGGGCAGATCAAGACCGGTGCCCCGGCGCGCAGCGAACGCGTGGCCAAGTACAACCAGCTGCTGCGCATCGAAGAGGCACTGGGCGATGCGGCCCGGTACGCGGGCGATCTTGCGTTTCCGCGGTTCGCGTTGGATCCGAAGTAGGTAGTTTGGCCGCCAAGTCCGATCCGAAACGCCGATCCCCGGCTTCCCGGCCGGGGAAGCCCGGTGATTCGGGTCGGGGGCGTCGTTCTTCGGGCTCGGCGAAGCCGGTTGCCAAGCCGCTGTCGCGGCCGCAGTCCAAGCCCGCGCAGACCGCGCCCGACGAGAGTCGCCACGCGGGCCGCACGCAGGAACATGTCGTCGAACCGATCAGGCGATCATTCACCGAATCCGTTGAGCAGCGGTCAGATCAGCGGTTGGGCTTCACTGCGCGGCGGGCGGCGATCCTGGCCACGGTGGTGTGTGTGCTGACGCTGACCATCGCCGGTCCGGTGCGCACGTATTTCGCCCAGCGCACCGAGATGGCACAACTGTCGGCGACCGAGGCCGCGCTGCGCGGCCAGATCAAGGAATTGGAGCAACGCAAAGGTCAGCTGGCCGACCCGGCGTACATTGCCGCGCAGGCGCGAGAGCGGCTCGGTTTCGTCAAGCCTGGTGACATTCCGTTCCAAGTGCAGCTTCCGCCGGGCGCGGCGGTGCCCGTGCAGCCGGGGGAGGAGGTTGGCGGGCACCCCAAGAACGAACCGTGGTACACCTCGTTGTGGCACACCATTGCCGACACGCCGCACCTGCCGCCGTCGCCGCCGGTCGTTGCGCCGCCCGAACCCGGGCAGGAACCCCCGAACCCTACGGCTCCCGGTGGTTGATCGTGCAGACTTGGAGGTGGTGGCGCGTCAGCTCGGCCGTGAGCCGCGCGGGGTGCTGGAAATCGCCTACCGATGTCCAGACGGTTCGCCGGGTGTGGTGAAGACCGCGCCGAAACTGCCTGACGGAACACCGTTTCCGACGTTGTACTACCTGACGCATCCGGTGTTGACGGCCGCCGCGAGTCGATTGGAAACCACCGGTCTGATGCGCGAGATGACCGCGCGCTTGGGGGCCGATCCGTCGTTGGCGGCGGCGTATCGGCGTGCCCACGAGTCTTATCTGGCCGAGCGGGACGCGATTGACCCGTTGGGGACGACGTTTTCCGGTGGCGGCATGCCGGACCGGGTCAAGTGTCTGCATGTGTTGATTGCGCATTCGCTGGCCAAGGGGCCCGGGGTCAATCCGTTGGGTGACGAGGCGGTTGCGTTGTTGGCCGCCGAGCCGGGAGCGGCGGCTTTGATTGCGGGACAGTGGAAATGACGCGGCTGGCCGGAATCGACTGCGGTACCAACTCGATTCGGTTGTTGATCGCGGACTGTGTTGACGGACGGTTGCGGGACGTCCATCGCGAGATGCGGATCGTGCGGCTGGGGCAGGGGGTGGATGCGACCGGCTCGTTTGCGCCTGAGGCGATTGCGCGCACGCGGGCGGCGCTGGTCGATTACGCGGAGCTGCTGCGGGTGCATGGGGTTTCGCGGGTGCGGATGGTCGCGACGTCGGCCACTCGGGACGCCGGGAACCGGGATGTGTTTTTTGCGATGACGGCCGAAGTGTTGGGGGCGGTGATTCCCGGCGCGGTCGCCGAGGTGATCACGGGTGCGGAGGAGGCTGAGCTGTCGTTCGCCGGCGCGGTTGGCGAATTGGACAGCGCGGACGCGCCTTTCGTGGTTGTTGACCTGGGGGGCGGGTCGACGGAGATCGTGGTCGGCAAGGCGGCGGATGAAGTGGTGGCGAGTTATTCGGCCGATATTGGTTGCGTCCGCCTGACCGAGCGTTGCTTGCACTCCGACCCGCCCAAGCCGGAGGAGGTGGCGGCGGCCCGGGCGGTGGTCCGTGAGCGGCTCGCCGTGGCGTTGCGTGCGGTGCCGGTGGAGGGGGCCCGGTGCTGGGTCGGTGTCGCCGGGACGATGACTACGTTGTCGGCCTTGGCCCACGGCATGGCGGTGTATGACTCTGCGGCGATACATCTTTCACGCGTGGGGCGCGAGTCATTGCTGGCGGTGTGTGAGCGGTTGATCGGTATGCCGCGATCGGAACGGGCGGCGCTGGGGCCGATGCACGAAGGGCGTGTCGACGTGATCGGCGGAGGCGCGATCGTGGTGCAAGAGTTGGCGAATGAGCTGTATACGCGGGCGGGGATCGCGGAATTGACCGTCAGCGAACACGACATCTTGGACGGGATTGTGCTGTCGATCGCAGGCTAGCCTTTCTCCGCCTTCAGGAGGATGTGCGTCGTTGCCCGGCTTGTAGCGACATTGTCGGTGGATGCGGTTGTGGGCGCTCAGCGTGTCACACCCGTGTGGCCGCCGGTCTTCGCCAAGGTCTCTCAGGAGGATGTGCGTCGTTGCCCGGCTTGTAGCGACATTGTCGGTGTGCACGATCCACAGCCGAATTGTGGTGACTGGCGGGATGTGGACGCGAATGCGACGTTCAACGCATGAGCGTGCTGCTACGAGGAACCGAGCTTCGCTATGTGCTTACCTACCAGTTGGTGTTGCACGGGCCCGCGACTATTCCGGAACTCATCGCCGCCCTCAAGTGGCATGGCTTCACCGTCAACGGTCGGGCCTCGAAGGCCATTTCTGATGCGCTGCGTTGGGAGATGGGAAGGGGCCGGGTTGACCGCATCAGGCGTGGCAAGTATGCAGCGTTGGAGTTTCCCCGCGGCACTGAACACCGAATGC
The DNA here is from genome assembly GCF_001668675.1 of Mycobacterium asiaticum. Taxonomy (GTDB): domain Bacteria; phylum Actinomycetota; class Actinomycetes; order Mycobacteriales; family Mycobacteriaceae; genus Mycobacterium; species Mycobacterium asiaticum_D. The sequence goes on along the minus strand of NZ_LZKQ01000212.1, from coordinate 298 downwards.
ACCAGCGAGTTCTGGCATTGCGTGCGAAGTCGAGGGCTGCGAGTGGACGCGAAGATCCGCTGCAATGGTTCGACTGATTGTCGCTCCAAGCCGGGCAGCGACGCACATGCTCCGGGGAGACCGTGGAGGAGGTGGGCGTTCGGCGGGTTGGATGTGAGGACGTGGTGGCAGGCGCGCGGCTGCGGTTGCGGTGGCGGTGGGTTGCCGTCGCCGGTCTCCGGCACCGACAATGTCGCTGCAAGCCGGGCAACGACGCACATCCTCCTGAGAGACGGCGCGCACCGCACCCCGCTCATGC
>NZ_LZKQ01000211.1 GCF_001668675.1 Mycobacterium asiaticum | reverse complement strand
TGACCGGCCATGTTCTCGGCGAAACCTGTCGAGGCGAGGTGCCGGAAGGCCACCGCGAGCGCCTGCTCGTCGGACAGATCCACCCCGATCGGCGGGACGACGGCCGGCGCCCACACCTCCAGACCGCCTCGGCGTGGGTTAGGAGAATTCACTGCCGGCCTCCATCCTGGATCGGACATCTTCGCGCAGTTGGCCTTTGGCGATTTTGCCGCCGGAGGACCGGGGCAGCTCGTCCACCACGACGAGCTCTTCGGGCAGCAATTCCTTGGATACCCCGAGTGACAGTAGATGGGCGACGAGATCGTCGAGGTCGAGGGTGTGGGAGTCGACGAGTTCGGCGTACAGGCAGACCTTTTCACCAAACACCGGGTCGGGCATCGCGACCGCCGCCGCCACCGCAACCGCCGGATGCGTCATCACCGCATCCTCCACCTGGCCGGCGCTGATGTTCTTGCCGCCCCGCAGGATGAAGTCGGAGGTCCGCCCGGTCACGCGCAGGTACCCGTCCGCGTCGATCTCGCAGATGTCGCCCATCCGCATCCACCCGTCGCGGGTGAACAACTTGTCGTGGTCGGTCCCGTTCAGGTAGCCGAGGCTGGTCGCCGGACCACGGCAGGCCGGCTGCCCGTGTCCGGTCTGGGTGACGTCCTGCTCACCGTCGAAGAGGCGCACCGACATCTCCGGCACGATGCGGCCGGCGGTGCGCAGTCGACGGTCCGGCGGGTCGTCCAACGTGGTCCCGCTGAGCAACCCGGTCTCGTTGGAGCCGTAGAACTGCAGAATCTTTGCCCCGGTCAGTTCCTCGAATTCCCGCGCCGGCCGGTACGGCAGCGCCTCTCCCCCGGTGAACACCACCCGCAGCGAACTCAGGTTGTACTCCCGACAGCCGGGATCGGCCATGATCATCGTCAATTGTGTACTGACGCAACACAATACGCTGGCCCGGTAGCGGGCTATGGCCGCGCAGGCCGCCCTTGCGCTGAACCGCTGCAGGAGCACCGCGGTGGCACCGAGCTGGATGGGGGTGGTGTGGCTGGTCCAGATCCCGAACCCGAACGGCATGGGTATGACCGGCAGGAAGATGTCGTCGGGCGTCAGCAGCCCGTTGCCGACCGCCTTCTGGTGGAAGTAGTGCCAGCGGTTCTGGGTGTGCACCACGCATTTGGGCAGCCCGGTGGTGCCCGAGGTGGAGTTGATCAGGAAGACGTCGTCGGGACCGAGCCGCGCACCGGCTGTCCGGCGCGCCACGTCGACATCCAGACGTAATGCGCCGCCCTGCTGGCACAGCAGCAGGACGGGCGTGGACTGGTCGGCCGCCACCTCCGCCGCGGCAGCGCTGCGGGGTTGGTCGCTGATCAGCACTTTCGGCCCGGTGGTCCGCAGTAGGCGACGAACCTCGCGGGTCCCGGCGCGCGCACCGATCCCGACCACCACCGCGCCGCAGCGTTCGACGGCGACGAACAGCGCGTGGATCGCCGCCGAGTCGCCATGCCACACCGCGACCCGGTCGCCCCAGACCACGCCGCAGCCGGCCAGTTGCTCGGCCAGAGCCGTTGCGGCCGCATCGAATTCGGCCCAGGTCAGGACGCGGTCGTCGGGATCGTCCAAGTCGTGTTGCGGTACATCGATGTAGGCCGGGCGGTCCGGCCATGTTGCGGCGTTCGAACGCACCGCGTCGGACAGCGTCGATGACGACCACCAGCCCTCGGTGCGATACCGCGCCACGTCGTCGGCGGTGAACGCCGGTGACCGCACGATGTGCGGCGCGCCGGCGGTCATACTGCAAATGATAGGTAAGCGACCCGTGATCCAGATCACCGCTGCCGCGGCCCGTAGAGCGCGGGCCTCCGGCAGCCGATCAGGGCGATTTTGCTACCTAAGCCCCACGCTCGGCACAATGGCGCAAAGCGCTGCGGCGAGTTGCCCTGACCAGGACTCCAAGGATTCGCCAAGAAGGCTCCAAGGCGGGGCCGGGAGTCTGACCCGGGCCATCTGCGCCCTGACCGCCGCCCGAGAAGACCGCACAGGAGTACGAGGACCCCCATGGCGATCGTCGATCAACCGACCCACCAGCACCCGCACTTCCCGGGGCCCCACCCGCCAGCAGCGCACAGCCTTCCTCCGCACCGCCACCCGTGGGAGATCGGGCTCCTCGTCCTGGTCATCGTTTCCAGCGCCCTGCTCTACCTCATCGCATTCGCGGTGGTGGTATCCGGCAAGGTCAGCGTGCTGTGGCTGTCGGTGCTGGCCGCCCCGATCCTGCTGTACCTGGGACGTGGCCTGAACTACGGCCAGCAGCGGGCGAACGGTGTCAAAATGTCCCCCACCCAGTTCCCCGAGGGCTACTGGCTGGTCGTCGAGGCCGCCCAGCGGTTCGGGCTCGCCGAGGTGCCGGACGCCTACGTCGTCCTGGGGAACGGCCAGATCAATGCCTTCGCCAGCGGCCACGGCTTCCGGCGTTACGTGGTGGTCTACAGCGACCTGTTCGAGATCGGCGGCCAGGCCCGCGACCCGGAGGCGCTGGCGTTCGTCATCGGCCACGAGGTCGGCCACATCGCCGCCGGGCACGCGTCGTACTGGCGCCAGCTGAGCCAGCTGGCCATGAAGATCCCGTTCCTCGGCCAGGCGCTGTCCCGGTCGATGGAGTACACCGCCGACAACTACGGCTATGCGTTCCGCCCGGAAGGGGCCCGGCGCGCCATCGGCGTCCTCAGTGCCGGGAAATACCTGCTGCGCTGGGTCGACTTCGACGGTATGGCCGACCGCGCCGGGTCCGAGACTGGCTTTTTCGTCTGGCTGGCCAACATGCTGGCATCGCATCCGGTGAACACCTGGCGCGCCGCGGCCCTGCGCAACCGCGTGGTGGCGGGGTCGCTGTTCTTCCGGCCCCAGCTACCACCCGCAATGCCGGGGCCGTGGGTGCCGAACCACCACCCGGGCTGGCCACACTAGTACGCACGCAACACCAGCGCGGTAACGTCGTCGCGGTGTGCGATCAGCTCCCGCGGGGAAAACACTGAGATGACTTCGGATAAGCACCAGCTGGCGAAGCGAATGGCCACCCTGGCCCAGACCGTGGCCCTGCCGAACAAGGTCGACGACATCCTGGCCACCGTCACCGCGACCGCCGTCGAGCTGATCCCCGGCGCAGACACCGCCGGAGTGTTGCTGATCCGGGCCAACGGCAAGTTCGAGTCGGTCGGCGACGTCACCGAGCTGCCGGCCAAGCTCGACGCGCTGCAGCACGACCTGCAGGAGGGCCCCTGCACGCAGGCCGCCCTGGCGGACACCATCGTTCGGACCGACGACTTCCGGTCGGAGACACGCTGGCCGCGGTACGCACCGGCGGCGGTCGAGCTGGGTGTGCTCAGCGGCCTGTCGTTCAAGTTGTTCACCGCCGAGCGCACCGCGGGCGCGCTGAACCTGTTCGCATCTCAGCCCCACGCGTTCGACGCCGACGCGGAAACGGTGGGAGCCGTGCTCGCCGCGCACGCCGCGGCGGCCATCCAGGCCGGCCGCCATGACGAGCAGATGCAGGCCGCCCTGGCCAGCAGAGACCGGATCGGTCAGGCCAAGGGCATCATCATGGAGCGTTACGCGGTCGACGAGGTCCGCGCCTTCGAGATGCTGCGCCTACTTTCCCAGGAAAGCAACGACAAACTCGTCGACATCGCGCACCGGGTCATCGAAACCCGCGGCGCGGGCGACTAGCTCAGCCGCCGCCCTTCAAGCGGATCTTCCAGCGCACGAAGCCCAGGTAGAAGATGCTCAGCACCACCAGCATCGCCATGTCGAAGGTCCAGGCACCTGCCGTGTGTTTCCAGTGCGAGTCCTTGGGCACCTGCGGCACCGGACACAACTTCGTCAGGTCGATGGTCGATGCCGAGGTGGCGAAGCCCCACCGCGCCGGGGTGAGCCAGGACATCTGATCGAGGCCCAGGCGGTTGGTGACCGGAATCATGCCGCCGGAGAACACCAGCTGCGACATGACGGCCACCACCAGCAGCGGCATGATTTGCTCGTTGGATTTCGCCACCGACGACAAGACCAACCCCAGCATCGCCGAGGCGACGGTGGTTGCCGCGATGTCGACGTACAACTCAATGGCTGAACTGCCGAGCAGGACGGCGCTCTCCTTCGGACCCGGCTTGCCGAGCAGCGCGATCACCGTGACGATCGCCGACTGAATGAGCGCGAGCACGGTGTACACGCACACCTTGGCCAGCAGATAGGCGGTGGTCGACAATCCGACGGCCTGTTCGCGCAGGAAGATGGCGCGCTCCCCGATCAGGTCGCGGATCGTCAGCGCCGTCCCCATGAAGACCGCACCGACGTTGAGCAGCACCAGAATCTGGGCCGGCTCGGTGGGTGCCTCACTGGTCAGCGGCGGCGCGTTGAAGCCGACATCGCCGGGCACCGACATGGACAGCGCACCCATGATGAACGGCAATATCGCCAGGAAGATGAAGTATCCGCGGTCGGAAATGATCAGCCGCAACTGCCGCCTGGCGATCGTCGAGAACTGCCGGACCAGGCTGGTGTGCGCGGCCTCGCCGAGCTCGGCGGGTTGTTCCGTCGGCGGTGCCGGCGGCGGCGGACCCGTCTGCGCGAGATAGCGGGCCTTGGCGCCGTCCGGGTCTTCGGCCACCGAGCTGAAGATGTCCGCCCAGTTGGTCGTCCCCATGGCCGGCCCGATCTGGCTGGGCGGCCCGCAGAACGCGGTCTTGCCGCCGGGGGCCAGCAGCAGCACCTGGTCGCACACATCCAGGTAGGTCAGCGAGTGGGTGACCACCAGCACCACACGACCGGCGTCGGCCAACTGGCGCAGCATGGTCATGACCTGGCGGTCCAGCGCGGGGTCCAGGCCGGAGGTGGGCTCGTCGAGGATCAGCAGCGACGGGCCCGTCAGCAGCTCCAGCGCCACCGAGGCGCGCTTGCGCTGACCGCCGGAGAGCTTGTCCACCCGGGTTTCGAGGTGCTTGGTCATCTCGAGTTCCTCGAGGACCCTGGCCACCACTTGTTCGCGGTCCTCCTTGGTGGTGTCCGGCGGCAGGCGCAACTCGGCGGCGTACATCAGGGCTTGCTTGACGGTCAGCTGCCCGTGCACCACGTCGTCCTGGGGCACCATGCCGATTCTGCTGCGCAGTGAGGCGTATTCGGCGTGCACGTTGTGCCCCTCGAACGCCACCGTGCCGCTGGTGGGGTGGGTGTATCCGGCGACCAGCTTGGCGAAGGTCGACTTGCCCGCGCCCGACGGCCCGATGACCGCGGTGAGCATCCCGGGCCGAGCGGTCAGCGAGATGTTGTCCAGCAGCGTCTTGTTGCCCTCGATCGTCCAGGTGACGCCCCGTACGTCGAGGCCACCGGTGCGCGTTTCGAGCAGGCTTTCCTCGCGCCGGGAGAGCGCGCCGTTGGCGAAGACGAGGTCGATGTTGCCGATCGTCACCACGTCGCCGTCGCGCAACTGCGCGGAATCGACGCGGGCACCGTTGACGAAGGTGCCGTTGATGCTGCGGTTGTCGCGGATCTCGGTGCCGTGCGGTCCCGGGATCAGCGTGGCGTGGTGGCGGGAGGCCAGCACCTCGGGAATGACGATGTCGTTGTCGTCGGCGCGACCGATCTTCACCGCGCCTGGTGGCAGGTCACCCGCGCTCCGGCCGGGCCGCAGGATCTTCATCATCGAGGTCCTGCTGCCCGCTTCGGCCGTGCGACCGATTACCGGGGGCGGTTGTTGCTGCGCCGAGGATCGGTAGATCTGCGGAGCAGGCTGCGGCCCACTCGGGTATTGACCGCCCGGTGGGTGCATCTGCTGCGGACCGGACGGGTACCTGGGTTGCGCGCCGCTGGGCGGCGACGGCATCCGGGTGGTCGACGGTTGCTGAGGCGGCCCGCCCCAGTTGGCACCGCTCGGCGGGCCGGACGGAATGGGCCCACTCGGCCTGGCCGGGATCGCCATCGCCGTCGTTGGTGGCGGCCGGCCCACGGACCCCTGGTCACGGCGGCCGACCTCGAAGTCCAGCGCCGGCCCGTCCGGGTTACCGATGTTGATGCGCTGACCGTCCTGGATGTCGACGGCCGGAACACGGCGGCCGTTGACGTACAGCCCGTTGAGGCTGCCATTGTCGATGGCGACCCATCGACCCTGGTCAAAGCGCAGCAGTAGGTGTACCCGGGATATCAGCGGATGCGCGACACGCACGTCGGCGCGCAGGTCGCGTCCAATGACTACGTCGTTACCTGCGGCGAAGGTGCGTTCAGCTCCGTCATACCGCACGGTCAGCACAGGCGGGGCGGCTGTTTGGGTCATCGCAGGCAACTCTATCGGCAGGAATGCCAACTGCAGAAGCAGAACGTGAAATATGGGTTACCGGCGGAACTTTGCCGCGTCACGGCAGTCCGTTGCTGCGCAGAATCTCCTCGCGGCATTGACGCCGGGTTTGGCCGGTCTGTTGCATGCAGATGCGGATCGGCCCCTCCTGCTCGATCGGCACCGGCGACTCGCTCGGTTCGGGCGCCGAGCTGACAGTCGCGCTGGCCACGGTGTTCTCGGTCAACGACCAGATCGTCGTGTCGGAGTCCTGCAGCTTCGAGCAGTACGCGGTGGCGCCGGTCTTGGTCATGCCGGTGCTGCCCAGGGGCGCGCACACCGCGCCGATCGCGACGACGGGTACGGGAACCGCCGGGCCGGTGGTGGCGGGCCCCGTCGCGGTCGGCGTGGTTTGCTGCGCGGGTGCGGACGCGGGGGCGGACGTGGCCGCGGACGAGGTCCGCGCCCCGGGCGCGGCGTGCTCTTCCTCGTCGGCCCGCTCGTACTCACGAATCGCCAGCGCAACGGCGATGACCAGCAGAATCGCCAGCACGGCGGGAATCAGAACGGCGGCGGGACGCAGCGAGCCCTTGGGTCGTGCGGTGATGGGCATTGAGGCGCTGGTGGCCTCCGCGTCGCCGACGTCGCCGAGGTGATGACCGAGGGCCCGCGCGAAATCGACGCACCGCAAATACCGATCCTTGGGATCCTTGGCCAACGCCTTGGCGAACACCGGGTCGAGGTTGGCCAGCGCGGGCCGGCGGTCGCCGATGGCCGGGGGCGACGCGCTGAGGTGCTGACTGATCACCACGGCGGGGTTCGAATGCTGAAACGGTGGCGCGCCGGTCAACAGCTGGAACGCCGACGCCGCCAGCGCGTACTGGTCGGCGCGCCCGTCCAGGTCGTTGCCCATCAGCTGTTCGGGGGCGGCGTAGGCCACGGTGCCGACGGTCATGTTCGTGGCGGTCAATCCGGTGGACTCACCGACCAGGCCGGCAATCCCGAAATCCGCCAACATGATTCGTCGGTCCGGCGAGTCGGGCCGGGCGATCAGGATGTTCGCCGGCTTGACGTCGCGGTGCAGCAGCTTGTGCTCGTGGGCGTAGTCGAGCGCCTCGGCCACCGCGGTGATGATCTCGACGACCGCCGGGCCCGGCATGCCGCCCGTGTACCGGTCTTCCAGCAACTGGCCGGCGTCGGTTCCGTCGACGTAGTCCATGTCGATCCACAGCTGGCCGTCCGTCTCACCCCGGTCGTGCACGGCGACGATGTGCTGATGCCACAGAGCGGCCGCCGTGTCGGCTTCGCGGTGGAACCGCTCCCGGTATTCGCGGTCGGCGGAGACGTCGGTCCGCAGCACCTTGAGCGCGTCCTGCCGGGGCAGTCGTGGGTGCCGGGCCAGGTAAACCTCGCCCATTCCGCCGGATCCCAGCCGCCTGATGATGGTGTATCCGGCAAACGTCGAACCTTCGTCGAGCGCCATGGCGGCATAGTAGCCCGCAGTGCCAGCCGGGAAACCGAGGATGTCCGCGCCGCCGCCACGCCGGAGTTTTGTCCCTGGGGCACCGGGTAATCCGGCGTCCATGTACGACCGCGCACAATTCCCCGACGATGTGCCCATCCCCGACGCGGCTGAGCAGCAGCGGCCCACCGCCGATTCGCTGGCAGAGGAGGAGTTCGAGGTTGATGACTCCGGCGATGTGCCGCTGGAGGCGGACGCGGCGGACTGGCAGGAACAGCAGCAGCCGGTGCCGATAGATCCCGAGCTGGAAGAGCCCGATCAGCGCGACTGAGGGCCGGATCGCCGACCTGTCCTGCTCGGTGGAAGCGGACTGTAAATGGGCCGTCAAACTTTCGTAAAAAAGGCCTGCAAAGGGCCTGGCCGGGTCGCGCCCGGGACCCGGTCGGCATACGTTTGGATCGGCCGTCGATCAGGGGGCACCTTGGCCAGTCCCCCGTCGTAAGGAGGTAGTCATGCCGAAGGTTGAGGCGCGACTCCGCCAGCAGTTGCGCAATTACGCCGTCGAGTTGCGCCAGGTGGCCTACACCCTGCCCAACGGGGTGGGCGAGCATGATCTGCTCCGGTTGTCCGACCAGATGCGTGCCGCTGCCGATCAGGTCGGGTCCGTCAGGGCCTGACGGCCGGTGCTCAGCTGACCGTCACCGGGATCCCGTTCAGGACCCCGTTACCGGACGGCTCGTCGACGAACGTCGGCGGCGACAGCACATTGGTGTTGACCCCGGGTGAGCCGCTGGCCACCGACAGCCGGGTCCCCGGCTTGTCGTGTCCCCAGCCGTGCGGCATCGACACCACACCCGGCCTGATCGCATCGGTGATCTCGACCGGCACCTTGATCTCGCCGGACTCGGACTTGACCGTGACGATGTCCTCGTCGGAGATGCGGCAGCGGGCAGCGTCCTGCGGATGCATCAGCAGGGTGCAGCGGTCCTTGCCCTTCATCAGCGACGGCACGTTGTGCAGCCAGGAGTTGTTGGAGCGCAGGTGCCGACGGTTGACCAGCAGAAGCGGGTCGGCCGGCCGGTCCAACCGGGCGGCGAGCCGGGGCAGGTCGTCAAGCAGGTACTGCGGCGCGAGCCGAATCTTCTTGTCGGGGGTGCCGAGGATCTCGGGCAGCTGCGGGACCATCGGCCCGAAATCGATTCCGTTCGGATTGGCCTTGAGGAGTTCCAGCGTCAGCCCGCCCGGGTTCTCGCCGTAGCGATCACCGAAGGGGCCGGTACGCAGGGTGAGGTCCAGCATTCGTTCGGGTCCGCCCTGGTCTTTGGGTCCGCCCTGGTCGTAGCGCCGGCGGATGCTGGCACCGTCGAAGCCCCGGGTGAATGCCAGATAGTCGAAGAAGCCGTCGTCGATGGCGGCGACGTCGACCTCCTCGGCGGGGGTGCCGGTGCACAGGCCCGTCAGCCGGATCAGGATCTCCCACTCATGCGGGCGGTCCCCGGGGTCGAACACCGGCGCGGAGTAATTGGCAAAGCTGCGAATGGCGAACTGCAGCACCAGGTCGTCGTGGTGCGGCTGCTCGAGCGGCGACAGACCGGGCAGGATCACATCGGCGTGCCGGGTGGTCTCGTTCACCCAATTGTCAACGGAGATCATGGCTTCCAGCATCGGCAGGGCTTCGTCCAGCTTGTCGCCGGCCGGCGAGGACAGCACCGGGTTGCCCGCGACGGTGATCAGCGCCTTGAGTTGCCCCTCCCCCGGTGTGGCTATCTCCTCGACCAGGCACGACACCGGAACCTGGCCCAGGACTTCCTTCGCCCCGCGCACCCGCGTTTGCCAGCGGCCGAATTCCGGTGCGCCGCCTTCCAGTCCTGGCAACGGCTGGGTGGTGATGGACCAGGCCGCAGGCCGCGGGAACATGGCGCCGCCCGGCACGTCGAAATGCCCGGTGAGAATGTTGATGACGTCGACCAGCCAGCTGGCCAGGCTGCCGAATTCCTGGTTGCAGAGCCCGATCCGGCCGTATACCACCGATTTTTCGGTGCCGGCCAGTTCCCAGGCCAACTCTTTGATGCGCTCCTCGTCGATACCGGTGACCGCACTCACCCGGCTCGGCGGCCACTCGGCGGCGACCGTGCGCATCGCGTCCAGGCCCTCGACGTATGGCGCTGCCTGCACCAGCCCCTCGGCGAAGAGTGTGTGCGCGACCGCCAGCAGCAGCGCCGCGTCGGTGCCGGGCACGATGGGTAGCCACTCGCTGGCGTGGGCGGCGGTGACGGTGCGCACCGGGTCGACCACAATCACCTTGCCGCGCTTGACAATCGCATCGATCAGCCCCATGACATTCGGCGCGGCCAGCAGTGAGCCCTGTGATGCCGCGGGGTTGGCGCCCATGATCACGAGCAGGTCGGTTCGTTCGATGTCGGGTACCGGGAAGTTCCACCAGCCGCCATACATCAGATGTGACGACAGATTCTTCGGCCACTGATCGACGGTGCCCGGCGAGTAGGTGACCGGCATCCCGGACATGCCCAGCAGCACACCCGTGTACCGGGCCAACGAGAACGAGTGAGCCAGCGGGTTGCCCGTGTAGGCGGTAACCGCACCGATGCCGTATTTGTTGATCACCGGTGTGAGCAGCTCGGTGCAGCGACGGAACGCCGCGTCCCAAGTCACTTCCTGAAATTGTCCGTCGACCTTGATCAGCGGCTGCCGGATTCGGTCGGGGTCGTCGTGCAGGCCGGCCAAGGAGGCGCCCTTAGGGCAGATGTGACCGCGGCTCCATACGTCGTCCCGGTTGCCGCGGATGCCGGCTACTTTGCCGTCTTGTACTCGAATCTCCAAGCCGCACATGGCTTCACACAGTGGGCAGGTGTGCAGGTACCTGCCGTCTCGGGGGCTGCTCACCCACCCACTGTATTCCGCTACTGCGGGTATCGGAAGGCCTAGACGTAGCCCAGCGCCACGTTCTCGGCGCGGATGCGGACGTTGAGCACCGCGGCGTTGGCGGCGCTGAACACCAACGCCGTGACCCAGGCCGAATGCACCAGCGGCAGGGCCGCCACCTCCGCCGCGACGGCGGTGTAGTTGGGGTGCCGAATCCATTTGTAGATCCCGGCGGTGACCAGCGGCGCACCTGGAATCACGATCAGTCGCGGATTCCAGCGCTTACCCAGGGTCGCGACACAGCGCCACCGAACGACCGTGCTCAGCGCGACGATCGCGACCATGGGCCAGCCCAGCCAGGTAATGAACGGGCGGTGCAGTGCCCAGACCTCACCGACGCACGAGACGAGGAGCAGGCCGTGCATGCTGACCATCACCGGATAGTGACCGCGGCCGAACTCCCGGCCGCCCTGCGCAATCGACCATGCCGCGTTGCGCCTGGCGACCACGAGCTCAACGACTCGTTCGGCGGCGATGGCCAGGATGAACAGGTAGTAGAACATGTCCTGTCCCCTCACCAGCGCAGCAGCAGCAGTTCGAAGCAGAAGCCGGGGCCCATTGCCATCATGACTCCGAACGAACCGTCCGACGGCGGGTCGGCAATCGTCCGGCGCAGCACGTCAAGCACCGATGCCGAAGAAATGTTGCCGTTCTCCCGCATGGAGTTTCGGCTGTGTGCCACGGCTTCGGGTGGCAGACCGAGCGCGTTCTCGATGGAGTCGAGGACCTTCGGCCCGCCGGGATGGCAGATCCATGCCGAGATGTCGGCGATCGACAACCCGTTCTCGGCAAGGAAGTCGTCGACCTCGCCGCGCAGGTAGTCGTCGGCCATCTGCGGGACCTCCCGGCCCATCACCAGCCCGAATCCGTTGGAGCTGATGTCCCAGCCCATCACGCTGATGGTGTCCGGAATGACCCGGCTGCGGGTGGCGATGACCTGAGGCTGACGGAACGCGGTGTGTCCCTGCGGAACGCGATCGGCACCGGTCGCGACTACCGCAGCGGCGCCGTCGCCGAACAGACACACGCCGATCAGCGCGGGGATGGAGACATCGTCACGCTGCAAGGTCAGCGAGCACAGCTCCACCGACAACAGCACCACCACGTCGCCGGGGAAACCGCGTAGGTAGTCGTGCACCCGAGCCATCCCCGCAGCACCCGCCACGCAGCCCAGCCCGAGCAGTGGAATGCGCTTGACGTCGGGCCGCAGTCCGACCCGCGAGATCAGTCGCGCGTCGATAGTCGGTACCGCCATCCCGGTGCTGGAGACGACCACGATTGCGTCCACTTCGCGTGGTTCGATGCCGGCCGCGTCCAGCGCCGAAAGTACTGCTCGCTCACCGAGTTCCGTCGCCACCTCGATGTAGGCGTTATTGGCTTCGGTGAAGCTGTTCAGCTCGGGGTAGCGCGCGAGCGGGAGGGCCAGATTGCGCTCGTCGACACCAGCGGTGCTCGCGAAGCGCATGAAATCCGGACCCGTCACCCGAGTCAGCACGCGTGCGACCTCGTCTTGATTGTGCCGGTGCGGCGGGAAGGCCACCGCGGTGCCGGCGATCCTGGGTGCGCCGTTGTCGCGGCGGCCGGCTTGGTCGGCTGATCGGGAATACGTTGTAACAGTCATAGTTGGGCCACGAGGACTGATGGCTCGTTAGTTCATCAAAAGACGGTTACCTGGAACACATTTCGCGTTTTCCGCTCCACACAACAGACTTGCAGCCGCCTCCGAGGTGTTTTTCAGCCATCGCGAGTATGGTGCCGTCGCTCTCCGAAGCCCTTGGCAAGCCTAATCTTTCGTGACCGCGCCGGTTCGGTACAGCTTGTTCGACGACCGCAGGGGGTGGCGGTGCGGCCCTCGGAGCCCCGCTCGCCGAGCCTGGGTGGCCTCGCCGCGCGGGGCACCACTCGCCTCGCGCCGGGCGCGACGGCCGAGCGGCGGCTGGCGCCGACATCGGTGCAAATATTTGGTTTTGCAGGTGTGAACATCGGTGTGGTGGGGAATCCGTTAGCTGACGTCTCGTCCGGCGCCACCCTTGTTCGTGAATTTACAGCCACTCGGTGAACGAGTGTATTGGTTGCTGCGAACGCTCAAACGTTAGACACGCGCTGATTATTAGGTATTTCGGTGTCGATGGGTTTGTTCCAGTAAACATCTGTGTACTCTTGGCATATGGCGGAACGCGGAGCCCAGCCCCAAGTACCACGTGGCCGTAGGTGGTTTCTGAAAGCGGTACGAAACCTGTTCAAGCCGCTGCAGCCCGACGACTACATCGAGATGATCAACCCGCTGTGGACCACGAAGGAGCTGCGCGGGAAGGTCGAGCGGGTCGAGCCGCAAGGCTCGGAGGCCGCAAGTGTGCTGATCCGGCCGGGCTATGAATGGCCGGGCCATAAACCGGGTCAGTACATCCGGCTCGGCCTGGTCATCGATGGCGTTTACCACTGGCGGGCGTACTCGCTCACCTCAGATCCGGAACCGGCCGATGGCCTGATCAGCGTGACACCCAAGAAGGTGGACAGCGGCGTCGTCTCGCCTTATCTGGTCGAACGGATCAAGCCCGGCGAGTTGGTGCGCCTCGGCGAGATCGAGGGTGTGTTCACGTTGCCCGACCCGTTGCCGGCCAAGATGCTGTTCATCAGCGCCGGCAGCGGCATCACGCCGATCATGAGCATGCTGCGCAGTCTCGACCATCGCGACGAGCTGAACGACGTGCTGGTCATTCACTCCGCCCGCACCCGCGAGCAGATCATGTTTCTCGCCGACCTCGAAGACCTCGCGAGCCGGCACGAAGGAATGCGACTGGACCTGCGGCTCACCTCGGATCGCGGCCGGCTCAAGCCCGGCGACCTGGATGAGGTATGTCCGGACTGGCGTGAGCGGGAGGCGTTCTGCTCGGGGCCGGAGGAAATGCTCGATGCGCTGATCGAGCACTGGGAGAACAACGGCGATCCGGATCGTCTGCACTTCGAGCGGTTCCAGCCGAAGATCGGCGGGGGCGCCGGCGACGGTGAGGGCGGTGAAGTCAGCTTCCTGAAGAGTGACAAGACCACCGAATGCGAGGGTGGCACTTCGATTTTGGAAGCCGGTGAGAACGCCGGGCTAGAGCTCAACTTCGGCTGCCGCATCGGCATCTGCCACACCTGTGTGGGGACGCTCAAGTCGGGGAAGGTCCGGGACCTGCGCTCCGGCGACGTCAGCGAGCCCACCGGACAGGACATCAGGATCTGCATCAACAGCGCCGAAGGCGACGTCGAACTCGAACTTTGATCGAAAGGATAGGCAATGACTTCAACCCTGGAACGTCCGAAAAGCCCGTTCGCCCACCTCGGTGAACAGGAGCGGGAAAAAATCGGTAAGGAATTCGACGCGATCCACGACGAGGTGTTCGCCGACCTCGGCGAGCGGGACCGCCGCTACATCAAGACGGTCATCTCCGTGCAACGCCAGATCGTGGTGGTCGGGCGCGTGCTGCTGCTGGGTTCGCGTTCGAAGACCGCCTGGCTCCTCGGGACTGCGTGTCTGGGTATGGCCAAGATCCTGGAAAACATGGAGATCGGCCATAACGTCATGCACGGGCAATGGGACTGGATGAACGATCCCGATATCCACTCATCGAAGTGGGACTGGGACACCGCGTCCACCGCCGAGTCGTGGAAGCATTCGCACAACTACATTCACCACACCTACACCAACATCTTGGGCAAGGATAAGGATCTCGGTTACGAGATCATGCGGATCGACCCGCAGCAGCCATGGCGCCCGTACTTCTTGGGGCAACCGCTCTACAACTTCCTGCTCACCATTCTGTTCGAGTGGGGCGTGGCGGTGCACGACATGGACATCGAAGCCATTCGGGCCCGCGAGAAGCCGTGGTCGGAGGTACGCAAGGACCTCAAAGGAATTGGCGTCAAGGCACGTTCCCAGGTCATCAAGGACTACATCGGGTGGCCGTTGATCAGCGCCGGGGCATTCACGCTGGTGCAGCTGGCGCTGGGCGGACGCCTCGAGCAGCCTGCCACATCACGGATCGGGCGGCGACTTCGCCGCATCTCGGCCAAGGGCCGGGTAGGCAAGACCGCAAGCTTCCTCGACAAGGTATCCGGCGCCGAGAGCACCTACCTGCGCACGCTGGCCGCCGATGCGCTGGCCAATGTCATCCGCAACGTCTGGGCCCACGCCATCATTTTCTGCGGCCACTTCCCCGACCAGACCTACACATTCACCGAGGAAGAGGTCGAGGACGAGACGCGCGGCGAATGGTACCTACGTCAGTTGGTGGGCGCGGCCAACATTGAGGGCAGTCCGCTGTTCCACGTCATCAGCGGCAATCTGGGCTATCAAGTCGAGCATCATCTGTATCCGGACATGCCCAGCAGTCGGTACTCCGAAATCGCACCGAAAGTCAAGGAGATCTGCGAGCGCTACGAGCTGCCGTACAACTCCGGCCGGTTCGGCAAGCAGTGGTTTACCGTGCACCGCACCATCTTTCGGCTGGCCTTTCCCGGCGGCAAGCCGCGGCCCAAGCCCGGGCCGTACCGGGGTAGCGAGCGGTCGTCGCAGACTCAGGAGCCCGGTGAGGCGAGCCGGTTCCGGGACCGGGTGCCTGCCGAGCACCCCGTCGCCGGCCCTGAGCACGAGTCCAGCGGCGTGGAGGTGCAGCCTCCCCCACGCGGCAAGGACTGAGCTCGCGCGGACCTGAACCGCCTCAGTCGAACATCTCGAACACCGACACCGGTTCGAGCACCACGCCGTTCTCCTCGACGTATTGGTCCCAGAGCGCCAGCAGCTCGGCCAGCTTCTCGGGATGCGCGTCGGCCTGGTCGTGAATCTCGCCCGGGTCGCTGGACAAGTCGAAGAGTTCCCACCTGCCGGGGCCGTACGGGGCGGGCAGGTAGAGCGCTTTCCAATCACCCTGGCGAATCGCGCGGCGGCCGAACAACTCCCAGCCGGTGCCTGTCCGGCCGTCGTGCACCTCGTCGGCGGCGCCGGACAGGTACGGCAGCAGTGAGCGTCCGCGCATCGGCACCACGTCGCGGCCGGCGTAGTGGGTACCCGGATGTGCCATGCCGGCAAGCTCCAGTACGGTGGGGGCGATGTCCATGACGGTGGTGAAGGCGGTGCCGATCTCTCCCTGGCGGTCGAAGCCGGGCCACCGCACGAACCCCACCACCCGGATTCCGCCCTCGGTGGTGAACGCCTTGTGCAGGCGCGACGGGGCGGTTGCGGCCTGTGCCCAGCGCGGTCCGTACCAGATGTAGGAAGTGGGGCGGCCCAGATTGTCCAGGCTGTTGTCGCAATGCTTTTCGATCTGTGCGGCGATCTGGGCGCCGCGCAACGGCATCGCTTCGACGATCGCCCCTTCGGCGCCGTTGTCCGACAGGAAGACCACCACGGTGTCGTCGAGTTCGCCGGTCTCGGTCAGGTAGTCGATCACCCGCCCGATGTTCCAGTCCATCCGGTCGACCATGCCGGCGTAGACCTCCATGCTGCGAGCCGAACGGGCCCGCTCGTCGTCGCTCATGTCGTCCCACTCGGGGGCGCCGTCGGCGACCACGGGGTGGGCTTCGACGTCCGGCGGGCACAGGCCCAACCGCCCCAGCGCCGCCAACCGCTCGTCGCGCAGCGCGTCCGGACCGGCGTCGTAGCGGCCGCGGTACTTGGCCACCGATTCGTCCGGTGCTTGCAGCGGCCAGTGCGGCGCCTGAAAGGGCAGGTATGCGAAGAACGGCCGGTCGTCGTCGGCGGGCCGCTCGCGAAGGAAACGCAGCAGGGTGTCGGTGTAGGAATCCGACGAGTAGAAGTCGTCGCCGACGGTGACGAACCGATCGTCCTCGGTGTATTGCGTCGGTATCGGCGAGAAGCCGGCCCCGCCCGCGCCGCCGTAGTGGCTGGCGCCGGCGGGCAGCAGGGCGAAGGAGCGGTCGAATCCGCGTGCCCACGGCGAGGTTTCGATCGTTGCGCCCAGATGCCACTTGCCCGACATGAGCGTCAGGTAGCCGGCGTCGCGGAGCAACTCGGGCAACGCGACGACGCGGTCGTTCAGGTAGCCCTCGTAGCCGGGAGCGCCCGGAAAACCCGGAATTGCGACCTCGAGCATGGTGCCGATGCCGGCGACGTGATGATCGGTGCCGGTCAGCAGCATGGCACGGGTGGGTGAGCAGGCCGGCGCCGAATGGAAGTCGGTGAGCCGGATGCCGTCGTATGCCAGGCGGTCCAGGTTGGGCGTGTCGATCTCGCCGCCGAATGCACCGATATCGGAGAAGCCGAGGTCGTCGGCCACTATCACCAGAAAGTTGGGTCGTTTCACCTGGAGCATCCTGTCAGCATCGGTGACCGTGACCGAAGATAGACGCGTGGTGACGTCGGCTGACTTGTTGACCGACCGGGTGGCGGTGATAACCGGCGGCGGGGGTGGCATCGGCGCGGCCACCGCGCGGTTGTTTGCCGAGCACGGCGCCCGCGTGGTGATCGCCGACATCGACGCCGGTCGGGCGGAGCAGGTCGCCGCCGAGATCGGTGACCCGGCACTCGCGGTTCCCACCGACGTACGCGACGCCGAGCAGGTCGGCTCGTTGGCACACACCGTGCTGCGGCGTTACGGGCGTGTCGACGTGCTGGTCAACAACGTGGGTGACTGGGTGCGGCACCCCGGTGCTTTCGCGGGCACCGACCCGCAACTCTGGGACGAGCTCTACCGGGTGAATCTGCATCACGTCTTCCTCGTCACCCGCGCGTTCCTGCCCGCGATGATCGAGCGGCATGTGGGTGCGATCGTCAACGTCTCGTCGGTGGAGGGGTTACGCGGATACCCGGAGGATCCGGTCTACGCGGCGTTCAAAGCGGCGGTCATCCAGTTCACCCGCAGCCTCGCGGTGCAGGTGGGTCGCGACGGCGTGCGGGTCAACGCGATCGGCCCGGACGTCACCGAGTCGCTCCAGGTGCCGTATACGCAGTGGCTCTCCCCCGACGAGCAGCAACGGTGGCCCGACTGGGTGCCCGTTGGGCGGATGGGCCGTCCGGAGGACCAGGCGCGGGTGATCCTGTTTCTGGCTTCTGAGTTGTCGGCCTTCGTCACCGGCCACACCATCCCGACCGATGGCGGCACCGGCGCGGCGGGCGGCTGGTTCCGTTCGTCGCGCCGCGAAGGCCGCGAGTGGACGAATCGGCCCTTTCAGGCCTGACGGGCACCGCGGCAGACGTCAGCCCAAGGTGGTGTGCATCAACATCACGTCGTAAGCCGACCACAGCGACAGGTTGAAGTACACGTCCTTGCCTGTCGTCCAGGGATGCATCATCGGAGCGTAAATGCCGCCGGGCATCGAGAAGCTCGACACCAGCAGATGCTCGGGACTGTATGGCCCTTGCGGCGCCGGCGCGGTCCTGGCCACGACGTCGTTGGCGCCGTTGGTGTACATCACCAGGTACTGCTTGAGGTAGGTGTTGTACTGCGCCGACATTTCGGCCACCGGGCCCGGGATCACCGGAGTGGCCGCCGAGGGCTTATTCGGCACCCAGGAGTTCGAATCGCCGTTCCAATACTCGTATTTGGTGAGGTCCGGAATGAAGCGTGGCTGCACCCTGGACAGGTGGGCCGAGCCGCCGCGGCCGTTCGGTGTGCCGAACGAGTACAGGTAGCCGTCACTGCCCTTGACGTAGGCGCCCATCTGGAAGTTCTCGTTGCCCTCGACGTAAGGGACCCGCGCGGCGTCGGGCCCGTTCGCACGGATCGTTCCGGGGTAGACCGCCCAGGTCTGGCCGTTGTCGGTGGACATCGCGATTCCGGAGTAGTTCGTCCACCACTCACCGTCGCGTCCCCAGTCCTTGATCGACATGAAGTTGATGTACTGGGTCTTGCCGATGGAGATGGCAGCGGTCGGAATGATGCCGGTCTCTTCCCTGGCGTACTTGATGCTGTTGATGACCTGCCTGGAGAAGCCCGGCTGCTGGGTCGGTGAGCCGGCGTAGCGATTGTTCGGGTCACCGTTGGCCACGTGCAGGCCGTGCGACAGGTCGTGGTCGTTGCTGCGGAACAGCACGTTGTAGCGCCACTGGTCGCCCTTGACGGCGCAGTATCCGAAGGTGTCGCCGAACGCCATCAGCACCTGGTGATTGGCGGGATCGCCGTTATCCCAGAGGATTCCGAGGTCCGTCCCGGAGATGCCGAACCGCTCCAGGGTCTTGTTGGGGCCCTCCGGTCCGGTCACCCACTCGACCAGCGACGTGTTGGAGCCCCCGAGTGCCGCGCCCGTATCCGGCGCTCCGTCCGGCGGTGCCGCTTCGGGCACCGGTGCCGGGTTGGGCGCTGGGGCGGCGGCCGCCTCGGGGGCCAGCTGCCCGGCGGGTGGCCGCGCGCCGGCGGCCGGCGGGTTGGGAACCGGCGGAGCTGGGTTGGCCCCCGGCACCCGCGCCTGTTGTTGGAGCGGCGCGGAGTAGCGCTGACCCGGCTGCAGTACCCGCTGCAACGGTCCCAGCCTGGGCAGCGGCGCCCGGTCGTTGGCGCCGCGGGGCCGTTTGTTCAGCGGCCCGAGCACCTTGCCCCCCGGGTTCGTCACCACCGCGTTCGCCGGTGGCGGCACATTGGCCGCGGGCGCGCTGCACGGCAACGCGTTCGCCGATGGAGCGAGGCCGAACGGAAGGATGAGTCCGATTGCGGCCGTCGCTGCCAGCGATACCGAAACAAAACGAGGAACCGCCGACATGTCACACCTCTCAGGGGTCGGGCGCCAGATTGACGTCCGCAGTGGTTGATGTGACGATAGTGAGCAGTGAGGTTGTAGTGACCAGTGATGAGTCAATAGGTATGGGTCCGTGACCGTGTCGCAACTCTAGCGATCACACGTCGGCCGGCGCCCCTGTCGCGTCCAGTCGTCATATTTGAGTTCAATGTGGAATCGGCAGGCGCGCAGGCACTTCCGCGGGTTCCGGACGGCCGCCGCGTTGACCGAGTTTGTCGTCTGCAACGGGGCGAAAGTCTGAGAGCAATCTCATGCTTAGCCCGGCACATCAGCGGATATACAGTCCCCCGACCGCCGATGTTCACAATCCGGTCCAATCCAGGAAAACAGGAGGCACGGTGGTTACCAGCGGACAGCAGAATCCAGGCTCCGGCGACCAGGAGCGACCGGAGGTCTGGCCCGGCAAGGCCTACCCGTTGGGCGCAACCTACGACGGGTCGGGGACCAACTTCGCCGTGTTCAGCGAGGTGGCCGAGCGGGTCGAGCTGTGCTTGTTCGACGACGACGGCACCGAGACCAAGATCGCCCTGCCCGAGGTCGACGGTTTCGTCTGGCACGGCTTCCTGCCCAGCGTCGAACCCGGGCAGCGGTATGGGTTCCGGGTACACGGCCCATACGACCCCGGCAACGGCCAACGCTGCAACCCCAACAAGCTGCTCGTCGACCCGTACTCGAAAGCGATCGACGGGAGCTTCCAGTGGGACCAGTCGCTGTTCAGCTACAACTTCGGTGACCCCGACAGCCGTAACGACGAAGATTCCGCGGCGAACATGCCCAAGTCGGTGGTGATCAACCCGTACTTCGACTGGGGCGTAGACCGGCCGCCGGGCCACGAATACGCCGACACCGTCATTTACGAGGCCCACGTCAAGGGCCTGACCCAGACGCACCCCGACATCCCCGAGCGCATCAGGGGCACCTACTCGGCGATCGCCCACCCAGCGATCATCGAGCACCTCACCAATCTCGGCGTCAACGCGATCGAACTGATGCCGGTGCACCATTTCGCCAACGACTCGACGCTGATCGACAAGGGCCTCTCCAATTACTGGGGCTACAACACGATCGGCTTCTTCGCACCCGACTTCAAGTACACCGCGAGCAACAATCCAGGCGGGCAGGTGCAGGAATTCAAGGCCATGGTCCGTGCCCTGCACGAAGCCAACATCGAGGTCATCCTCGACGTGGTCTACAACCACACCGCCGAGGGAAACCACATGGGGCCCACGCTGTCGATGCGCGGGATCGACAATGCCGCCTACTACCGCCTGGTCGACGACGACAAGCGGTACTACATGGACTACACCGGCACCGGAAACAGCCTCAACGTCGGGCACCCGCACACCCTGCAACTGATCATGGATTCGCTGCGCTACTGGGTGACCGAGATGCACGTCGACGGATTCCGGTTCGACCTCGCCTCGACCCTGGCCCGCGAGTTCTACGACGTCGACCGGCTCTCGGCGTTCTTCGAACTCGTCCAACAGGATCCGATCGTCAGTCAGGTGAAGCTCATCGCCGAGCCCTGGGACGTCGGGCCCGGCGGGTACCAGGTGGGCAACTTCCCGCCCCAGTGGACCGAATGGAACGGCAAGTTCCGCGACACCATCCGCGACTTCTGGCGCGGCGAGGACGCGATCCTGAGCGAATTCGCTTCCCGGATAAGCGGTTCGGCGGACCTCTACGAACACACCGCGCGCCGGCCGGTGGCCTCGATCAACTTCGTGACCGCGCATGACGGATTCACGCTGCGAGACCTGGTCTCCTACAACGAAAAACACAACGACGCCAACAAAGAGGACAACAACGACGGCGAGTCGCACAACCGGTCGTGGAACTGCGGCGCGGAAGGTCCGACCGACGACCCGGAGATCAACGCCCTGCGCGCCAGGCAGCAGCGCAACTTCCTAGCGACGACCATCCTGTCCCAGGGTGTTCCGATGATCTGCCACGGTGACGAGCTCGGTCGCACCCAGAACGGCAACAACAACGGGTTCTGCCAGGACTCCGAGCTGACCTGGATCGACTGGGACAACGCCGACGCCGACCTGATGGAGTTCACCCGGTCGGTGACAGCGCTGCGGGCCGCGCATCCGGTGTTCCGCAGGCGGCGTTTCTTCACCGGTGCTCCGGTCCGCCGGCGGGGTTCGCAGGGCATTCCCGACATTTCGTGGTTCCGGCCGGACGGCTCGGAGATGAGCGACGAGGACTGGGACTCGGGCTTCGGCAAGTCGGTCGCGGTGTACCTCAACGGGCTGGGCATCCCCGGCATGGATGCGCGCGGCCAGCGCATCACCGACGACTCGTTCGTGCTGTGTTTCAACGCCCACCACGAGCCGATCGAATTCACGCTTCCGCCCGACGAATTCGGCGCCAGCTGGCAAGCGGTGCTGGACACCTCGACCGCCACCGGGCAGGTCGAGCAGGAAGACCCCATTGGACCCAAAGGCAACATCACGGTTGCCGGCCGGGCGATGATCCTGCTGCAGCAGGTCCACGACGAATAGGCCCAGAGAACGAAGGATCGTCATGAGTGCAAAGTCCAAAGCCCTGTACATGCCGCTCTCGATTGCCACCAGCGTGACGGGCGGCCTGCTGGCCGGCGCCGTGTTCAGCCAGGTGTGGAAGCGGTTCAGCGATGACGACCAAGCACCGCCGGACCCGAAAGACCTCAGCAACTCGACCCGCTCCGCCCTGATCGGCGCCGGTCTGCAGGGCCTGATCTTCGGCGTGGTGCGGGCCGCGGTCGACCGGGTCGGCGCCCGCGGCTACCAGGCCGTCACCCACGAGTCACCCGCTCCGTAACTCCCGGCCCGGCCGGTCGATAGAACGTGTTACAGTTTTGCCGACCGCAGCCGGTGTCCTGGGACAACCGGGCAGTGTGGCAAGGAGACCCGGATGTTAGCTGTTGGCCCAAAAGCGCAGTCGCAGAAGTGAACCGGGTGCCATGACCGCAACGATGGGCAAGGCCCGATCGCTGACGCTGATCACCGTCGCATATCTAATAGCCGTTGGCGTGGCCGCCGCCTGGTTGGGGTGGGGCCCAAGCACCGGTCTGCTGTGGCGGGACACCTTCGTCGCCGATGTGCTGGCCACGGTGGTGGTGTTCGCATTCAGCCGCGCCTACCGCAACTCGAGCTTCTACGACGCCTATTGGAGCGTCATCCCGCCGTTGCTCACCTTCTACTGGTGGAGTCAGGCCGGGCCGGGCGTCGACCAACTGCGATGCTGGCTGGTGGCCACGCTGGTGACGTTGTGGGCGGTGCGCTTGACCGCGAACTGGGTTTACGGTTTCCCGGGTCTGCATCACGAGGACTGGCGCTACCCGATGTTCCGCGAGCGGGCCGGGCGATGGGAGTTCCTCGTCGACCTGGTTGCGATCCACCTCATTCCGACGACCCAGGTGTTCGCCGGCATGCTGCCGGTGTACGTCTGCCTCACCCACGCCGGCTCGGGCATCCGGTGGCTGACTGTTGTCGCGTTCGTCGTTGGTATCGCGGCGGTGGCGCTCGAACTCATCGCCGACGTCCAGCTGCACCGATTCGTCCGGGACCGGCGCCCCGGCGAGGCCATGACGCGTGGGGTGTGGAGCTGGTCCCGGCATCCGAACTACTTCGGGGAGTTCAGCTTCTGGTTCGCGCTGGCGCTGTTCGGGGTCGCGGCATCGCCCTCGGACGCATGGTGGTTGTTCGTCGGCGCGGCGGCGATGCTGGCCATGTTCCTGGGTGCCAGCATCCCGATGATGGAGACGCGGAGTCTGCAGCGCCGCCCGGACTACCAGCAGGTGATTGACCGGGTGCCGCGCTTCGTGCCCCGGCCGTCGCGCCGAGTCGCTGCGTGAGCCGCAAACGCGTCGTCGTCGCGGGCCTCGGCGACGTGGGCCTGCTGACCGCCATCCGGTTGGCCCCGCACGCCGAGGTGGTCGGGATCTCGGTCAAGCCGGGCCTGGTCAGCGGCCAGGAACTCGGTGTCCGACTCGCCCGGCCCGACGACTGGGCGCGGGACTACTGGATCCCGTTCGACAGGTTTCGCCGACTCGA
Organism: Mycobacterium asiaticum; assembly: GCF_001668675.1. Taxonomy (GTDB): domain Bacteria; phylum Actinomycetota; class Actinomycetes; order Mycobacteriales; family Mycobacteriaceae; genus Mycobacterium; species Mycobacterium asiaticum_D. Next base: position 9,607 of record NZ_LZKQ01000211.1, on the reverse strand, counting down.
CCGGGTGCGGACGGTGCAGGGCGAACTGACCGGCGTCGACCTGGCCGCCCACACGGTCACCGGCCGCCGCTTTGACGGCACCACCTTCACGGAGGGCTACGACGCGCTGGTGATCTCTACCGGTGTCAGTAATGGATTCTGGCGCCAGCCGACGCTGCAGTCACCCGCCGATGTCGGCGCGAATCTCTATGCGGCACATGAGCAATTGGCGACAGCGAAATCGGTCATCGTGGTCGGCGGCGGAGCGGCCGCAGTGAGCTCTGCGGTGAACCTGGCCACCACTTGGCCGGACAAGCGAATCGGCCTGTACTTTCCCGGCGAACGCCCGCTCAGCGAGTACCACCCACGGATCTGGAAGCGTGTCAAGGCCCGGCTGGAGCGACTTGGGGTGGAGCTGCACCCGGGCCACCGCGCTCTGATCGCAGATCATTTCACCGGCGACGCGATCACGACCGAACCGGTCCGCTGGAGCTCCGGACAGACACCGTCCGTCGCCGATGCCGTGCTGTGGGCGATCGGTCGGGTCCGGCCCAACACCGGCTGGCTGCCGCCGGAATTGCTGGATGAGCGGGGGTTCATCCGGGTGACACCGGAACTTTCGGTGCCGGGCCATCGCGACGTCTTCGCGGTCGGCGATGTGGCGGCCACCGACCCACTGCGCAGCTCCGCCCGCAACCGGGGAGATGCGTTGCTGGCCCGCAACATTCGTGCCACATTCGCCGACCGTCCGCTGCGCGCATTCCGGGCGCCGACCCGACGGTGGGGCTCACTGATCGGGATCCAGCCCGACGGGCTGGAGGTGTTCCTGCCCACCGGTCACGCCTTTAGGTTTCCGTTGTGGTCGGTGGAGCGGGTGGTCATGCCGCTGATCGTGCGTTGGGGCATGTACCGAGGGGTACGGGCGAACCGCCCGTTCGGGTAAGGAGAGGGGCTAGTGGAGATCTGGGAACTTGTTGCGCGGGAACAGATTCGCGACACGTTGGCACGTTACAACTGGTCGGGTGACGCCGGCCTGGTCGACGACCTTGCCGCGACTTTTTGTTCCGACGGTGTGCTGGAAATCCGCGGGCTGCAATCACTGCACGGCCGCACCGAGATCGCGAAATTCCTCGGCGGCCTCACCGGCAGCATCGCCACGGGCACCGATGTCAAACCCATCGTCCGGCACAACGTGACCAACGTGTTGTTCACCGGGCTGACGCCGGAGCGGGCCTTCGTCTCGTCGTACTTCACCGTGACGACCCACGTCGGGCTCGACCACTTCGGGCGCTACCGCGACGTCCTGGTACCCGACGCCGACACGTGGCTGATCAAGCACCGGAAGGTGTCGACCGACTGGGCCGCACCGGATTCCGCGATGGCCCGGGGCTGATCGCGGCGCGGGCCGACGCCGCCGCGGCCACAAAGCAGGCCAATGCCGTCCACCCGGCGACACCGGTCATCCCCTGCTTGGCGAGCAGCACCACCAAAACCCCTGCGACACACACCAGCACACCCGCAACTGCCGTCCGGGGCCCGGCGGGGCGGATCGGGCCATCCCACCAGGGCAGCCGTCGGTGCTCGAGCGGAGAGAGCAGCCGGAACAACACTGCCATGACGACGGCGAACACCACTGCCCGCAACCCGAGCAGGCCCCAGAACCCCGGTGCGTGCACGTCGTAGGCGTCCAGGCCGACCGCGTGCAGGCCGACAGCCGACAGGGCGATCGCCGGGATGTGCCACAGATACAACGTCATCGCTCCCCCGTTGCCCACGGCGACGACGTGCCAGACCCACGGCCTCGCCGCCCACTGCCGAATCGGGGCCGCAACAGCCACGAACGCACACGACATCCAGGTGCAGTGCAGGGCCAGCAACAGCGTCGGCGGGGCCACATTCGACATGCGCTCCGCGCCGGTCACCACCAGCGAGACCTCGTACGCGCCGGCAACCGCCAGCAGCACCTGGCCCGTGAACGCACCGACGGCCGCGACGACGGCGGCACGCACACCGACCAGTCCGCGCGCATATGCGACACCGATCACCACCGGAATCAGCCACACGATCAGGAAGTTGGCCACCCCTGATTCGGCTGTGCCCACGGCGAATCGGATCCCGTCGACCGCGGCGGCCAGGCCGAGCAGGCCGCCCAGGGTCAGGGCGACCGCACGCCCGGTACGCAACCGGGTCAGCGCCGGCACGAACGCCAGCACCACCAGGTACACGCCGAGAAACCACAGCAGCGCCACACATTCGCGGCCGAGGTCCGCCGCCGATTCCTCCCCAACGGTTTCGCGCACCACCAGCAGCGCGACCGTCCACGCCGCGAGGTACCAGAACACCGGGCGGCACAACCGCTGCGCGCGGCTGAACAGCCACGAACCCCAGGCCGCGCCCGGGTGCCAGCCATAGGCACCCGCGGCGCCGCCGGCCAGGAAGAACAACGGCATCACCTGCACGATCCAGGTCACCGGCGCGATCGCCGGCATCGCACCAAGCAGATTGCCGATCCGCACGCCGCCGGCGTCAATGGTGCCGAGCAGCAGCGCACAGTGGCCGAACATCACGACGACCAGGGCGGTCAGCCGTGCGACGTCGACGGCTCGGTCACGCGGGCGGGCGGCGGCGTCGTTCGAGGCGGGACCGGGCACGCCCGTGGCAGTGGAGGTAGCGAGGGGCATTCGACCAGCATGCCGATCGACGGGCCGCGCCGAATGAGTAGTACTACCCGACCCGCCCACCAGCGGGTTCTGTGCGTCTATCTCCCCTCCTATCTGCCCTCCTATCTCCCAAAGCCCGCGTCGCGCAGCGCCTGAGCCATCGAGTTGCCCGCCGGGGCAGCTTCCCGGCGGCCGGTGTGGTTGCCGCGTGCCCGCGGTGCGGGCGACCGGTCCTTGCGCTGGTCGCGCGGCGCCCGGTCCTGTAGCCGCAGGGTCAATCCGATGCGCTGACGTTCCACGTCGACGTCGGTGACGCGCACCCGCACCACTTGCCCGGACCGCACGACATCATGCGGATCCGACACGTAGCGGTCGGCCATTGCGGAGACGTGCACCAGGCCGTCCTGGTGCACCCCGATGTCGACGAAGGCACCGAATGCGGCCACGTTGGTCACCACGCCTTCCAGCACCATGCCGGGCTTGAGGTCGGTGATCTTCTGCACCCCGGCCGCGAACGTCGCCGAGGTGAACGCGGGCCGGGGGTCGCGGCCGGGCTTTTCCAGCTCGGCGAGGATATCGGTGACGGTCGGCACACCGAACGTGTCGTCGGCGAAGTCGGCGGGCCGCAGCTTCCGCAGCGCGCGCTGATCACCGATGATCTCGGCCAGCGTGAGACCGCTGCGGTCCAGCATGCGCCGGACCACCGGATAGGCCTCGGGGTGCACACCGGAGGCATCCAGCGGGTCGTCGCCGTCACGGACCCGCAGGAAGCCCGCGCACTGCTCGAAAGCCTTGGGCCCCAACCGAGGAACGTCGAGCAGGGCACCGCGGCTGGCGAACGGCCCGGTGCTGTCGCGGTAGGCCACGATGGCCTCGGCCAAGGATTCCGAGATGCCCGATACCCGCGACAGCAGCGGGACGGACGCGGTATTGACGTCGACGCCCACCGCGTTCACCGCGTCCTCGACGACGGCGTCCAAGCTTCGGGCGAGGATGCCCGGCGTCACGTCGTGTTGATATTGACCCACGCCGATCGATTTGGGCTCGATCTTGACCAATTCGGCCAGCGGATCCTGTAGGCGCCTGGCGATGGAAACGGCACCGCGCAGGGTGACGTCGAGGCGCGGTAGCTCGTGCGCCGCATACGCCGAAGCGGAATAGACTGATGCGCCGGCTTCGCTCACCAGCACTTTGACGGGGGCGCTCGCCGGTCCCCCGGCCGCCCGGATGTCGGCGATCAATTCGCTTGCCAGCGCGTCGGTTTCGCGTGACGCGGTGCCGTTGCCGATGGCGATCAGCTCGATATTGTGCCGGGCGATGAGCGCGGCGAGGGTCGCCTTGGCCGCATCCCATTGGCGCTGCGGCTGATGTGGGTAGATCGCGCAGGTGTCCACCACCTTGCCGGTGCCGTCGACCACGGCGACCTTGACACCGGTCCGGAAGCCCGGGTCGAGGCCGAGCGTCGGGCGGGCGCCGGCGGGTGCGGCCAGCAACAGGTCTTTGAGGTTCTGCGCGAATACCGCAACGGCTTCCTCTTCGGCCCGCTGCCGCAACCGGACCCGGGCATCGACGGTCGCGGAGAACATCAGCCTGGTGCGCCAGGCGAAGCTGACCGTGGTGGTCAGCCAGCGCTGGGCTGGGTGGCGATCGGCGGGCCGGGCCAGGTCGATGCCGAGGCCGCGCGCGATCATCACCTCGTACTCCCCGTCGGGGCCGCCGTCGAAATTGCAGGCCAGCACCTTCTCCTTCTCGCCGCGCAGGATCGCCAGCACCCGGTGCGAGGGCATGTCCCGCACCGATTCGGTGTACTCGAAATAATCCCGGAACTTCTGCCCAGCAGCGCTTTTCGCGATTTCGGCGGAGACCGGTCCGGTGCGCAGGCGAGCCTTGGCCCAGAACGTCTCACGGACCGAGCCGACCAGCTCCGCGTTCTCGGCGGCGCGCTCGATGAGGATGTGCCGGGCGCCCTCCAGCGCGGCGGCGGTGTCGGCGACGGCGGCGCCGACAAATTCCCCGGCAGCGGTTTCCGGCGTCAGCGTCGAGTCGGCGATCAGTCGGTCGGCCAGTGGCTCCAGGCCCGCTTCCCGGGCGATCTGTGCCTTGGTCCGCCGCTTGGGCTTGTAGGGCAGATAGATGTCCTCGACGCGCGCCTTGGTGTCGGCGGCGATCAAGGCGCCGCGCAACTCGTCGGTGAGCTTGCCCTGTTCTTTGATCGAGGCCAGCACCGCAGCGCGCCGCTCGTCGAGTTCCCGCAGATACCGCAACCGCTCCTCGAGGTGACGAAGCTGCCCGTCGTCGAGGCTGCCGGTCGCCTCCTTGCGGTAGCGGGCGATGAACGGGACGGTGGCGCCGTCGTCGAGCAGCTTGACGGCCGCGGCCACCTGGGCCTCGGCGATCGCGAGTTCCTCAGCGAGACGGGCATTTACGGGTTTGATGCTGGCTGTGGGAGTCACCCGAGGGACCCTACCGAACGCCTCTGACAGGACCCGGCAACCCCGGCCCCGGCGAGCCGGTTACCGGCGCGGGTACCCGCGCCGCACGGTGCGGTCCAGGATGCCGAGCGTGGCCCGCAGCGCGCCTTCGGAGATGACCGGGAAGATCCCGGCTTCGCGCCAGGTGGGGTCGATGTTGGACCAGTCGTAGAACGACGTGACCACGGTGGCCGCGCCGTCCTGAGTCGGCTGTAGCCGGTAACCGTAGATGTGACCGATTTGCGGCCGGAGCTGGCCGAGAATGGTCCATGCGATCAACCGATCGCGGTCGAACTCCGAGATCTCGACCGTGACGTCGTATTTGCCCAACTGCGGGTAATCGTTCAGCGCTTCCCGATCCATGTGGACCACAAAGGTGTCACCGACGGCGGCCACCGGCTGGCCTTCGGCGTCCTGCAACATTCCCGACGAGTCGATCGCCACATGGCCCTGCGGGTCGCATAGCACCGCGAAGATATCCGCTGCCGGCGCGGCGATGGTGCGGTCGATCTCGATGCGTTCGCTCATTGCAGTCAGCCGATCAACTTGGTGAGCCAGTTCGGATTCTGTAGGTCCACCCCGCCGGTGCCGTCCCATACGAACGGCGTGCCCTGGGCATTGAACCCGGCCAGGGTCGCGCTGGAATTGTTCGCCTTGATTTGTGCGGTACCGAGGTCCATTCCCGATTTGATGCAGTTGGTCGCGTTGGTGTTCGCCCCGACGGACTGCGCCAGCCGCGCCAGCTCGGCGTCGGTCCTATCCGAGGCGGCACCCTCCTGCGGCTGGAAGTCGCTGCCGAACAGCGCGGAATAGAAATTGGTGTACACCTTCGGGTCGTTCTGGCCCGCAACACAATAGGAGGCTGCCACGGCCCTGGTCGAGTAGTTCTTGGTATGCGACTGGTCGTCGAGAAAGTTCAGCAGGTGGTAGCGAACCGCGAGCTTCTTGTTCGCCACCGCGGCATCGATGTCGCCGGCGTAGGACCTGATGAAGGCGCCGCACGGCGGACAGATCGGTTCGTTGAAGACGTCGATCGTCGCGACCGCAGCGGAACTGCCAACGAACACACCGTCATTGAGGACGTTCAACGTGACCGCGTCCGCGGCCGGCGCCGCTGTGGAGGATTTGGGCGGCTGCGGTGATTCCCGACGCGGCGAGAAGCCGATGATCACCCCGCCCACCACCGCCACGATGACGGCGATCGTCAGCCCCGCCCAGAACCAGGGTTTGCGCAGCAGCTTGGTGGGACGGGCTTGCTGCTGGCCCCACGGCGGCGTGCCGACGGTCCCCGGGGGTGCGCCGCCCCAGCCCTGGGTGCCCGGCCACTGCGCCGGCAGTGGGCCACTCGAAGGCCCCCCGGGCGGCATGCCCGCGAACGACGACGGGGTGGACCAGCCTTGCGGCGGCCCCGGCGGGGGCACGAACCCGCTGGGTGCCTGCCCCGCGAAGGACGGCGGCACCTGCGCCACCTGACTGCGCTGCAGAATGTCGCTGGCGCGGTCCTGGTCCGGTGTGGCCAGGGCGGCGTAGGCCGCCGCCGACAGGTCGCTGCAGGTGGGATAGCGGTCTACCGGGTCCTTGGCCATTCCACGGGCGATCACCTCGTCGAAGGCGGCTGGGATGCCCGGACGCGCGACGCTGGGCCGCGGTGGTGGCTGGTTCAGGTGCGCGCCCATGACGGCCAGCTGGTCGCCACGGAAGGGCGGGGTTCCGACCAGGCACTCGTACAAGACACAAGCCAGCGCGTAGATGTCGGCCCGATAGGTCACTTCGGTCTCGCCGAAGCGCTCCGGCGCCATGTAGTAGAGCGTGCCCACCGTGCTGCCGAGTTGCGTGAGCTTCTCGTCGGTGCCGGCGCTGGCGATCCCGAAGTCGACGAGATAGGCGAAGTCGTCGGCGCTGACCAGGATGTTTTCCGGTTTGACGTCGCGGTGCGTCACGCCGGCGGCGTGCGCCGCGTCGAGTGCCGAACCGATCTGACGCACCACGGCGACCGCGCGGGGCGGGGTGAGCGGGCCATAGCGCTTCAGCAGGGCGGCGAGGTCCTTGCCGTCGATCAGGCGCATGTCCACATACAGCTGGCCGTCGATCTCGCCGTAGTCGTGGATCGGTACGACGTGCGGTTCCTGCAACCGGCCGGCGGTGCGGGCCTCGCGCTGCATCCGCGTCCGGAAAACGGGATCCTGCGACAGCGTTTGCGACATGAGCTTGAGGGCGACGACCCGCTCCCGGACTGTGTCCTCGGCCTCGTAGACGTCGCCCATGCCGCCGCGACCCACCAAGCGTCGCAACAGATATGGTCCGAACTGCGTGCCTTCCCGCGAACCCTCGGTCGTGTCACCCATCGCCGACTCCTTCACCCGCCTTTCGCGCGGCTAACCGACCGGAAGCACCTGCACGCGCCCGACGGTGGAGGCGTCGGACCCGAGTACGCGGTGGCGTGCCAGGCATAAGGCTAATGGTTTGGGTGCGCGAAGCGTGCAAATGAAGAGTGCTTCGGCTTGCCGAGGTGTTCCAGCAGGGCTACGGCAACCCGTCCGACCCGTTCCGTCCCAGCAGTACGCCGCCGACGCCGCCACTACCGCCGAGGTAGAGCGGGGTGCCGCTGTTGCCGCCATTGCCGCCCACGCCGATCAGCACGGCGTTGCCGCCGTTGCCGCTGAGCACGGTGTTGCCGCCCCCGCCGCCGACCGCGGGGCTCTGGCCACCGGCGCCGCCCGCGCCGCCGATTCCTATCAGCGCGCCGGCCCTACCGCCGTTGCCGCCGTTGCCTGCCGTGCCGGAGTTACCAGGAAGCGACGCGCCGCTCGAGCCACCGGTTCCCCCGGCGCCGCCGCAGCCGAGCAGGGTCGCGCTGCCGCCCGCGCCGCCGTTGCCGCCGAACGTTCCTTCGCCGCCGGTGCCGCCGTCGCCGCCGGACATCAGCAACCCGGAAATGCCGCCGTTTCCGCCGGTGCCGCCCGTGCCGAACTGGCCGAACCCGCCGCTACCCCCGGCGCCGCCGTTGCCGAACAGCGTTCCGCCGTTGCCCCCGGCCCCTCCGGCGCCACCGTTGCCGGGTCCGATCGCGCTGAACCCACCGACACCTCCGGCGCCTCCCGCGCCGCCCGGCCCGCCCAGCAGGCCCGCGTTGCCCCCGGCACCGCCGGCGCCGCCGTTGAACAGGCCGTTCCCGCCGGTCCCGCCGTCCCCGCCACCTGCGCCCGCGAGCCCGGCCAGCAGACCGCCATTGCCGCCCCGCCCACCGGTCCCGGCGGTGCCGTCCTCGCTGAATCCGCCGACGCCACCGCCGCCGCCCGCGCCGAACAACCCACCGCCGCCACCGATTCCGCCGGCGCCGGCAAGCCCGTCCACCACTCCGGTCCCGCCGGTGCCACCGACGCCGCCGTTACCGAGCAGCCAGCCTCCGGCTCCACCGGCCCCGCCGGCGCCTGCACCGGCCAAGCCCGACGAGAATTGGCCCGGTCCGCCGGATCCTCCGGTGCCGAAAAGCCCGGCGGCTCCGCCATTTCCGCCGCTCTGGCCGAGCGTGCCGGCCGAGCCACCCGCGCCGCCGTCACCCAACAACCAGCCGCCGCCACCCCCACTGGCGCCCGACCCGTAGGCCCCTGGTGCGCCATTGCCGATCAACGGGCGCCCGGTCAGCAACTGGCTGGGTGCGTTCAGCGCGTTGAGCGCGTTCTGCTGGAAGGTGTGCCACTGCGAGGTACTGGCCGGAGCGTTGAAACCGTCCAGTCCCAGCAGCACTCCGCTGGCGCCGCCAAGGCCCAGCACATTCCCGACGCCGCCGTTGCCGCCGTTGCCGATCAGGAAGGCGTTGCCGCCGGCGCCACCGGAGACGGGCAGGACGTTGCCGCCCAGGCCCGCGGTACCTCCCGCCCCGCCATTCCCCAGCAACAGGCCGCCGTAGCCTCCGGCGCCACCACCGCCGCCAGACACTGTTTCGGCCATGCCGCCGGCGCCACCCACTCCACCGTTACCGATGAACCCGGCGTTGCCCCCGGCTCCACCCTTGCCGCCGCCGTCGTCGCCGAAGCCGCCGGTGCCGCCGGCGCCGCCGCTGGAGAAGAACAATCCCGCGTTCCCGCCATTGCCGCCGCTACCCCCGACACCCTGGATTGGGCTGTATCCGCCGTCGCCGCCCGCGCCACCGGCCCCGAAAAGCAGTCCGCCGTTGCCACCGTTTCCGCCGGTGCCACCGTTTCCGCCGGCCTGAAGGACGTGGGTTGCGGCCCCGCCGTCGCCGCCCGACCCGCCGAACCCGGCGATCAGTCCGCCGTTGCCACCGGCCCCACCATGACCGCCCGAGACGAAGCCGGCACCACCCGTGCCGCCGTTGCCACCGCCGGAACCGAGGAATCCGCCGAGCAGACCGCCGTTGCCGCCGGCCCCGCCGGCGCCGCCGGTGCCGTTCGCGGCGCCGGTACCACCGACGGTGTTCGGGCTGAGTCCGCCGTTACCGCCGTTGCCGCCCCCGCCCAGTAGACCGCCGGCCCC
>NZ_LZKQ01000210.1 GCF_001668675.1 Mycobacterium asiaticum | reverse complement strand
GCCGAAGCCGTCGGCGACCCCGACAGTCTGGCCGCCTCCATCACCGGCCGGCTGCGCGGCTGGCGGACCGCGACCAGACGTCAGGGCGACGCGGTCGAGGTGTCCGCGGAAAAGGGCTACCTGCGCGAGTTCGGCAACCTGGTGTTCCACTTCTCGCTGCTGGGCCTGCTGGTCGCGGTCGCCGCCGGAAAGCTGTTCGGCTACGAGGGCAACGTGATCGTCATCGCCGACGGCGGCCCCGGCTTCTGCTCGGCCACGCCGGCTGCGTTCGACTCGTTCCGCGCCGGCAACACCGTCGACGGCACCTCGCTGCACCCGGTCTGCCTGCGCGTTCACGATTTTCAGGCCAACTACCTGCCGTCCGGACAGGCCACTTCGTTCGCCGCAGACATCGCCTACCAGGCCGGGGACGACCTCACGTCGGACATTTGGCGGCCCTACCGGCTCGAGGTGAACCACCCGCTGCGCATCGGCGGGGACCGGGTGTACCTGCAGGGCCACGGCTACGCCCCCACCTTCACGGTGACGTTCCCGAACGGGCAGACCCGGACCTCGACGGTGCAGTGGCGGCCGGACAACCCGCAGACCCTGCTGTCGTCGGGGGTGGCGCGCATCGATCCGCCGGCCGGCAGCTATCCGAGCGCCGAGGAGCGGCGCAAGCACGAGATCGCGATCCAGGGTTTGCTGGCACCCACCGAGCAGCTTGACGGCACCCTGCTGTCGTCACGCTTCCCGGCGCTCAATGACCCCGCGGTGGCCATCGACATCTACCGCGGCGACACCGGCCTGGACACCGGCCGGCCGCAGTCGCTGTTCAACCTGGACCCCCGCCTGATCGAACAGGGCCGGCTCACCAAGGAGAAGCGGGTCAACCTGCGCGTCGGGGAGCAGGTGCGCATTGACCAGGGCCCGGCTGCTGGCACCACCGTGCGCTTCGATGGCGCCATACCGTTTGTCAACCTGCAGGTATCCCACGATCCCGGGCAGATCTGGGTGCTGGTCTTCGCGATCACCATGATGGCCGGGCTGCTGGTGTCGCTGCTGGTCCGCCGGCGCCGGGTGTGGGTTCGTCTCACACCGGCCGGGGAGCCACCAGGTACGGTCAACGTCGAACTGGGCGGCCTGGCGCGTACCGACAACTCCGGGTGGGGTGACGAGTTCGAGCGCTTGACCGAGCGGTTGACGGCAGGATTGGGCGACTCCGGCGCGCCCGCCGGCATCCCCGCCAAGGCCGGAAGGGACGTCACATGAATACCCAGCACGTGAACATCGGGCTGGCCCGCTACTCCGACTGGGCCTTCACCTCCGCGGTGGTGGCGCTCGTGGTTGCGCTGCTGCTACTGGCCTGCGAACTCGCCTACGTGCGCACCCGGAAACTCGAACCGGTGGCCGTCGGAAGCAGGGGCGGCGCCGTCACCACCGACAGCGCCACCCCCGGCGTCGTGGCGCACACCCCGAGCCGGCCGTTCGACGAACGCGTCGGCCGCGCCGGCCTCGCCGTGCTCTACCTCGGCATCGCCCTGCTGTTGGGCTGCATCGTGCTGCGCGGCCTGGCCACCATGCGGGTGCCCTGGGGCAACATGTACGAGTTCATCAACCTGACCTGCCTGTCCGGGCTGGTCGCTGGTGCCGTCGTGCTGCGCCGCCCGCAATACCGGCCGCTGTGGGTGTTCCTGCTGCTCCCGGTGCTGATCCTGCTGACCGTGTCCGGCCGCTGGCTCTATGCCAACGCGGCACCGGTGATGCCGGCCCTGCAGTCGTACTGGCTGCCCATCCATGTCTCGGTGGTCAGCCTCGGCTCGGGTGTTTTCCTGGTGGCGGGCATCGCCAGCATCCTGTTTCTGCTGCGCACCTCGCGGCTGGGCGAACCGGGCACCGAGAGCCAACTGGCGCGGCTGGTGCAACGCTTTCCCGACGCGCAGACGCTTGATCGGATCGCCTACCGAACCACCATTTTCGCCTTCCCGGTGTTCGGCTTCGGGGTCATCTTCGGTGCGATCTGGGCCGAGGAAGCCTGGGGCCGGTACTGGGGCTGGGACCCCAAAGAAACCGTGTCGTTCATCGCATGGGTGGTGTACGCCGCCTACCTCCATGCCAGGTCAACGGCCGGTTGGCGGGATCGCAAGGCGGCCTGGATCAACGTCGCCGGGTTCGTGGCCATGGTCTTCAATCTGTTCTTCGTTAACCTGGTGACCGTTGGCCTGCACTCGTATGCGGGCGTGGGCTGACCCGAACGTGACCGACCCGAACAAGCGGGCAACAAGGGGGAGCACGAGTGTCAGAACATCCAACGCCGGGCGCGGGGGCGCCGCGGGTCCACCCGGGTACCGCGGCGGCCGACGCCAGCCCCGAGCAGCCGACGGTGCAGGCTCAGGCGCCGCTGGGCGTGGAACCGCCGGTGGACGCCACCGCCGAGGCGCCGACCCGTGCGTTCGCGGGTTTCCGCACCGAGCGCCGGCTGTCGGCGCCCGCTGACCCTCCGCCGCCGCCCCCCGCCGACGTGCCGCAGTGGGATCCGGGGCCGACGACCGGCCCGGTGTCCGGTGTGACACGGGTCGACCCGACTGCGTACGGCGCCTATTACCCGGGCCCGCCGGAGGACTCCGGCATCGAAGAGCGGCCCCAGTTCCGTCCCGAGCCGCTGCCGCACGCGCCGTATCCCGAGCTGTCCACGACCGTCCTGCTCAAGCCGGTGAAGCCGCCGCCATCGGAAGGCTGGCGCCGGCTGCTGTACGTGCTGTCGGGTCAGCTGATCAACCTGGGGGAGAGTCCCCGGGCGATGAAGCACAACAACCTGGTCGCCCAGATCAACCGGCCGCTGCGCGGTTGCTACCGCATCGCGGTGCTGTCGTTGAAGGGCGGCGTCGGCAAGACGACCATCACCGCGACCCTGGGATCCACCTTCGCGTCCGTGCGGGGTGACCGGGTGGCCGCCGTGGACGCCAACCCCGACCGCGGCACGCTGAGCCAGAAGCTGCCGCTCGAAACGCCGGCCACCGTGCGACACCTGCTGCGCGACGCCGAGAGCATCGACCGCTACAGCGACATCCGCAGCTACACCTCACAGAACAAGGCCGGGCTGGAGGTGCTCGCCTCCTCGAGCGACCCGACGTTGTCGGAGGCATTCAGCTCCGAGGACTACAAGCGCAGCCTGGACATCCTGGAACGCTTCTACGGCCTGGTACTCACCGACTGCGGCGCGGGACTGCTGCACTCGGCGATGTCGGCGATCCTGGCCCGGTCCGACGTGCTGATCGTGGTCGCGTCGGGCTCCATCGACGGGGCCCGCAGCGCGTCGGCGACGCTGGACTGGCTGGACGCCCACGGCCATGAAGACCTGGTGCGCAACTCGATCACGGTCATCAACGCCGTGCGGCCGCGGGCCGGCAAGGTCGACATGGACAAGGTGATCGAGCATTTCGCGCGGCGCTGCCGGGCCGTGCGGGTCGTGCCCTACGACCCGCACCTGGAAGAAGGCGCCGAGATCGAACTGGATCGGCTGAAGCGGGACACCCGCGAGGCGCTGCTCGAGCTGGCGGCGGTGGTCGCCGATGGGTTCCCCGGTGACCAGCGGCGTTCCAACCCGCAGTTCGTCTAGCGCGGCTTGTTGTCGCCCAATCGGCGCAGGAACTCCGGATCGTCGTCGGGTCCGATGACACGCGTCTTCGGCGGGCTGGTCTGTGACCGCGCCGCACGCCAGCCGAGATAGATCAGCGTCCCCAGAATAAGGACGACGAGCAGGTAAAGCACTCGACACCTCCTGTGAGCGAATATACCCGTGGCGGGCCTGTCGCTAGGCTCAAGTCGTGTCAGAAACGCCTAGCGACAAGCCCACTCGGGTTCCGTCCCGCGGTCGCGGCCTCGCCGACGTCCTGCTTTACGTCGCGGCCCGGCTGCTGCTGGTGGTGGTGATCACTGCTCTGATCTACGGCTTGGGCCGGCTGATCGGGGTGGCCGACTTCCCGCTCACGGTCGCCGCACTGGGCGGCCTGGTCATCTCCATGCCGCTGGGAATGTGGGTATTCGGGCCGCTGCGCCGGCGCGCCACGGCCACTCTTGCTGCCGCCGGGGAACATCGCCGTGCCGAGCGGGACCGGTTGCGAGCCCGGCTACGGGGGGAGACGCCGGCCGCCGAGGAGGGGCCGGCCCAAGGCTGAGCCTCAGCTGTCGCTGTGCAGCGGCATGCGTACCACCTGCGCGGCGTAGGTGAGTCCGGCGCCGTAGCCGATCAGCAGCGCCAGATCGCCGGGCTGGGCCGCCCCGGTGTCCATCAGTTCCGCGATGGCCAGCGGGATGGACGCCGCGGAGGTGTTCCCGGAGTGCTCGATGTCGTTTGCGACGACGGTGTCCGGTCGCAATTGCAGGTTCTTGACCAGCAACTCGTTGATGCGGCTGTTGGCCTGATGGGGGACGAACACGTCGATCTGATCCGGCCCGACACCGGCGGCCTCCAGCGCGCGGCGGCCGACATCGCCCATCTTGAAGGCCGCCCAGCGGAACACCGCCGGACCCTCGAGCCGCACGAACGGCCGTGGGCCGGAGGGATTCTGCGCGAACGTGATCCAGTCGATGTCCTGGCGGATCGCGCCGGACTGCTCGCCGTCGCTGCCCGCCACCGTGGGCCCGATGCCCTGGGTGGGTGTCTCGCCGACGACCACCGCGGCGGCGCCGTCGGCGAAGATGAAGCAGTTGCCGCGGTCGTGCATGTCTATCGTCGGGGACAGTTTCTCAGTGCCGACCACCAGCATCTTTCCGGCGCCGCCGGCGCGGATCATGTCCGCCGCGGTGCTCAGCGCATATCCGAACCCAGCGCAGCCGGCAGACAGGTCGAAGCCCAGCACGTCGTTGGCGCCCAGCGCCGCCGCGACCATCGGGGCGGCCGGCGGCGTCTGCAGGAAATGGGTGTTGGTGGTGACGATCACGCCGTTGATGTCGGCCGGTGTCAGCGAGGCGTTCTTCAGTGCCCGCCGACAGGCTTCGGCGGCCATCGACGCCGCGGATTCGTCGTCGGCGGCGAACCGGCGCGACTTGATCCCGGTGCGCGAGTAGATCCACTCGTCGGAGGAGTCGATGTTCTGGCAGATCTCCTCGTTGGTGACGACTCGCTCAGGGCGGTAGGCGCCGACGCTGAGCAACCCTACTTTCTTCGGGCCGTTGATCGTCGCAATCTCAGTCATAGCGATGTCCTTCCCGCCGCAGCAATCGGTCGCTTCTGCCGCTAGGGCTGGATCGACTCTATGCGTGCTCGCTGCGAGCGTGTACCGGGGTCGAGGACAGACGTCGGATTACCGCAACTTGGACAGGCAAAGGACGATCGGCGGGCGGTAGGCCTGGGTACGCACCCACTGGCTGCCGGGGCAATCGGATGTTCTGGTGGTGCGTTTGGTGACCTTGTCCGTCGCGGCACTCGACCCGCAGGCGGCGGGCGAAACCGTCACCTCCCTGCTGCCGTCCGTCTTCTTCGCCCCGGTCACCCGACGGATGCAATCGCCGACCCGAGCGTCCTTTATCGCCCGCGCCGTCGCGTCGGGAACCCCGACGGGGGTTTCGGAAGTGGTGGGAGTGCTGCGCGATCGTGAACTCGCGTGGCTGTGCAGCGCCGAGTTCACCGACGCCATGAACACCAGCACGCCGATCAGCCCGATGATCCCCAGGACTGTCCCGATGTATCCCAGCACCAGCCCGGCGATGGCAAAGCCGCGACCGTCCTCGCCGGTGCGCTTGATCTGGGATAGCGAGATATGCCCGAAGACGATCCCCAACGGCGCCAAGACCAGCGATGTGACGAGCGCCGCGATCGCCAGGGAGTTGGTGGAACGGCTGACCGGATACGCCGGATACGGCCCCCCCAACGGACCGGGCGGCCCCGCGTACGGCCCGGACGGGCCGGGCGGACCGGGCGGCGACGCAGACAGACGCTGAGTCGCATGGTCGTCGAGCCGCTCACTCATCAGTACAGTTCCCCTCTGGTGGACGCCTTGTTATTCTGTGGCGCAACACATTTGAGCAAGTAAAACACAACGGGCCAGTAGGCGCCGGGGAATTGCGTGCGGTCAGCCGGCCAGGGAAAGTGCCAGCGCGACCGCGGCGGACCACACCACCATGGCCAGCCCGGTGTCGCGCAGCACCGGGATCAGCTGCGGCCCACCCAGCCCGGCGCGCACCGGCCGGTCGGCGCGCAGCGCCAGCGGCGTGGCCACCAGTCCCACCGCGCACCACGGCGTCGCCGCCAGCAGAACCAGCGTCATAACTACGGCGGTGACCAGCAAAGCGTGGTAGAGCAGCCGGGTACGGCGGTCACCCAACCGAACCGCGAGGGTGATCTTGCCGGATTCGGTGTCGGTGGGAATGTCGCGCAGATTGTTGGCGACCAGCACCGACGACGACAACGCACCGACCGCGACCGCCAGCACCAAGCCCACCCAGTCCACCCGCAAGGCCTGGGTGTACTGCGTGCCGAGGACGGCGATGAGGCCGAAGAACACGAACACCGCCACCTCGCCCAGCCCCGAGTACCCGTACGGTTTGGACCCGCCGGTGTACAGCCAGGCCCCGGCGACGCACCCCACACCGATCGCGATCAACCACGGCGCGCTGACCAGCGCCAGCGCCAGTCCCGCCACGCTGCCGACGAACAGGCTGACCAGTGCCGCGGTCAGCACCGCGCGCGGTGTCGCCAGCCGGGCACCCACCAGCCGCACCGGGCCGGCCCGCACGTCGTCGGTGCCCCGGATGCCGTCGGAGTAGTCGTTGGCGTAGTTCACCCCGATGACGAAGCAGAGGGACACGGCCAGAGCCAGCAGCGCCTTCCACCACACGGCGGCGTGCAGCCACGCCGCGGCGCCGGTGCCGGCGACCACCGGCGCGACCGCGTTCGGCAGGGTCCGCGGGCGCGCTCCGGCGATCCACTGCGCAAAACTGGCCACCAGGGCATCCTGCCTCATGCATCACAATGGGCGGATGCTCGGAGTCATCGGTGGCAGCGGCTTCTACACATTCCTCGGATCCGACACCCGCACGGTGTACCCCGAGACCCCGTGGGGCGCGCCGAGCGACCCGATCACGATCGGCGCCATCGGCGGGCACGAGGTTGCGTTCCTGCCCCGGCACGGCGCCCGTCACCAGTACTCGCCGCACACCGTCCCGTACCGGGCCAACATGTGGGCGCTGCGGGCGCTGGGGGTCCGGCGGGTATTCGCACCGTGCGCGGTCGGCAGTCTGAACCCCTTGCTGGGGCCCGGGACGGTGGTGGTGCCCGATCAGCTGGTGGACCGCACCAGTGGTCGCCCGGATACCTACTTCGACAGCGGCGGGGTGCACGCCAGCTTCGCCGATCCGTACTGCCCGACGCTGCGCAGCGCGGTGACCGGTCTGCCGGATGTGGTCGACGGCGGCACGATGGTGGTGATTCAGGGTCCGCGGTTCTCCACCCGCGCGGAGAGCCAGTGGTTCGCCGCCGCCGGCTTCAGCCTGGTCAACATGACCGGATACCCGGAGGCCATCCTCGCGCGCGAACTCGAATTATGTTATGCGGCAATAGCTTTGGTCACCGATGTGGATGCCGGTGTGGCCGTCGGGGAAGGGGTGAAGGCCGCCGAGATCTTCGCCGCCTTTGGCGAGAACATCGTGCGCCTCAAGCAACTGGTGCAGACCGCGATCGACAACGTGGCCGACGAGCGCACCTGCACCCACTGTCTGCAGCACGCCGGTGTCCCACTGCCGTTCGAGCTGCCGTGAGAGTGCTGCTCACCGGCGCGGCCGGTTTCATCGGCACCCGGGTCGACGCGGCGTTGCGGGACGCGGGCCACGAGGTGATCGGCGTGGACGCGTTGCTGCCCGCTGCGCACGGCCCGAGTCCCGTGCTGCCGCAAGGTTGTCACCGGGTCGACGTGCGCGACGCCGACGCACTTGCGCCGCTGCTGTCCGGGGTGGACCTGGTGTGCCATCAGGCGGCGATGGTGGGTGCCGGTGTCGACGCCGCGGACGCGCCGGAGTACGGGGGCCACAACGACTTAGGGACCACGGTGCTGCTGGCCCAGATGTTCGCCGCGGGCGTTCGGCGCCTGGTGCTGGCGTCCTCGATGGTGGTGTACGGGCAGGGGCGGTACCGGTGCGGGGAGCACGGCTCGGTGGATCCGTTGCCGCGCCGCCGCGCCGACCTGGACGCCGGCGTCTTCGAGCACCGCTGTCCGATCTGCGGGCGGCCGGTGGTGTGGCAGTTGGTCGGTGAGGACGCCGCGCTGCGGCCGCGCAGCCTGTACGCGGCGAGCAAGACGGCGCAGGAGCACTACGCGCTGGCCTGGTCGGAAGCCACCGGCGGTTCGGTGGTTGCGCTGCGCTACCACAACGTCTACGGCCCGGGCATGCCGCGCGACACCCCGTATTCCGGGGTGGCGGCGATATTCCGCTCCTCACTCGAGAAGGGGGAGGCGCCAAGGGTTTTCGAAGACGGCGGGCAGATGCGGGATTTCGTGCACGTCGACGACGTCGCTGCGGCGAACCTGGCGGCGGTGAACGCGGACCGCGCCGGCTTCACCGCAGCCAACGTCTGTTCGGGACGGCCCATCTCGATCCTCGAGGTGGCCGACGCGCTGTGTGTCGCGCGGGGCGGCGCAGTGTCCCCGGCAGTCACCGGCCAGTACCGCAGCGGGGATGTTCGCCACATCGTGGCCGACCCCACGCGGGCCGTCGAAGTGCTCGATTTCCGGGCCGCCGTGTCCCCGGGCGACGGGCTGCGCGAATTCGCCTTCGCGCCGTTGCGTTAGGACGGGCGGTTGGGCGGCCGGTAGATCTTGGGCCGCAACGGCCCGGTGGTTTCCGCCGACCGGAAGATCCGGGGTGCCCGGCCCGGCCCGGACAGCACCGTGGTGGGCGCGTCGTGCTCGGTGTGGGCGACGCTGAACTGCGTCGTCCTGGCCTCCGACGGTGGCGGCGGGCCGCCCGCACGGGTGGGGACGGGCACCTGGGGGCGTTGTTGCCCGGCGGTGGCTTGGGGTGCCGGCGGCCGGCGTCGTGGGCGTCGTCGCGGCTTGCGGATGACCCCGGCGATGATGACCGCGGGGAAGATCCACAGCGCCAGTGCGCACAGCGTGACGTCGAACGTGCTGGTCATCTGCTGGGCGAAATCGTTGCCGTAGACCGGGTTCGGCGTCGGCCCCTGGTCGAATCGCGGCGCCAGAATCACGCCGAGAATCACCCGCGAAGCCGTCAGCGCGAACACCGACCCGCTCAGCCATGTCGTCAGTCGCGAACGCAGGGCGCCGCCACCCAATCGCGCCCACACCCACCACGCCGCCAACGCCGTCGCCGCGTCGAAAAGTGCCAGCACGAGGTGGTTGTACGAGAAGGTGGGGTAGTTCAGCAGCACGGCCACTACGAGGTCGCTGATTCTCATCAGCACTGAGCCGGCGCACCAGACGACGATCAGTATCAACGCCATGCGCAGTGCGTCGCGCCAGACGTCGCGGTCCTTGCGTACCAGCGGCGAACCGAACAGCGTCAGCGGCAGAAACAGGGCCGCGGCCGCCGCCCAGGCGAGATAGCCCTCGTAGCCGACGCCCGCCGTCGGGGTGTTTTGTGCGATGCCGTGGAACGCATCGATGTAGCGGCCGACGGGAAGGATCCACACCACGAGCCCCGCCACCAGCGCGGAACCACCCAGCGCCACGGTGGCGAGCCGGGATGCTGGAGTGTTGCGCAGGATCCACCGGGAGGCGACCAGCACCGCCGCCAGCGCCACCGCGCCGTACACCACCGCCGTGAGGATCACGGTGGTGTTGCGGACGCCGAAGGATTCCGAGCCCGTGGTGGGCAGGGCGTAGCGCACCCGCCAGCACAGGGTGAACCCCGAGCTCAACGACACCCCGAACATCGATGCGTAGCCGATCAGGCGCGCGGCCCGCAGCCACCGGTGGTAGCTTCCCTCGTCCACGGTGGGGTGGACGAGCAGCGGCTGTGCGGCCAGCACTGCCCCGGCGACGCCCAGCCAGGCGCCGGGCCCGACCCCGCCCAGCACCCGGGCGGCGGCCCCGGACCGGATGAATTCGAACACGGCGAACCCCACAAAGCCGACTACCAACAGCAGGTAGGGGATATTGAGGGCGAGCCGGAGCCGGCCGTTGGGACCGGGCCGGCGGTGCGAGACCAGCAGGGACAGCAGCGACAGCAATGTCACCGCACCGAGGACTGCCCACAGCACCGCGCTGCTGTTCGGGACGCGCAATCCGAAGTACAGGTTCCAGGGCACCAGCAAAGCCGCGATGAGCAGCGCTGCGGCCAACAGGTCGCGTCTGATGTTGCGTTGCCGGGCGGTGGGCTCGGCCGCCTGCGCTCCCGACGGGGATTCCGGTGCCGACGGCCGGGGTGGGGCTTGTCGCGCACCCACGATGGGGCCGGTCGGCGTGTCGTCGCTGCTCAGGCTCACGAGGCCCCCAAGGGATCGAGGTCGGTTGCTGCGGGCGCAGGTTTCGTCGTGCCGTAGGGGAACCCCCTGACTGGCCCGCTGCGTTGTTCGGTTGCGAACATATTCTCCATTCGGAAGACGCGGCCGCGGCTGTGAGCAGGCTTAGAAGTGGCGAAGGAAATCTGGTGACCATCCCCCTGGGTAGGGAATCCGGTTACGCTGCGCACATAGGGAACCCTGTCGTCCGAATGACGAATATGCCGTCAGTGTAATGATGCCGGGACATTGCTGGCTGTGGGGTAGTCAGCCGAAGGAGAGCCGTAAATGGACGTGGTGTTGGGGGTGGCCGTTACCGGCCAGGTCGCACGCCTGGCTCTGATCGAGGCCGCCCGCAGTAGCGCGGTGATCGATCAATCCACGGTCGAGCTGACGAACAATCCGGTCGCGGACCTGTCCGAGACGATTGTCGGTACGAATCGGCTGTTGACCGACGAAGGTCACCGGCTGGTCGGCACCCGACTGGTCTGGTCGGACGAGTACGCGGCCAACCAACTGCAGCAGGCGCTGACCTATGCCGGCGTCGCGAACGTCGAGGTGGTCTCGGAGTCGCAGGCCGCCACCGCGCTGCTGGGGCCAGGCCGGGCCGGTGCCGCGGTCCTGCTGGTCGGCGGCCAGACGGCAAGCCTGGCGGTGCCCAGTGGTGATCCGGACGCGCCGCCGACGGTGCTGGCCGCGACGCCGGTGGAAGGCGACGCCGGCGCGACCTTCGACACATTGATGTCGCAGGTCCCGGGCCACGCCGGTACGCCTGACGACGTCCTGCTGGTGGGAACCTCTCCAGAGAACACCGCGATGTTCGCCGACCAGCTGCAGTCCGCGTCGACCATGAGCGTGCAGATCCCGGGGGATCCCGACTTCGCGCTGGCACGTGGCGCAGCCGCCGACGCGACGATGGCGGTGCCGACCGCATCTCCCGATGCGACGATGGCTGCCCCGTTCGCCAACCCGGACGCGACGATGGCCGCCCCGGCCGCGTCGCCCGACGCGACGATGGCGGCGCCCTCCCTCGGCGATGCCACCATGGCTGCGCCGATCCCCGGGGACGGAGGCGGCGCGAATTTCCATTCGGGTGTCTCCTCGGGAGACCCGAATGCGGCCGGCGACCCGAACGCGACCGCGTACTTCCATTCCGGGGTTTCCTCCGGCGACCCGTCGGCCCCCGGGGACGCGACCGCCTTCATGCAGCCCGCCGACGGGGGAGCGCCCAGCTCGGGCGACGAGCAGCTGGCGTATTCGCAGGCCAGCGAGTACGACATCCTGCCGGTCGACACCGACGGCTTCGATGACTACGGGGACGAGTACGGCGACGAGTACGAGGACGGGTTGGACCCCGACGACCCCCAGACGGCCGGCATCCGGCCTCAGCTGAGGCGGTTGTTGATCAGCAATGCCGTCATCGGTTTCGCCGTGCTTGGGTTCGCTTCGCTGGCGGTCGCGGTCGCGGTGACCGTCCGGCCGACCGCGTCCACGTTGCCGGTCGAAGGCCACCAGAACGCCCAGCCGGGCAAGTTCATGCCGCTGTTGCCGACCGAGCAGCAGGCCCCGGTGCCACCTCCGCCGCCCGACATTCCCACCCTGGGCTTCCAGGGCGGCACCGTGCCCGCCGTGCAGAACGTCCCGAGGCAGGTGCCCGCGCCCGTGGCTCCGGCCCCTGCCCCGGCGCCCGTTCCGGCGGCTCCGGTGCCCGTGCCGGTCCCCGCGCCCCTGCCGGTGCCGATCTTCATCCCGCCGTATCCGGGCTGGCAGCCACCGTATCCGGGTTGGCAGCCCCCGTACCCGGGCTGGCAGCCGGGCATGCCGACGACGCCGCCGACGACGCCCCCGACAACTGGTCCGACGACGCCGCCGACGACTGGCCCGACCACCGGTCCGACCACGCCGCCCACCACGCCGCCGACGACTGCGCCGACGACGCCGCCCACGACAGCGCCGACCACGCAGCCGACGACTCAGCCCACGACGCCGGCGACCACGCAACCGCCGAAGACCACGACGATTCCGCCCACCACGGTGGCTCCGACGACGGAGGCGCCGACCACCGTGGCACCGCCGCCGACGACGGTTGCGCCACAGCCCACGCAGGAGGTGCCCACACAGGCGCCGACGCAGCAGGTGCCCACACAGGCTCCGACGCAGCAAGTGCCGACGCAGCAGCAGACCGTGGCGCCGCCACCGACGCAGGCGCCGCGCACCCAAGCACCGGTGCCGCAGGCGCCGCAGACTCAGGCGCCGGCGCCGCAGGTGCCCAGGGTGCCGACCGTGGCGCCGCGTGCGCCGTCGGGTGGCGGCAGCAGCGGCGGCGGCAGCAGTGGCGGCAGTGGCGGCAGCAGCGGCGGGGGCGGCCGCGGGGGCTTCCCGTCCTGGCCGCGCTGACCCCGGAACCGCCGTGTCCAGCGTGACGGTGGTGTTGCCCTGCCTCAACGAAGCGGAATCACTGCCGGCGGTGCTCGCCGCGATCCCGGCCGGCTATCAGGCGCTGGTGGTGGACAACAACAGCACCGACGACACCGCCGCCGTCGCCACCCGGCACGGTGCCCGGGTGATCGCCGAGCCGCGACCCGGCTACGGCGCGGCGGTACATGCGGGAGTCGTCGCGGTCCAGACGCCGGTCGTGGCGGTCATCGACGCGGACGGCTCGATGGATCCCGGTGACCTGCCACGTCTGGTCGACGAATTGCAGCGCGGCGCCGACATGGTCACCGGCCGCCGTCGTCCGGTGCCCGGGCTGCACTGGCCGTGGGTGGCCCGGGTGGGCACCGTGGTGATGAGCTGGCGGCTGCGTACCCGGCACGGCCTGCCGGTGCACGACATTGCGCCGATGCGGGTGGCCCGCCGCGAGGCGTTGCTGGAACTCGGTGTCACCGACCGGCGGTCCGGTTATCCGTTGGAGTTGCTGGTCCGAGCCGCGGCCGCCGGGTGGCGGGTGGTGGAACTCGACGTCAGCTACGGCCCGCGGACGGGCGGCAAATCGAAGGTGAGCGGGTCGCTCAAAGGAAGCATCATCGCGATCGTCGACTTCTGGAAGGTGATTTCGTGAGCCTGCCGGTGACGGCGCTGGTGGTGGCCAAGGCGCCGGAGCCGGGACTGGCCAAGACCCGGCTGGCGGCGGCGGTCGGTGACCGGGCCGCCGCCGAGATCGCCGCAGCGGCTTTGCTGGACACCCTGGACGCGGTCGCGGCGGCGCCGTTCGCCACCCGGGCAATCGCGCTCACCGGCAACCTCGACCACGCAGCCGGTGCCGCCGAGCTACGGCGGCGGCTGGAGTCGTTCACCGTGATCGAGCAGCGGGGTGAGGACTTCGCCGACCGGCTCGCCAACGCCCACGCCGATGCGGCCGACGGCTATCCGGTGCTACAGATCGGGATGGACACCCCGCAGGTCACCGCCGCGCTGCTGACGGAGTGCGCGCAGCGGCTGCTGGACAACGCGGCGGTGCTGGGGTTGGCGCTGGACGGCGGCTGGTGGCTACTCGGGCTGACCGTCCCGGACGCGGCCGCATGTCTGCGCGGTGTCCCCATGTCCACACCCGACACCGGCGACCGCACGCTGAAAGCGTTGCGCGACAACGGCATAGAGGTGTCTCTGGTGCAACCACTGGCCGACGTCGACCTCGTGGACGATGTCGCCGCCGTGCGTGACGCCTGCAGCCCCGGCGGCCGATTCGCGCGCGTCACCCGCGCGGCCGGATTGTGAGCATTGCGCGAACCGAACCTGGCTGCGAAATTGCGGGCCGGATCTCGCCGTGTGGTTCGGCTCGGTGTTGGCCGTGGCTACCAGTTCGTAAATATCACACTGTTCAGCACCAGCGCGCCAACGGCATTGAGTGCCAGCCAGATCCGGTGTGAGCGCGCCGGCAGCAACGCGGGCGCCGCAGTCAACCAGATGGTGAACGGCAACCAGATCCGTTCCGTCTCGGCCTTACTGAGCATGCTCAGATCCGCGCAGCAGATCGCGACCACCGCGGCCAGCAGGAGGAGGTGCAGGCCTGATCGTCGGCGGATCGCGGCCGGGTCGAATGCTCGACTGAGGCCGGCGACACTGCCCAGGCCGATGGCGCACACCACACAGGCCAGGTTGCCCCAGACCCAGTATTGGAAGGGCCGGTCCTTGGCGATCCCCTGCCAGTAGCGTTGCTGCACCAACTCGTAGCCGTCGAACCAGTAGAAGCCGGCCACGGCGAAGCTCACCGCCACCGCCACCGCGGCCAACACGGCGGGGCCCAGCACCCGCAGCGCGGCCCGCCAGTTCGCCGCCGAGGCCAGCACCGCCAACGCCGGCAAACCCATCAGCACCAGCCCGTAGCTGAGGAAGATGCCCCAGCCCAGCACTGTTCCGGCCGCGGCCCCCACCAGCGCCGGGAACCGCGTCGCGGCGTGCACCGCCACCGCCAGCAGGGCGATGCCCCAGGCCGCCACGCCGGCGAAGTAGCCGTCGGCCGAGACCGCGACCCAGATCGCCGTCGGCGCCACGGCCACGAACGGGGCCGCCCGCCGGGCGGTGGCTTCGTCGGCCACGGCGCGCACCGCGACCAGGACGGCGGCCGCCGCGCTGGAGCCCGCGAGTAGGCACAGCAAGCCTGCCCAGGCGCCCCCGTGCAGACCGATCCGGTCCAGCCACACGAACGTCAGCAGCGCCCCCGGCGGATGGCCGGACACGTGGGTGGTCCAGGAGTGCGGCTGAAAATCCAGGATCCGGCTGGAAAACGTGCGCAGGGTCGCCGGAATGTCGGTGACGCCGGGCACCTCCCACAGATATTCGTCCCGGCCCGTCAAGCGGTGCGCGAAGCCGCGCCCGAAGCCGTCGATCATCGCCAGGGAAAACGCCCACGCGCATGCCGTAGCCCAGGTGCCCAGTGTCAGCGCACGCCAGGAAAGTCGTTGCGCCACAACGGGACCCCAATACACGGCGGCGGCCGCGAGTAGGGCGGCCGCCACGGTTCCCCAGCCGGCGTGGATGTCCCAGTAGCCGAAGATCGGCGTGGCCCCGGCGTGCTCGGCGAACCGGTCCAGCCCGGTATCCCGGCGCGGGTCGATGCCCCAGTGCATCCGCGGCAGCGCGAACGCCGCCACCACCAGGGCGACCGCGACCGCGACCGCGGCTGTTTCCCGGCGGGCGATCTTCACGACAGGTCAGCCTATTGACCCGAATCGCCGTACCAACGCGTCCCGGTCCACCTTGCCGATGCCGCGGCGCGGCAATTCCTCGACGATGTGCAACTCGCGGGGTGCGGCCGTGCTGTCGAGTGTGCGCACGAGGTGGGTGCGCAGCTCTTGCAGCGTCGGTGCCGCGGCGTCCGCGCCGACGACCACGGCGGCCACCACCCGCTGGCCCAGGCGTTCGTCTGGCACCCCGAACACGGCGCAGTCGCGGATTGCCGGATGGTCGGCGAGGGCGGCTTCCACGGGACCGGGCAGCACGGTCAACCCACCGGTGCTGATCGCGTCGTCCACGCGGCCCAGCACGGTGAGTTCGCCGGACTCGGCCACGGCGCCGAGATCGTCGGTCAGGAACCAACCGGGTTCGGCGAACGGGTCAGGGATCACCGGGTTGCGGTAGCCCTTGGCCAGCGTGTCGCCGCCCAGCATGATGCGGCCGTCGGGGCGGATGCGCAGTCCCACCCCGCTCAGCGGAACGCCGTCGTAAACGCACCCGCCTGCGGTCTCGCTCATTCCGTAGGTGCGCACCACATTGATGCCGGCTGCCGCGGCGGCGTCGAGCACGGGCCTCGGTGCGGGGCCGCCGCCGAGCAGGATGGCGTCCAACTCGGCCAGCGCGGCGGTGGCGCCGGGGTGGGTGAGCGCCTTGGCCAACTGCGCGGCGACCAGCGACGTGTAGCGCCTCCCCGCTCCCAAAGCCGTGATGGCGGAGGGCAATTCGTCGATATCGAATCCGGCGGACACGTCCAGCTCTATCGGCGTGGTGCCGGCCAGTACGCTGCGGACCAAGACCTGCAATCCGGCGATGTGATACGGCGGGACGGCCAGCAGCCAGCGTCCGGGCCCGCCGAGCCGTTCGTAGGTGGCCGCAGCGCTGGCCGTCAGAGCGGCCGCGGTCAACAACGCGCCCTTGGGCGCACCGGTGGTCCCGGACGTCGTCACCACCAGGGCCACGTCATCGTCGATCTCGTCGCCGATGCGCAACCCGGGTACGGCCGCGTCGCCGGGCACCGCGACCATCGCCGAGTCTTGGCCGCCGAGCACCCGCTGCAAAGCGGGCAACAACACACGGGTCGCCGAACCCGGGGGGACGGGTACTGCCCGCAGGACGGCTATGCGCGGTCCCCGTTTTCGCGTGCGTCGTCGAGCGGCCAGCCCTGGGCGGCCAGTCGGACCCGGACTCGCTCGATGTCGTCGGGCGACGGCAGCTCATCGGTGTGCTGAGTGATCGCGACGCCGATGTCGATGTTGTCGATCTGCAGGTCGCCGCGGCGGGTCAGTTCGTCGGCGACCGTCCGGATCTCGTCGTTGGTCAACCGGCGCGCCAACAAGGCAAGCACGGCAAAGGAATCCGTCGGCGGAATGCCTTCGGGATACCCGGCTCGCAGCCACGCGACGATCGAACTGAGGAATCGGTTCATTCTGCGATCAATTCACCCGAAGATTCAACAAGATCCCATGTTATGCGCATACAGATGACGCGGCTTCACGCTGGCTTGGCGCCTAGGAAGGGATAGTGCGTGTGATGGGCGATGAAGTCTCGGGCGATGTAGAGCACGCCCAGGATCACCACCACCGCCACCAGCGCGTAGATCAGCCATCCGACGGCCGACAGCAACGGGCGCGCCCTGCCGCCCGCGTCGTTCGCCCCGGCGGCCTGCAACCGCACCCCGAGGGCGAACAGCCCCGGCAGCGCCGCCCCGGCCAGCAGGCTGAACAGCAGGATCTTGCCGGTCGCTTCGACGTTGAACCAGGCGTTCACGAGGCGCTCCGCGCCGGGATCTGGCCGTCGGATTCGGGTGCCGAAGCACCCCGCTTAGGGCCCGTGACGGGCGGTGGCGGTAGGTCGGGGCCGTCCAGCCCCGCCGTCAGGTTGCCTTCCCACTCGGCGTTGACGTTCTTGTGGTCCACCTTCACCCGGCGCGACCGCAGGTAGATGGTCGCCGCGACCGCGATCAGCAGCGAGAAGCCGACGATCGCGCCGGGGTAGCCGCCGATCAGGTGCACGATCCAGTACGTGAGCGCACCCACCAGCCCCGACAGGGGCAGCGTCACCAGCCATGCGGTCGCCATCCGGCCGGCCACCCCCCAGCGCACCTCGGCGCCCGGCTTGCCCACCCCACTGCCCAGCACCGACCCGGTGCACACCTGCGTGGTGGACAGCGCGTAACCGAAGTGGGCCGACAACAGAATGACTGCGGCCGAAGACGATTCGGCCGCCATACCCTGCGGCGACTTGATCTCGACCAGACCCTTGCCCAGCGTGCGGATGATCCGCCAGCCGCCCAGGTAGGTCCCGCCGGCCATCGCCACCGCGCAGCACACGATCACCCACAGCGGCGGCATGCTGGCGGTCTTGCTCACCGATCCGTAGGACATCAGCGCCAGGAAGATCACGCCCATCGTCTTCTGCGCGTCGTTGGTGCCATGGGCCAGCGACACCAGTGACGCCGAGCCGATCTGGCCGCGCCGGAAACCGGCCTCGGTGCGCTGGTCCCCGACGCCGCGGGTGATCCGGTACACCAGCCAGGTGGCGGCCGCGCCGACCACGATCGCCAGCGCCGCGGCGATGACGGCCGGAATGATCACTTTGGAGACCACGCCCTGCCAGATGACGCCGTGCCCGCCGACAGCCGCGATCGTCGCGCCGACGATGCCGCCGATCAGCGCGTGCGAGGAACTCGAGGGGATACCGAGCAGCCAGGTCAGCAAATTCCAGACGATGCCACCGACGAGGCCGGCGAACACCAGTTCCAGGGTGACCAGATTCGCGTCAATCAGGCCCTTGGCGATCGTGGCCGCCACCGCAGTGGACAGGAACGCGCCGATCAGGTTCAGCACCGCCGAGAGCGCGACGGCCGCCTTGGGTGCGAGGGCCCCGCTGGCGATGGAGGTCGCCATGGCGTTGCCGGTGTCGTGAAACCCGTTGGTGAAGTCGAAAGCCAGTGCGGTGATCACGACAATGATCAAGAGGAACAACTGGATGTTCACAGGGCCTGATTCTGGTGGTCGGGAGTATTGCTTGTCGAACGATTGATTAGGTGAAATGCCGGAATATCGCGAGTCGTCGCCAGATGTTACCCGTCAATTCACCTTGGGTTCGTGCGCGTTCATTGGCGGGTGTCTTCGCGTAGCGGATGGCCCTTGGGGACCTGGATGAATATCAGGGTGACACCATCGGGATCGGTCACGTGCATCTCGTGCAGACCCCATGGTTCGCGGCGCGCCTCGCGGGCGATCGGCACGCCCCGGCCGCGGAGTTCGGCCTGGGTCGCCTCCAGGTCGCGGACCTGCAGCCACAGTGCCCCCGGGAAGGGTCCCCGAGAGTGGTCCGGCTCGCCGTAGCCGGCCAGCTCCAGCAAAGACTGACCGGCGAAAAACACGGTGCCCGCCCCGTATTCACGGGCAATCGCCAGCCCGATCTCGTCGCGGTAGAACTGCAACGAGCGCTGATAGTCGGCCGGCCGCAGGAGCATCCTGCTCGCCAGAATCTCCATCACTCGTGTCTAGCACGCCTAGGTGGTCGCGCGCCGCTGCATGAGCGTGTTGACCCACCGGGGGCCGACGGTGTTCAGCGCCTTGGCCGCGATCGCCATCCGGGGGGCGATCTGCACCGGTCTGGTGCGGGCCGCGGTGATCATCCATTCCGCGGCTTCTTCGGAGGTCAGCGCGGGCATGCCCTCGTACGCCTTGGTCGGCGCGATCATCGGCGTCGCCACCAGCGGGTAGTACAGCGCCGTCGAATGCACACCCTTGGGGCCCCACTCGGTTTCGGCTATCCGGGTGACCGACGTCAGCGCCGCTTTGGAAGCGTTGTAGACCGAGAACAGGGGCGCGGCCTCGTTGAGCACACCCCAGGTCGAGACGTTGATGATGTGGCCGTCGCCGCGTTCGATCATCCCGGGCGCCAGTCCGCGGATGAGCCGCAGCGGCGCGTAATAGTTGAGCACCATCGTGCGCTCGACGTCGTGCCAGCGCTCCAGCGACTGTTCCAGCGGACGGCGGATGGACCGGCCGGCGTTGTTGATCAGGATGTCGACTCCGCCGATGCGCTTCTCGACGTCGGCGACCAGCGCATCGACCGCGTCCATGTTGGAGACGTCGCACGGGATGGATATCGCCGTGCCGCCCGCAGCGGTGATCCGGTCGGCGAGGTCGTCGAGCAGGTCCCGACGCCGGGCGACGACGACGACGGTGGCGCCGCGCTCGGCGAACTGCTCGGCCGCCGCCTCCCCAATGCCCGACGAGGCACCGGTCAGCAGGATGCGCTTGCCGTCGAGCTCGACGGGCTTGATCGCGGGGCGATTCACCAGCACCTGGGGCGAGACGGGTGGGCGCATGCTGGCCAGGACCAGCTGTTCGGTCAATCGCCGCAGTGGACTCTTACTCACGCTAAGAGTCTAGGAGGGGGCCTATGGTGTCGAGCGTCACGCCAGCGTGGCGTTGGGCACCGACCGCCACGCTGGCGTGACGCTCGGTGAGTCGGCCGGCGTGACGCGCGGCGGGCGGCGGCTCAGAAATAGCGGGGGAACGGGCTCCAGTCCGGGGGCCGCTTCTGCAGGAACGCATCGCGGCCCTCGACGGCCTCGTCGGTCATGTAGGCCAGCCGGGTCGCTTCCCCGGCGAACAATTGCTGGCCGACCAGGCCGTCGTCGAGCAGATTGAACGCGAACTTCAGCATGCGCTGCGCCTGAGGCGATTTGGCGTTGATCTCGGCCGCCCATTGCACGCCCACGGTCTCCAGCTCGGCGTGGTCGACCACCTCGTTGACCGCGCCCATGTGATGCATCTGCTCGGCGGTGTAGGGCCGGCCCAGGAAGAAGATCTCGCGGGCGAACTTCTGGCCGACCTGTCGCGCCAGATAGGCACTGCCGTAGCCGCCGTCGAAACTGCCCACGTCGGCGTCGGTCTGCTTGAACCGGGCATGCTCGCGGCTGGCCAGCGTCAGGTCGCAGACCACGTGCAGGCTGTGCCCGCCGCCGGCGGCCCACCCGTTGACCAGACAGATCACCACCTTGGGCATGAACCGGATCAGCCGCTGCACCTCGAGGATGTGCAACCGGCCGGCCCGCGCCGCGTCCACGGTGTCGGCGGTCTCGCCGCTGGCGTACTGGTAGCCGCTGCGTCCCCGGATGCGCTGATCGCCCCCCGAGCAGAACGCCCAGCCGCCGTCCTTCGGCGAAGGCCCGTTGCCGGTCAGCAGCACCACGCCCACGTCGGGGGACATCCGGGCGTGGTCGAGCACCCGGTACAGCTCGTCGACGGTGTGCGGGCGGAACGCGTTGCGCACCTCCGGGCGGTCGAACGCCACCCGTACCGTCGCGTCCTGCACATGGCGGTGGTAGGTGATGTCGGTCAGGTCGCCGAACCCGTCGACGAGTCGCCACTGTGTCGCATCGAATGGGTTGTCGCTCAAGGCTCTTGAACTCCGTCCTGGTTGATGGTGAGGTCGCCGCAGCTGATGGTCTGAGCGCTCGTCACCACGGGATCCTGTGCAGATGCGGCGGTCAGCGTGTCCGACCGCCCGGTGGAGGCCAGGGTGGCGTTCAGGTCGATCTCGGTGCGCCGCACCGTCCATTGGTCGGCGTCCTGAAGGGCCTGCAATCCGACCAGGTGGCGACCGTCAACGAGATCGCTGCAGCCAACCCCGGTGCCGTTGCCGGCCAGGTTTTCCAGATCGAAAAGGAACGGTCTGCGGTAGTGGCTGTCGAGCGCGGCCTGCAGTCGACAGTCGGCGAACACATACAGGTGGGCGTTGCGCCCGGTACTGACCACGACCTGGTGATTGCCGTCGTCTTGCGCGTCAATAGCCAACGCCTGCAACGGCATTGGGCTGGCCGTGGCGATCTGCACCTGCGTGTTGGCCCCGCTGGCGGTGCTGACGCCGACGAGCCGGCCGGTGGCGACCCACAGCGTGTCCGGCAACCCGTCGCCGTCGAGATCGCCGACCTGCCGTTCGGCGGCCCCGGTCGGTGCCGGGTTGCCGCCGGGCGCGCAGCCCGGCGCGGCGACGGCCCGGGGCGCGGGCAACGCGAGGAAGGCCACGGCCAACGGTACGACGAACAGCGGGCGGAGCATCAAACCGGATCGAACCGGAATACCGCGCACCGTCCGGCCAGTGCCTCGAACTCCTCGGGCCGGCCTTCGCTGATGAGTCCGGCCCGCTTCATGAAGCTCACCCCGGTCGGCACCTCGTCGGGAAACGCACGCAGTACCGGCTTGGCGTCTTCGGGGGAGAGCTCCACGAGTCGGACGCGTTCGGCGGTGCGCCCCCGCTGCAGCGTGACTTCGCTTGCGGCCCTGACGTTTCGGACCCAGTCGGCACCGGGGAAGCCGCCCACGACGTAGCGATGACCCGCGAAGTTCATCGGGGTGATCGGTGTCGAGCGGGGCTTGCCGGATTTGCGGCCGGGGACCGTCAGCACCACCGGGCTCTCGCCGCCGAACTTCATGCCCAGCTTCGACATTTGGATGAAAACCTTGTTCGCAGGCTTCAGCCACCACGGGGGTTTGATCCGCTCAGCCATGCCTGCCAGCGTAGCGGGCCACTTTTCTGTGCCGAGCAGACGCGAAAGCACCCCGACACGCCGCAAAAAAGGTGCGTAAGCGTCTGCTCGCGCAAAGGAACGTTAGCCGACCGCGCGGCCGGCGCCCTCCCAGAATTGCGCGCGCACGGCCTTCTTGTCCGGCTTGCCCAGCCCGGTCAACGGCAGCGCGTCGACGACCACCACCCGCTTGGGCGACTGCACCGAACCCTTGCGCTCCTTGACCGCGGCCTGAACCTCGGCGGTCATGGCTTCGATAGCCGCGTCGTCGCGGGCAGCGTCGGCCCGCAACACCACCACCGCGGTGACGGCCTCGCCCCACTTCTCGTCCGGCGCGCCCACCACGCAGACCTGCGCGACGGACGGGTGCTCGGCGATCACATCCTCGACTTCCCGGGGGAACACGTTGAAACCGCCGGTGACGATCATGTCCTTGACCCGGTCGACGATGAAGTAGAAACCCTCCTCGTCCTCGCGGGCCATGTCGCCGGTGTGCAGCCAGCCGTCTTTGAAGGTCTCGGCCGTCGCCTCCGGCTTGTTCCAGTACCCGGCGGCCAAAAGCGGTCCGCTGACACAGATTTCGCCCGGTTCGCCCTGCGGCACCGGCTTGCCGTCCTCGCCGAGCAGCGCCACCCGCGCGAACAGCGTCGGGCGGCCACAAGAGGTCAGCCGCTTTTCGTCGTGGTCGGCCTTGGCCAGGTAGGTGATCACCATCGGCGCCTCGGACTGGCCGTAGTACTGCGCGAAGATCGGGCCGAACCGGCGGATCGCCTCGGCCAACCGCACCGGGTTGATCGCCGAAGCGCCGTAGTACACCGTCTCCAGCGACGACAGGTCCCGGGTGTGCGAATCCGGGTGGTCCATCAGGGCATATAGCATCGACGGCACTAGCATGGTCGCCGTAATGCGTTGCTCCTCAATAACTCTCAGCACCTCGGCCGGGTCGAACTTGGCCAGCACGACCATCTCGCCGCCCTTGACCACGGTGGGCGTGAAGAACGCCGCACCTGCGTGGGACAGCGGCGTACACATCAAGAACCGCGGGTGCTCGGGCCACTCCCATTCGGCGAGCTGGATCTGGGTCATGGCGGCGATGTTGCCGGTGGTGCCCATCACGCCCTTGGGCTTGCCGGTGGTGCCGCCGGTATAGGCCATGCCGCCGATGTGATCCGGCGGAAGGTCCGCCACCACCAGCGGCTGCGGGTCGTACTTGGCGGCCTCGGCGGACAGGTCGACGGCCGCCCCCGCCAACGCCTCGGGCACCGGCCCGATGGTGAGGATCTGCTTGAGCGAGCCCACCTTCTCCAGCAACCCGAGCGCGCGCTCGACGAACATCGGATTCGGATCGATGATCAGCGAGCTGGCGCCGCAGTCCGAGAGCACGTAGGCGTGATCGTCCAAGGACCCGAGCGGATGCAGGGCCGTGCGCCGGTAACCCTGCGTCTGGCTGGCGCCCAGGATCATCAGGACTTCGGGCCGATTGAGCGACAGCAGACCCACCGTCACGCCGGTGCCCGCGCCGAGCGCCTCGAAGGCCTGGACATACTGGCTGATCCGCTCGGCCAGCTGACCGCCGGTCAGCGTGGTGTCCCCGAGGAACAGCACCGGCCTGTTCTTGTGGCGCTTGAGCGCGCCCGCCAGCAGGTGGCCGTTATGGGTCGGATTGCGCAACAGATCGTCACTCATAAGGTCAGACTAGAACGTGTTGCAATTCCGCTCGGCCGCACCCTTGCGCAGCGCACTTATCAGTAGGGTTACTGCCCATGGTCGCCGCAGATGTCGTCATTACCGGAACCGTCCTCACCGTCGATGAAAACCGGCCGACCGCCGAGGCGATCGCGATTGCCAACGGGCGAATCGTCGCCGTCGGCGACCGTTCCGACGTCGAATCCCACGTAGGCGAAAACACCCGCCGCATCGACATCGGCGACGGCTGCGTCATGCCGGGTTTCGTTGAGGCGCACGGCCATCCGCTGATGGAAGCGGTGGCGCTGTCGGATCGGATCGTCGACATCCGCCCGGTCACCATCCGCGACCCCGGCCGGGTCATCGACACGATCAAGCGCGAGGTCGCCAGACGCGGAGCCGACGGCGCCTACCTCAACGGCTGGGACGCCCTGCTGCAGCCGGGACTGCCGGACCCCACGCTGAGTTGGCTGGACGGCGTCGCACCGGACGGCCCGTTGGTGATCATCCACAACTCCGGGCACAAGGCCTACTTCAACTCCCGCGCGGCACAGGCCAACGGCCTGACCCGCGACACCCCGGACCCCAAGGGCGCCAAATACGGCCGTGACGCCAACGGCGAACTCGACGGCACCGCCGAAGAGATCGGTGCCGTGTTCCCGCTGCTGGGCGGCGCCATCTCGGCCGGCAGCTACCCGGACATGCTGCGCGCCGAATGCGCCCGGCTCAACCGGGCCGGCCTGACCACCTGCTCGGAGATGGCCTTCGACCCGAAGTTCAAGCCGCTGGTCGAGCAGCTGCACAACGACCTGACGGTGCGGCTACGCACCTACGAGGTGTCCAACGCGCAGATGTCCACCGACGCCACGCCGGGCGAGGGCGACGACATGCTGCGGCAGGTCGGCATCAAGATCTGGGTGGACGGCTCGCCGTGGATCGGCAACATCGCTTTGTCCTTCCCCTACCTGGACACCCCGGCCACCCGCAGCGCGGGCATCGAGCCCGGATCCTGCGGTTGCGCCAACTACACCAAGGAGCAGCTGACCGAGATCGTCGGCGCCTACCTGCCGCTGGGTTGGCAGATGGCCTGCCACGTGCAGGGCGACGCCGGCGTGGACACCATCCTGGACGTCTACGAGGAAGCGCTGCGCCAACACCCGCGCACCGACCATCGATTGAGACTCGAACACGTCGGCGCCATCCGGCCCGAGCAACTGCAGCGCGCCGCCGATCTCGGCGTCACCTGCAGCATCTTCGTCGACCAGATCCACTACTGGGGCGACGTGATCGTCGACGGCCTGTTCGGGCCCGAACGCGGCAGCCGCTGGATGCCGGCCGGATCCGCCGTGGCCACCGGCATGCGCATCTCGCTGCACAACGACCCGCCGGTGACGCCCGAGGAGCCGTTGCGCAACATCAGCGTCGCCGCGACCCGGGTGGCCCCAAGCGGCCGAGTGCTCGCGCCCCAGGAGCGGCTCACGGTCGAGCAGGCGATCCGGGCGCAGACCATCGACGCCGCCTGGCAGCTTTTCGCCGACGACGCGATCGGCTCGCTGGAGGTCGGCAAGTACGCCGACCTGGTGATCCTCTCGGCTGACCCGCGCACGGTCCCGCCCGAGCAGATCGCCGACCTGGAAATAAGAGCGACCTACCTGGCCGGTCGGCAGGTTTATCCGCGGTGACCCTAACGCTGTCCGACCTGCTGGATCGCCTGCACGTGGTGGCGCTGCCGATGCGCGTTCGTTTCCGCGGCATCACCACCCGGGAACTGGCACTCATCGAGGGCCCGGCCGGCTGGGGCGAATTCGGGGCCTTCGTGGAGTACGAGCCGCCCGAGGCCGCGCACTGGCTCGCCTCGGCGATCGAGGCGGCCTACCGACAGCCGCCGCCGGCGCGCCGGGACCGCATCCCGATCAACGCGACGGTGCCGGCGGTCAGCGCCGCCGAGGTCCCCGACGTCCTGGCGCGTTTCCCCGGCGCCCGCACCGCCAAGGTCAAGGTCGCCGAGCCGGGCCAGAGCCTGGCGCAGGACGTGGAGCGCGTGAATGCGACCCGGACGCTGATCCCGACCGTGCGGGTGGACGCCAACGGCGGCTGGGATGTGCAAAGCGCCGCCGCGGCCGCCGCCGCGCTGACGGCCGACGGCCCGCTGGAATACCTCGAACAGCCCTGCGCCACCGTCGCCGAACTCGCCGAACTGCGACGCCGGGTCGACGTGCCGATCGCCGCGGACGAAAGCATCCGCAAGGCCGATGACCCGCTGGCCGTGGTCCGGGCCGGTGGCGCGGATGTCGCTGTCCTGAAAGTGGCTCCGCTGGGCGGGATTTCGAAGGTCCTCGAGATCGCCGGACAGATCGACATTCCGATAGTGGTGTCCAGCGCGCTGGATTCGGCGGTCGGCATCGGCCGTGGTTTGCTCGCCGCGGCGGCCCTGCCGGAGTTGCGGCACGCCTGTGGGCTGGGCACCGGACGGTTGTTCGTCGACGACGTCACCGCGCCCGCCGTGCCCGTCGACGGCTTCCTGGGTGTCGAACCGGTGGCACCCGAACCGGGGCGGTTGGCGGCACTGGCGGCGCCGGGGGATCGGCGGCAGTGGTGGATTGACCGAGTCAAGGCCTGCTACCCGTTGCTTGTACCGTCGTTCGGGTGATCAACCTGGCTTACGACGACAAGGGGACCGGTGAGCCGGTTGTCTTTATTTCCGGGCGCGGTGGCGCCGGACGCACCTGGCAGCTGCATCAGGTGCCGGCGTTTTTGGCCGCCGGATATCGCTGCGTCACGTTCGACAATCGCGGCATCGGCGCCACCGAGAACGCCGAGGGTTTCACGGCCCAGACCATGGTGGCCGACACCGCTGCCCTGATCGAATCCCTGGATCTCGGGCCGGTGCGCCTGGTGGGGGTGTCGATGGGTTCGTTCATCGCCCAGGAACTGATGGTGGTCCGGTCCGAGCTGGTCAGCTCCGCGGTGCTGATGGCCACCCGCGGCCGACTGGACCGGACCCGGCAGTTCTTTCACCAGGCCGAGGCCGACCTGGACGGGGCCGGACCCGGGCTGCCGCCCACCTATGACGCGAAAATCCGTCTGCTGGAAAGCTTTTCCCGCAAGACCCTGAACGATGACGCGGCAGTCGCGGACTGGATCGCGATGTTCAGCATGTGGCCCACCAAACTCACGCCGGGCTTCCGCGCCCAACTCGACGTCGCGCCGCTGATCAACCGGCTGCCGGTCTACCGCACCGTCGCCGCGCCCGTGCTGGTGATCGGCTTCTCCGATGACGTGATCACGCCGCCCTACCTGGGCCGCGAGGTCGCCGACGCGCTGCCCAACGGCCGCTACCTGCAGATCCCCGACACCGGTCATCTGGGCTTCCTGGAACGCCCGGAGGCGGTGAATGCGGCGATGCTCAAGTTCTTCGCCGGCGTGAAGGCCTGAGCCGCTGCGACGCAGGTTGTGACACTCTGTAGTAGTGAACCCCTCGACGACCCAGGCCCGCGTCGTCGTCGACGAATTGATCCGCGGTGGGGTGCGCGACGTGGTGCTGTGTCCCGGGTCGCGGAACGCGCCGCTGGCGTTCGCCCTGCACGACGCCGATCGGGCCGGCCGGCTGCGGTTGCACGTGCGCATCGACGAGCGCACCGCCGGTTACCTGGCCATCGGGTTGGCCATCGGGGGCTCAAACGGTCCCGCGCCGGTGTGTATCGCGATGACATCGGGCACCGCGGTGGCCAACCTCGGACCCGCGGTCGTCGAGGCCAACTACGCTCGGGTGCCGTTGATCGTGCTGTCCGCCAACCGGCCCTACGAAATGCTGGGCACCGGGGCCAATCAGACCATGGAGCAGCTGGGCTACTTCGGGTCGCAGGTGCGCGCCACCATCAGCCTGGGCCTGGCCGAAGACGCGCCCGAACGGATTCCCGCCCTGAACGCCACCTGGCGCTCGGCCACCAGCCGAGTGTTGGTGGCGGCCTTGGGTTCTCGTACCGCGAACGCCGGGCCGGTGCACTTCGACATCCCGCTGCGCGAACCCCTGGTGCCCGACCCGGAACACCTGAACGCGCCCACCCCGCCCGGACGTCCCGACGGCAAGCCGTGGACCTACACACCGCCGGTCACCTTCGACCAACCGCTCGACATCGACCTCACGCCAGACACCGTCGTCATCGCCGGGCACGGCGCGGGCAGCTACCCCAATCTGGCGGAATTGCCGACCGTCGCCGAGCCGACGGCGCCGCCGGCCACCAACCCGCTGCATCCCCTCGCCCTGCCGCTGCTACGTCCCCAGCAGGTGATCATGCTGGGCCGGCCGACCCTGCACCGCCCGGTTTCGACGCTGCTGGCTGACCCCAGCGTGCCGGTGTATGCGCTGACGACGGGTCCGCGCTGGCCGGACGTGTCGGGCAACTCCCAGGCCAACGGCACCCGGGCGGTCACCTCGGGAGCGCCCAACCCCGCCTGGCTGCGCCGCTGTGGCGAGCTGCACCAGCAGGCCGTCGCCGCGGTGCGCACCCAGCTCGCCGAGCACCCGCTGACCACCGGCCTGCACGTCGCCGCCGCCGTGGCCGACGCGCTGCGGCCCGGTGACCAGCTGGTGCTGGGCGCGTCGAACCCGGTGCGGGACGCTGCGCTGGTCGCGCTGGACACGCGCGGTATCCGGGTGCGATCCAACCGCGGCGTGGCCGGCATCGACGGGACCGTGTCCACCGCGATCGGCGCGGCACTGGCGCACGCGCGCGTCGCCGACCAGGACGACCCGCCCCGCACGGTCGCGCTGATCGGTGACCTGACCTTTGTGCACGACAGTTCCGGGCTGCTGATCGGGCCCACCGAACCCACACCCCGCCGCCTGACGATCGTGGTGTCCAACGACAACGGCGGCGGGATCTTCGAACTGCTCGAGCAGGGCGACCCGCGCTTCAGCGACGTCTCGTCCCGGATCTTCGGCACCCCACACGACGTCGATGTGGGCGCGCTGTGCCGCGCCTACCACGTGGAGAGCCGTCAGATCGAGGTCCAGGAGCTGGCGGCCGCCCTCGACGAACCCGGCGAGGGTATGCGGGTGCTGGAGGTCAAGGCGGACCGGTCGTCGCTGCGACGATTGCACGCGGCGATCAGGGCGGCCCTTTGACGTCGCTGAAACGGTTGGTGCGCATACTGATTCATGGCACCACCGAGGACAGGCCGGACACCAGGGCCAGGATTGTGGTGCGCTGGGCGCGCATCACTGTGCTGATCGTCACCTTCCTGGTGACCCTGCAATCGGTGCTGCTGGTGGCCGGCGCGTGGCGCAACGATCTGGCGATCCAGCGCAACATGGGGGTGGCGCAGGCCGAGGTGCTCAGCGCCGGGCCGCGGCGCTCCACCATCGAGTTCGTCACGCCCGAGCGGGTCACCTACCGGCCCGAGCTGGGGGTTCTCTACCCGTCCGAGCTGGCCACCGGCATGCGGATCTACGTCGAGTACAACAAGCGGGACCCCAACCTGGTGCGGGTGCAGCACCGCAACGCCGGGCTGGCGATCATCCCGGCGGGGTCGATCGCGGTGGTCGGCTGGTTGGCGGCCGCCGTCGCTCTGACGCTGCTCGCGGTGCTGGACAAGCGGCTGCACAAACGCACCGGTTCGTAGCCCCGGATTCTGCGACGCGTATCCCGTCGGCAACCTTGCCGACAGGCGGCGCTGCCACCGTGGTGTCGTGCGCGTTGCGATCGTCGCCGAATCGTTCCTTCCACAGGTCAACGGTGTCAGCAACTCGGTGGTCCGGGTCCTCGAGCATCTGCGCCGAACCGGGCACCAGGCGATCGTCATCGCGCCGGACAACCCGGCCGGTGAGCCGCGCGCCGACCGCCTGCACGACGGTGTCTGGGTGCATCGGGCGCCGTCGCGGATGTTCCCCAAGGTGACGACGCTGCCGTTGGGCGTACCCACCCCGAAGATGTTGCGGGTGCTGCGCGGGTTCGATCCGGACGTGGTTCATCTGGCTTCACCGGCGCTGCTCGGCTACGGCGGGATGCTCGCCGCGCGCCGGCTGGGTGTGCCGACGGTGGCGGTCTATCAGACCGACGTGCCGGGCTTCGCGGCCAGCTACGGCATCCCGATGACCACCCGGGCCGCGTGGGCGTGGTTCCGGCACCTGCACAGTCTCGCCGACCGCACCCTGGCGCCCTCCACGCCCACCATGGAAGTCCTTGCCGCGCAGCGGTTCCCACGGGTACACCGGTGGGCCAGGGGAGTGGACCTGATCCGCTTCGCGCCCTCTGCGTGCGACGAGGTGCTGCGCCGCCGGTGGTCCCCGCACGGCAAGCCGCTCGACGTGCTTTTCCGGGGCGAGGCGGCCGACGACTCGGTGCAGGTCGTTGTAGTTGGCGACGGCATCGACCGCGTCAAGCTGCAATCGGCAATGCCCACAGCGGTTTTCACCGGGGCGTTGTACGGCAGCGCGCTGGCCGCGGCATATGCCAGCATGGACGTCTTCGTGCACCCCGGGGAGCACGAGACGTTCTGTCAGGTCGTGCAGGAAGCGCTGGCGTCGGGGTTGCCGGTTATCGCCCCCGACGCCGGCGGCCCGCGCGACCTGGTCACCCCGTACCGCACCGGGCTGCTGTTGCCGGTGGGGCAGTTCGAGGCGCAACTGCCCAATGCCGTCGCGCACCTGCTGCAGCAACGGCGGCGCTACGCCCCGGCAGCGCGGCGCAGTGTGCTGGGCCGCAGCTGGCCGGTCATCTGCGACGAGTTGCTCGGCCACTACGAAGCGGTGCTGGCCGCTCCGGCGCGCCCGAGCCTCACCCGGCGCTACGCCTGAGCCCTAGCCCTGCGCGAGTTCGGCGACGGGCTGCCATTCCTCCCAGGTGCGCAGCCGGTTCTCGTAGTCCTCCTTAGCGATCTGCAGCGGTCCCGCTCCGAAAAATACTCGCAGTGGCGGCTTTTCGGCGTCGACCACCTTCAGCACCGCCGCCGCCGAGGCGGACGGATCGCCGGGCTTGGCCCAGCGCTGTTTGCGCCACTCGTCCTGCGCGGCGTGTACGTCGGCGTAGTCGGGCAGGCGCGTGGCGCGCTTGGACGACGAGCCGCTCCAGTCGGTGTCGAAGCCGCCGGGTTCGATCAGCGTGACGTGCACACCGAACGGCGCGACCTCCTGGGCCAGCGCCTGGGAGAACCCCTCTAGCGCCCACTTGGATGCGTGGTAGATGCCGACGTCGGGAAACGCGCTGATGCCACCGATCGAGGAGACCTGGATGATGTGCCCGCTGCCCTGTGCCCGCAGATAGGGCAACGCGGCCTGGGTGATCCACAGCGCGCCGAAGACGTTCGTCTCGATCTGGTCGCGAGCCTCCTGCTCGGTCAGCTCCTCGATGAACCCGAACTGTCCGTATCCGGCGTTGTTGACCACGATGTCCAGGCGCCCGAAGTGGTCGTGTGCCTGCTTGACGGCAGCGAAATCCGCCTCGCGGTCGGTGACGTCCAGCTGAATCGGCAACACCGCGTCACCGTATTGGCTGACGAGGTCGTCCAGCGTCGCGGTGTTTCGTGCGGTAGCGGCCACCTTGTCGCCACGTTTCAGTGCGGCGGCGGCCCATTCCCGTCCGAAGCCGCGCGACGTACCGGTGATAAACCAAACTTTTTCGCTCACGCCAAGATGTAACGCAGTGACCGGCGGTGAATTCCCGCGCGCGCCGGGCCGGTAGCGTCTGAGGCGTGAGCCGCGCGGACCTCGACAAAGATCCCCGCGACGTCGCGTCGATGTTCGACGGCGTCGCACGCCGCTATGACCTCACCAACACCGTGCTTTCGCTGGGCCAGGACCGGTTCTGGCGTCGGGCCACCCGCGCGGCGCTGGGGATCGGGCCCGGCCAGAAGGTCCTCGATCTCGCCGCGGGTACCGCCGTCTCGACGGTCGAGTTGGCCAAGTCCGGCGCGTGGTGTGTGGCGGCCGACTTCTCGGTCGGCATGCTGGCCGCCGGCAGCGCACGTGCGGTGCCCAAGGTCGCGGGTGACGCGACCAAGCTGCCGTTCGCCGATGAGGTATTCGATGCGGTGACAATCAGTTTCGGCCTGCGCAATGTGGCCGACTATCCCGCCGGGCTGCGCGAGATGGCCCGCGTCACCAAACCCGGCGGCCGGTTGGTGGTGTGCGAATTCTCCACTCCGACAAGCAAAGTGTTCGCCACGGCGTACAAGGAATATCTGATGCAGGCGCTGCCGCGGGTGGCGCGCGCGGTGTCAAGCAACCCCGACGCCTACGTCTACCTCGCCGAGTCGATCAGGGCGTGGCCGGATCAGGCGGCGCTCGCGAACGCGATTTCGCGCGCTGGGTGGTCGGCGGTGCGGTGGCGGAATCTGAGCGGCGGCATCGTGGCGCTGCACGCCGCGTACAAGCCGGCCTGACTAGGTGCCGGCGCGCTGCAGAACGCCGACCTGCTCGGGGCAGTAGTGGTCGATGCCGGCGCCGAGGAACTGCAGCGACTGACCCTGGGTGGTGCCGCGGGGCAGGTTGCGTTGCAGGAACGTCGCCGCCTGGTGGGCGTCGTGATCGACGCCCCGCTCCAGACGCTGGCAACTGATCTTGGCCAGCCAGGCGTTGTAGTCCTGCGGGCCGTAGATGCCGAACCCGTTCAGCGTTTTGTTGAAGACCTGGTCGTAGTCATCGGCCTGGGCGGGTGCCGCAAACCCGATCGCGGCAACCGCCAGCCCAGCGAAAACAGCCAGCCGTGTGCGCTTCATTAGACGGACTATACACCTGGCTTGTGCACGCTATTGCCCCAGATGTGCGGCGAGCAGCCACGCCCCGACCGATTTGCGGCCGTCGGGTTCGTCGTGGGCGATGAAGCGCTCGCTCGTCGAGTTCGGCGGGATGTACGCGTAGATGCGGGCCGGCCGGATCTCGTCGATCACCCAGTGCCTGGCGACGGCCTCGCGCAGTTCTTCCTCGGTCACCGCAAACGGCGGGGGGTCGGGGATGGCTGCCTTGTCGAAGACCAGCACGAAGTAGCGGGCACCCGGTGCGGCGGCCTGCACGATCGCGCGCTGGTAACCCTCGCGCAGCTCGACGGGCATCGAATGGAACAGGGTGCTGTCCACGATGGTGCCGAACCGTCCGGCCGACCCCGGCGGGTAAGCGCCGAAATCGGTGATGTCGGCCACCGCGAATGTGGCGGTTGTGAC
Organism: Mycobacterium asiaticum; assembly: GCF_001668675.1. GTDB lineage: Bacteria > Actinomycetota > Actinomycetes > Mycobacteriales > Mycobacteriaceae > Mycobacterium > Mycobacterium asiaticum_D. The sequence continues at coordinate 103,543 of NZ_LZKQ01000210.1, read as the reverse complement.
TCCCTGCCTCTGCGCCTCGGCCTGGGCCAGCTTGATGGCGGTGGGCGAGGAGTCCAGGCCAACGGTGGTGTGGCCGCGCTTGGCCAGAGCCAACGAGATGGCGCCCTCGCCGCAGCCGGCGTCGAGCACGTCGCCGGTGAACTTGCCCTGTTCGATCAGGGCGGCCAGCTCCGGCTGCGGCTCGCCCAGGCTCCACGGGGGCCGCACGCCCTCGCCCATGCTGGCGGATTCGCCACGGTAAACGGATTCGAACTCGAATTCTGTTGGCGTATTCATACCGGTAGGTATATCAACCGTCCTGATATATGTCAACCACCTTGATATGGGTGAGCAGACGCTGAAGCCCCCGACGCGCCGTGCGCGCGGGGGCTTCAGCGTCTGCTCGCGCTACCTAACTGAACGGTGGTCGGCGGTCGATCAACCGCGATGCGCGCCCGCCGCTGCGCCACACCCTGGCCACCAGATCGGTGTCTTCGTCGGTGACCAGGTTGGCCATCACCCGGACCGCGATGCGCATCAGGGTCGTGGAGCGCATCGCGATCGGTCCGGTCGCCGGCAAGAACCGCTGGAAGGTCAACAGCAGCGCCAGCCGGCGGGCCACCGAGAAGCCGCGGGCGTAGTGGTCGGTCAGCAACGCGGGCCACAGCTGCGACAGGTCGGGCGAATCCAGCACCTCGGCGGCCAGTCGACCCGTCTCCAGCCCGTAGTCGATGCCCTCGCCGTTGAGCGGATTCACGCAGGCCGCGGCGTCGCCGATCAGCACCCAGTTGGGTCCGGCCACCCCGGACACCGCGCCCCCCATCGGCAGCAACGCCGAGGCCACCGCCCGCGGACCGCCTTCGAAACCCCACTCGTCGCGGCGCAGGTCGGTGTAGTAGGAGATCAGCGGCCGCAACGAGAGGTCGGCCGGTCGCTTGGTGGTCGACAGTGCGCCGACGCCGATGTTCACCTCGCCATTGCCCAGCGGGAAGATCCAGCCGTAGCCGGGCAGCACGGCGCCGTCCGGCGACCGCAGTTCCAGGTGCGACGTGAGCCAAGGGTCGTCGGCGCGGGCGGTGGCCAGGTAGCCGCGCGCCGCCACGCCGTACACCGTTTCCTGGTGCCAGCGCCGGCCCAATTTGCGGCCCAGCGAAGACCGCGCCCCGTCGGCCACAATCAGATGGCCGCAGGTCACCTCGGTGCGGTCGGCCAGTGTCAGCGACGTCACGCGCCGTGACGAGTCATGGTGCACCCCAACAACTTTGGTGCCCAACAGCATCCGCGCCCCGGATTCCTCGGCGACCTTGCGGATCCGGTCGTCGAGCTCCGTCCGCGCCACCGCGCTGCTGTGGGCGGGGAACGAGGGACCCGGCCAGGCGACCTCGACCTCGCCACCGAAGCCACTCATCCGCAGCCCACGGTGCTGGATCCGGCCGGCCAGCCACTCGCCGAGCCCCAGCAGCTCCATCTCGGCGATTGCGCGCGGCGTCAGCCCGTCGCCGCAGGCCTTGTCCCGCGGGAAGCTGGCCGAGTCGATGACCAGCACATCCCGGCCCGCTCGCGCTGCCCAGGCGGCCGCCGCCGACCCGGCGGGTCCGGCGCCCACGACGACCACGTCGGCGTGCAGGGCTCTGGCGGCTTGGTTCTCCACGCCCACCAGTATGTTGGTCGAATGAGAACTCCGGCGACGGTGGTGGCGGGCGTGGACTTCGGCGACGCCGATTTCGCCGCTACCGTGCGCGACGGCGTGGGCCGGGTCGAGCAGCTCATGGATGCCGAATTGCGTGGCTCCGACGAGGTGATGACCGAGTCGCTGCTGCATCTGTTCCAGGCCGGCGGCAAGCGTTTCCGCCCGCTGTTCACCGTCCTCAGCGCGCACACCGGACCCGACCCGGACAACCCGGAGGTGACGCTGGCGGGCGCGGTGGTCGAGCTCATCCACCTCGCGACGCTGTACCACGACGACGTCATGGACGAGGCGGAAGTGCGTCGCGGCGCGCCCAGCGCCAACGCGCGGTGGGGCAACAACGTGGCCATCCTGGCCGGCGACTACCTGCTGGCGACGGCGTCGCGACTGGTCTCCCGGTTGGGTCCCGAAGCGGTGCGGATCGTCGCCGACACCTTCGCCGAGCTGGTGACCGGTCAGATGCGGGAAACCCGCGGGACCCCGGAGGGTGCGGATCGCATCGAGCAGTACCTGCGGGTGGTCCATGAGAAGACCGGCAGCCTGATCGGGGCCGCGGGCCGGTTCGGCGGCATGTTCTCCCGCGCTGACGACGAGCAGATCGAACGGTTGAGCCGGCTTGGCGCCATCGTTGGTACCGCGTTCCAGATCGCCGACGACATCATCGACATCGACAGCGAATCCGATGAATCCGGCAAACTGCCGGGCACCGACCTGCGCGAAGGCGTCCGTACCCTGCCGATGCTCTACGCGCTGGAAGAAACAGCACCCGAGGGTGCGCGGCTGCGTGAGCTGCTGGCCGGGCCCATTCACGACGACGCCGAGGTGGGTGAGGCGTTGCGGCTGTTGCGGTCGTCGTCGGGGATGGCCAAGGCCAAGGAGACCCTCGCGCAGTACGCCGACCAGGCACGCCACGAGCTGGAGTTGTTGCCCGACGGCCCGGGCCGGACCGCGCTGCGGGCCCTGGTCGACTACACCGTCAGCCGGCACGGGTAGGACGAATTCCCGCCGTCCGGAACCTTGACTGTCCGCTCGAGCGTTGATCGGCTGAAGTCAAGACAAGCTGAGGTGTTCGTAGGAGGACACAAAAATGACCTGGCATCCGCATGCCAACAGGCTGAAGACCTTCGTGCTGTTGGTCGGTATGTCCGCGTTGATCGTGTTCGTCGGCGCCCTGTTCGGGAAGACGGCGCTCATCCTGGCGACGCTGTTCGCCGTCGGCCTCAACGTCTACACCTACTTCAACAGCGACAAGCTGGCCTTGCGCGCCATGCACGCCCAGCCGGTGTCCGAATTACAGGCCCCGGTGATGTACAAGATCGTGCGCGAGCTCGCCACCGCGGCCCATCAGCCCATGCCCCGGCTGTTCATCAGTGACACCAGCGCACCCAATGCGTTCGCGACCGGCCGCAACCCGCGCAACGCCGCGGTGTGCTGCACCACCGGCATTCTGCAGATCCTCAACGAGCGCGAGCTGCGTGCGGTCCTGGGCCATGAGCTGTCCCATGTCTACAACCGCGACATCCTGATCTCCTGCGTCGCCGGTGCGCTCGCGTCGGTGGTCACCGCGCTGGCCAACATGGCGATGTTCTTCGGCGCGTTCGGCGGCAACCGCGAAGGTGGCGCCAATCCCTTTGCGCTGCTGCTTGTTTCGCTGCTAGGCCCGATCGCCGCCACGGTGGTCCGGCTGGCGGTGTCGCGCTCGCGGGAGTACCAGGCCGACGAATCCGGGGCGATGCTGACCGGTGACCCGCTTGCGTTGGCGTCGGCGTTGCGCAAGATCTCCGGCGGGGTGCAGATGGCTCCGTTGCCGCCCGAGCCGCAACTGGCCAGCCAGGCACATCTGATGATCGCCAACCCATTCCGCGCTGGCGAGCGCATCGGGTCGCTGTTCTCCACGCACCCGCCGATCGAGGACCGCATCCGTCGCCTGGAGGCGATGGCGCGCGGCTAGATTGGGGTATACCTGCCGTATCGACAACGAGCAGGACAACTCCAAAAGGCTGTGATTGCAATGCCGCAGGGCAAATCGATGGAAGTTCATGAAGCCGGTGTCTCACTGAATGTCGCTGAGTTGATCTTCGAGACCCGGGCCGGCGCGGAACTGAGCCAGGAGCAACTGGCCACCGCGCTCGGAGTCAGCAAGGCCGATGTCGACGCCTGGGAGACGGGTGCCGAGTCACCGCGCGTTGACGTGCTAGACAGGTTGGCGCAGCTGTGCGGCAAGCGGCTGCACATCGCCATCGAGGCCGATTAGGGCCGCGGCCCGCGCTGGCGCACAAGCGGATACGGTTGTCGAAATCGCTTGGCGATCCTAGAAACCCGACCCGTGCACCTCGTGACCGGGGATCTCGGCGGCCAGACCGCGGTAGGCTTGCTCGACCGAGGACCCATGGTTGATCACCGCATCGACCTCGCGTGCGATCGGCATGTTCAGGCCGAACTCGTTGGCGAACTCCATGATCACGCTCGCCGCCTTGACGCCCTCGGCGACCTGGTTCATCGACGCGATGATCTCCTCGATCGGCTTGCCCGCGCCTAGCTGTTCACCGACATGCCGGTTACGGCTGCGCTGGCTGGTGCACGTGACAATCAGATCACCGAGGCCGGCCAGGCCGGGGAAGGTCTGGGCGTCACCGCCCATGGCCACTCCGAGTTTGGTCATTTCCCGCAGCGACCGGGCAATCACCAGCGCGCGGGTGTTCTCACCGATGCCCAGCGAATAGCCCATCCCGACGGCGATCGCGAAGACGTTCTTCAACGCGCCCGCCATCTCGACGCCGACCACGTCATCGGTGGTGTAGACGCGGAACAGGCGGGTGCGGAACAGCGTGGACAGCCGCGTGGCCAGATGCTGGTCGGGCATCGCCAGCACCGCGGCGGCGGCATAGCCCTCGGCCACCTCGCGGGCGATGTTCGGCCCGGCCAGGATGCCGGCCGGGTGCCCGGGCAGGATCTCCTCGATGATCTGCGACATCCGCATGTTGGTGCCCTGTTCGAGGCCCTTCACCAGCGAGACCACCGGCACCCACGGGCGCAGTTCCTTGCCCAGTTCGGTGAGCACACCACGGAAGCCGTGCGACGGAACGCCCATCACGATGACATCGGCGGTATTGGCGGCCTCGACGAAGTCGGTAGTGGCGCGCAGGTTTTCGCACAGCTCCACCGCGTCGCCCAAGTAGCGACTGTTGCGGTGGTTCTCGTTGATGTCCTTGGCCGTTTCCTCCGAGCGCACCCACTGCAACGTCGGCCCCCGGCGCGCACAGATGGACGCCACGGTGGTGCCCCAGGATCCGCCACCAAGGACAACGACTTTGGGTTCGCGCTTGTCGGCTGCCATGAGGCTTAGCGTAAACCCAAAACTAGCCCGCCAAAGCTGCCCGGTCGGCGGCGCGTCCGAACACCATTGCCTCGTCGATCCGATCGAATCGGTAATCGATCGCGTCGGCGAAATAGTTCTGTCGCACATTCCACGGCCGCTTGGTTCCCGATTTCGGCAGCGCGTGCAGCGCCCGGCGCACATAGCCGGCCTGGATGTCCCACGCGGGCTTCTCATCCATTCGCTCGTCGCCCAGGTGCGGGCTCGCGTGGGTGTAACCGTGCGCGGCCATGTACTCGATCAGTTTGGCCGTGGCGCGGGCGGTCATGTCGGCACGCAGGGTCCAGGACGCGTTCGTATAGCCGACACACCAGAACAGGTTGGGCACGTCTTCGAGCATGTGCGCCTTGTAGACGAAGCGGTCGGTGGGATTGATCTCGACCCCGTCGATGCTGATCCGGGTACCGCCGAGGGCCTGCAGCTGCAGGCCGGTCGCGGTGACGACGATGTCGGCGTCCAGGTGCTTGCCCGACTTGAGCGCAATTCCGGTGGCATCGAAATGGTCGATGTGGTCGGTCACCACCTCGGCGCGGCCGTCGGCGATGGCGGTGTACAGGTCGGCGTCGGGAATCAGGCACAGCCGCTGGTCCCAGGGGTTGTACCGGGGCTTGAAATGCACATCGACCGCATAGCCCTCGGGCAGGTTCTGGACCGCCTTGCGGCGCAGCAGCCACTTGATGAACGCGGGGGTCTTGCGCGACAGGAACCACAGCACCCCTTCCATCAGGGCGTTGTAGAACCGGATGGTGAGGTGAGAAGGCCTGCGGGGCAGAACCTTTCGGCTGAACCAAGCGAACTTGCTGTATTTCGAGGCCGCGATCATGTACGTCGGTGAGCGCTGCAGCATGGTCACCTTGCCGGCGCGTTCGGACATCGACGGAATCAGCGTCACCGCGGTGGCCCCGCTGCCGATCACCACCACGTTCTTGCCGGTGTAGTCCAGGTCTTCGGGCCAGTGCTGGGGATGCACGACGGTGCCGCCGAACCGTTCGATGCCGGGGAAGTCGGGGGTGTAACCCTCGTCGTAGTTGTAGTAGCCGCTGCCGAAGAACAGGAACCGGGTGCGGTATTGCTTGACGGCCCCGTCCTGCTCGCAGGTCACGGTCCAGGTGTCGGTGCTGGAGTCCCAGTTCGCGCTGCGCACGTAGCTGTTGAACCGGATGTGCCGGTCGATGCCGTGCTTGCGAGCGGTGTCGGCCAGGTACTCGCGGATGTGGTCGCCGTCGGCGACGCCTTCCTCGCGCGTCCACGGCTCGAACGGAAAGCTCAGCGTGAAGATGCTGCTGTCCGACCGCACGCCGGGGTAGCGGAACAGGTCCCAGGTGCCGCCGATCCGGTCGCGGCGCTCCAGGATCGTGTAGCGCAGCCACGGGTTGCGCTGGGCGATGCGGTAGGCCGCGCCGATCCCGGAAATGCCGGCGCCGACGATCAGGACGTCGAAGCGGTCGGTGTCGACGTGCTGGTTGGTCACGGTCATCGGGAACCTCGCTGGAAGTTAGCGGTAGTTGACGAACTGCAGCGCGACGTCGAGATCGGCCTGTTTGAGCAGGCCCTGCACGGCCTGCAGGTCGTCGCGCTTCTTGCTGGTGACCCTGACCTCGTCGCCCTGGATCTGGGTCTTGACGGATTTCGGCCCTTCGTCGCGGATGAGCTTGGTGATCTTCTTCGCGTTTTCGCTGCTGATGCCCTGTTTGAGGGTGCCGGTCACCTTGTAGGTCTTGCCGGAGGCTTGCGGCTCGCCGGCCTCGAAGGCCTTCATCGAGATGTCGCGACGGATCAGCTTCTCCTTGAAGACGTCGACGGCCGCCTTCACCCGCTCCTCGGTGGACGAGGTCAGCTCGATGTTCTCCTCGCCCTTCCAGGCGATCTTGGTGTCGGTCCCGCGGAAGTCGAAACGGGTGGATAGTTCCTTCGCGGCCTGGTTGAGCGCGTTGTCGACCTCCTGCCGGTCGACCTTGCTGACGATGTCGAACGATGAGTCCGCCATGCGATAGCCCTTCCTGATCGTGCTAGCCGTTTGTGAACTGTCTACCCGTTCGTTGTAACCTGCTAGGCGGCAGGTTGCCCGAGCGGCCAATGGGAGCGGACTGTAAATCCGTCGCGAAAGCTTCACAGGTTCGAATCCTGTACCTGCCACCAGACCGATGTCTCAGGACATCGGACCAGCCCGGACCCACTTTTCAGGGTCCGGGTTCTTTCTTGGGCGGCAAGCGGTCGGCAGCACTCAGCGGGATCGCGCGACGAAGTTGCCGTGGAAACCCTGCGGGATGTGGTGGCGCAAACCGGCGGATGCAATCGGACCTCCGGCGATGTCGGCCGCGTCGAAGATGACCAGCCGAGACGTGTGGGTCCGGGCCTGGTACTCCACGGAAAGTACCCAGCCCTCATCCTCCGAGGCGGCGTTCGGCTTGGGGGTGAACACCGGCTCGCAGAAGCTGTTGCCCGCCTCGGGCGTGGTGTAGGTGGATTCGGACGAGTCGCTCAGGTCGATTCTGGTGATCGAGTCGTAGAACGCGGCGAGATGGCGACGGGTATTGATGTAGGCGTAGCGGTATTTTCGACCCTCGTATGCGGCGTGGTGGCGCGGGAACTCGCACGGTAGGTCGGAGAGCGCTTCGCCAAGGACGCGCCCCGAGCGCGTGATTCGGTAACGCATGAAGACCGACGGCGCGTCGTCGAGGATGCTGGTATGAAATCGGCTGATCCGCTTCAGCAACCGTCCGTCGCGATAGGTGATCGCATCGATCACGGTGTCGCCGCCGTCGTCGTACGCATTGCTGAGGTGGAACACCATGACGGCTCCGTATTCGACGGTGCGTATCTTGCCACCGTCACGCGGCACCAATATGAAGACGCTGCCGCGATCGGGCCGGTACCGCAGGCCATCGCCTAATGATTTGAGCCCCAATGCCACCGGAACGGCGTCCGGGATGATCGGTGACACCACGAACACCAGATGGCTTGGTGTGAGGGCGAAGTCGTGCACCATGGTGACGTACGGAAGTGGTGCCGAACGGAAGTGCTTCAGTTTGCCCGTCGGGTCGGTCCGGTAGATGCGCAGATGCGGTCTCGGAATGAATTCGACCCCGAAGTTGAACATGTCGCCGCTCTGCGGGCACGTGCTGGGATGCGCCGAATAAGAACCCACCCAGCGCAACTCGCCCCCGAACCGCCGGACGCCGATGGTTTCCAGTGTGACGGGGTCGATCTCGTGGGGAGGTCCGCCTTCCCACAGCGCATACAACCTGCCGGCGTGTTCAACCACGTTGGTATTGGCCAGATTTGGCACCAGTCGGCCGATATTGGCCTTGATCCCGCCGGGAGCGGCGGTGCCCAGATGGCGCAATCCGGTCTTGCCGAGGTAGTGGCGGGTCCGAACATATTTGTTCCGGTAGTGAACCGAGCCATCGGCGACGCTGAAGGCCGAGAGCATGCCATCTCCGTCGAACAGATGGTGCAGCGGCCGACCGCTGTGGTCCTGCCAGCGGCCGGGTCCGTTGCGGTACAGGGTTCCCTCGAGGTCGGCCGGAATGCATCCGTCGATGTCGTCAACCGGGTAGTCGTGTTCGACCGGTTGCGCCTCGCTGACCCCCAGGCTTGCTAGGTCGGCATCGCCGAGCGCACCGAGGCACGCCGTCGCTCGATCCCGTTCCTTGTCCGGCAACGACGCAAGGTATCGCCCCAGATCGGGCAACCCGGTCAGGTCGGCGCCAGCGCGCGATTGCAGCGGAGAACGAGACACCACGAGCACTCCTCGGCGGCAGAAGGACCCAAACTGAGACTGATTGCCAATTTAGTCTCAGTTCAGCGTCGGACGCAATGGGGTCGAGTACAACTGAGCGGTGGCCAAGACTCGCTCGTCGTCGCAACTGGTCCAGGCCGCGCTGGCGTTGATCGTCGATAACGGCATCGATCGGCTGACCTTGAGCCAGGTCGCGGCCCGCGCCGGCGTCTCACGTGCTACCGCCTACCGTGAGTTCGGCGGAAAAGACGGCCTCCTCGCGGCGGTCGCCCAGCAGGAGATCGGCGCCATGATCGTCGCCACCCTCGCCGATCTCGACCGGGAAGCCGATTTCACCTCGCAGGTGACCTCCGTCGTCACCGCTGCGCTGCGTTATCTGCGGAATCACCATGCGTTCGTCTACGTGCGCGACCACGAGCCGCACTGGCTGCTGTACGCCGGTTTGCCCATTGACAATTCACGTAAGAGCCTGGTGCAGACGGTGGCTGCCATGGTCGCCCCGGCAATACCCGATCCCGATCAGCTCGCCCTGACTCCGGTCGCCGCCGCTGAAGTCGTGGTTCGGACCGTTCTGTCGCACACCTTGATCGAGGACAGCGCCCTCACCGATCGGGAAGTGGCCGAAACGGTCAGCCGCGCCATCGCCCGGCACTGATGGACGGGTTCGGGCGCTACCCTCGAGTCATGGCTAGCCGCAAAGTCTGGACGGTGACGTGCTTCTTCTGCGAGCGCAACGTGCCGGTATGGCAGTCACGACGCACGCCGCAGGGCAACACCTACGGTCCCTGCTGCGCCGAACTCGGGCGCAAGGGAAACAAGCCCCACCGGCTGTTCGCGCGTTGGCGTTAAGCGGGCCCAAAACTCGTTGAGGCGGATGCCCCATGCGCCATTGAGGCGCAAGCTCGAAGATGTCCGCATGGTTGTCGCTGATATCGAGCCCCCGGTCGTGTCCCACCAGTTGTGGGACAAGGTCCTAACGGACGGTCATGCCCCGCTGGTGAAGGCGCGCCGCATGTTTCGGTATCTGCCCTCGGCGCCGCGCTGCAAAGTGTGCAACAACCCGTTCGGGGGCCCGGTCGGCCGCATCCTCGCTGTCGCCGGGTTCACCCCCTCGCGCAAGAACCCCAACCTGTGCAGCCGTTGTTGCGACGCGTTGCCGTCCGGGGGCGCCGAGGTGGACATCGCGGTCTTGTTCGCCGATGTGCGCGGCTCCACGATGCTGGGCAAGCATCGCGACGCCACCGACTTCGCCGGCCTGCTGAACCGCTTCTACGCCGCCGCGACGCACACCCTGCTGCGCCACGACGCCGTGATCGACAAGCTGATCGGCGACGAGGTGATGGCGTTCTTCGTCCGTGGCATCAGCGGTCCCGACTACCGACGCAGGGCGGTGCTGGCGGGGCGGGACCTGCTCGAGGCGGTCGGTTACCGAAGCGGGCGTGAGCCGTGGATCGACGTGGGCGTGGCGGTCAACGCCGGTGTCGCGTATGTGGGCAACGTCGGGCAGGCAGTCGTCGACTTCACCGCCCTGGGCGACCCGGTCAACGTCGCGGCGCGGATGCAGCAGCACGCAGCCGGCGGGGAACTGCTCGTGGCGGCGGGGGTCGCCGACGAACTCACCGCGGGCGCGCCGCAGCGGCGGCTGAATCTGCGCGGCCACCAGCAGCCGATTGATGCCCGCGTGGTGCGCAGTCCGCAGTAAAGGCCCACTCGCGCAACTAATTTGCCAATGACCTCCCACTCGACGATCGAGTCGGCGAACCGGTCGACAATGAAATGCACTGGCAAGAAAGGGTTTCGCGGCGCGAGCAGGAAGGCAAAGCCTCAGATGTCACGCCAGCGTGGCGCCGGTTCTTCAGCGCGGCGGTGGTGGCGGATGGAATGCACCAACAGCACAATCCCCAGCACCGCGATACCACCGAAAACGAAGGTGAGGACCATGTTGACCGTTTCACCTTCAAAACAGGTGCCGCCCCGCGTACCGCTGCCACACGCATACGCGCGGTTTTCTTCATCGTGCGCCAACCACTTGTAGCCGAAGAATCCCGCCATTACCAGGAACGCGACGATCCCGGCCGTCGCGAGCACCGCGTTCAGCCAGAGGCCGGCCTTGGTCATGGCTTACGCTAACCCAACCGGGCCCGCCGTCGCGCCCTCGCGTTGCGCGCGGCAGAAATATGGGTAGATACGGCAAAGAATGAGCGTGCCAGAGGATCGACTGCTTGTGCCCGGCCAAACCTGCTGGCGCTTGGCGCGCGCCGGGCAGTTCACGATGGTGATCGATGCCGCCGACTATTTCCGGCACGTCAAGGCCGCAATGCTGCGCGCCCAGCACCGGATCATGCTCATCGGTTGGGATTTGGACCTCAGGATGGCTTTTGAGCGGGGTGCCAGGACCCTGCCCGGCCCCAATCAACTGGGCACCTTCTTGTACTGGATGCTGCGCAAGCGCCCGGATCTGCAGATCTACCTGCTGAAGTCCAATCTGCGCCTGCTGCCGGTGTTCGACGACGTGTGGTTCGGACTTACCCCGGTGTCGCTGGTGAACCAGATCAGCAACAAGCGACTGCACTTCGCCGTCGACGGCGACCATCCGACCGGATCGGTCCACCACCAGAAGATCGTGGTGATCGACGATGCGGTGGGGTTCTGCGGCGGAATCGATCTGACCATCGGGCGCTGGGACACCCCGGCGCATCAGCACGGCAGCCGCCGGCGGCGCGCCCTGGGGCGTAGCTACGGGCCGCGTCACGAGGTGGGCGCGCTCGTCGACGGCGCTGCCGCAGCGGCTCTCGCCGAGCAGGCCAGGGAGCGGTGGCGAAATGCGACCGGCGAATCGTTGGCGCCGGTGGAGGCCAGGCATGCCGCGTGGCCCGGCAGGGTGGAGCCCATCCTCCGCGACGTCGACGTAGCTATATCCCGCACGATCCCGGAATCGGAGGACCGCGGCGAGGTCCGCGAGGTCGAGGCACTGAATCTGAAGGCAATCGCCTTGGCGCGACGCACCATCTATCTGGAGAATCAGTACCTGGCGGCGCGACGCATCGTCGAGGCCCTGGCCGATCGATTGAAGGAGAACGACGGTCCCGAGATCGTCATCGTCCTGCCGCGACGGGGCAACAACCCGCTCGAACGGGGGGCGATGGACAGTGCGCGTCATCTGCTCCTGCGGCTGCTCTGGGAGGCGGACACGCAGGGGCGATTGGGTGTCTATTGGCCGGTGACCGACGGCGGTACGCCGATCTATGTTCACTCGAAGGTGCTGGCGATCGACGATCGGCTGCTGCGTATCGGATCATCCAACATCAACAATCGGTCGTTGGGGTTCGACAGCGAATGCGACCTGGCAATCGAGGCGCATCCCGCGGATGGGACCTACGACGACGTTCGGCGTCAAATCGTCTGCGTGCGTGACCGGTTGATCGCCGAACACCTCGGCGTGTCGGTCAGCGAATTCGAGCGGGTGGCGGGGCAATCCGGTTCTGTCCTGAAATCCCTTGAGGCACTTCGTGGTCGGGGCAAGACGTTGCGGCCACTCACCGAGGACACCGTGTCCGGCGAGGCGGGTCCGCTGGCCGAGAACGACCTAATGGACCCGGACCACGTGCCGCGGTCACTGGCCCGGACCGTACAGCGGTTCATCACGGGACTCCGTGGCTGACCCGGAACCCTGGTCACCGCAGCTGCGGGATCACCTGTTCGGCAAGAAGCTCGATGTGCGCCAGGTCGGACATATCCAGCATCTGCGCGTATACGCGCTGCGTCCCCAACTCCGCCCAAAGCCCGAGCTTGTCCACGATCTCGGCGGGCGTGCCGACCAGCGGGCTGTTGGAGCGCATCTCGTCGACCTCGCGGCCGATCACCGATGCCCGACGGGCCACTTCGGCGTCGTCTCGCCCGGCGCACAACACGAAGGCGCAGGAGTAGACGATCGAGTCCGGCGCCCTGCCCGCGGCGTCGACCGCGTCGGCCACCCGCCGAAATTGTCTCTCCGCCACCTCCATCGAGACGAAGGGCAAGTTGAACTCGGCGGCGTAAGCGGCGGCCAGCTCCGGTGTGCGCTTGGCGCCCGTGCCACCGATCACGATCGGCGGATGCGGGCTCTGCACCGGCTTGGGCAGGGCCGGCGATCCGGCGATCGTGTAGTGCGTACCGGAATAGTCGAACGTTTCGCCCGGCGGCGTCGTCCAGAGTCCCTTGATGATGGCCAGCTGTTCGCTGAGCCGGTCGAACCGCTCCCGCACCGGTGGGAACGGAATGCCGTAGGCCTGATGTTCGGCGTCAAACCATCCGCTGCCCAAACCGAATTCAACTCGGCCGCCGCTCATTTCGTCCACCTGTGCCACCGCGATCGCGAGCGGGCCGGGGTAGCGGAAGGTCGCCGAAGCAACCAGCGTGCCTAGGCGTATCTGGGACGTCTCGCGCGCGATCGCTCCCAAGGTGACCCACGAATCGGTCGGACCGGGCAGACCGTCGCCGCTCATCGCCAGATAGTGATCCGAGCGGAAGAACGCGTCATAACCGAGCCGTTCGGCGGTTTGCGCGACGGCGAGCTGGTCGGTATACGAGGCGCCTTGCTGCGGTTCGACAAATACCCGAAACTCCATGGTTCCTTCCGAATCCGTCGTTACCGCAACATGTTAACGGCTCACGGCGCGTGCGTCTCCTTGCGGTGCAGATCGCTGAACTTCACGCTGACCCGTTGGAAACCCTTGACGCGTTCGGCTTTGGCTTTCCTGGTGTAGGTCTTACGGTCCGCCGGAGTCAGATCGACGTCGTCGGTGAAGGGGGTCAGCAACGCGCGCGGGTGCAGCTGCTCGACCAGGACAACGTTGATCTCGGCGCAGAGCACCAGCGTCGAAGAGATCAGGAACAAGAATGCCAGCATGCCAAGGACCAGCGCGAAGACGCTGTTGGTGGCGCTCGACGTTTTCACGACATGCCCGATGTACCCGGCGCCGAACCATTGCAGCACCTGCCAGATCAATGCGCCCGCCAGCGCACCCGGCAACACCTGCCGGTAGGTCAACTCGCGTGCGGTGGTGACGCGGAACAGCACCAGACAGATCACGGCGTTCATACACACCGTGATGACGGTGACGCCGAGCTTCCCCACCACGCCCAGCGATCCGGTCACATGGCCGACGGCGGACAGGACAGTGGTGGCAATGGCAGCCGAGCCAAGCACCAGGAGCAAGATCAGGCTGTGTTTGCGGCTCCTGATCGGGTCGCGACGCGCGTGCTTCGGCACCGCCCACACCGAGTCCATCGCGTTCTGCACCGCCTGCCCCACGCCCAGTCCGCCGTAGAGCGCGCCGAGAATGCCGACCACCACGGCGACGGTTCCTCCGCTGAGGCCTTCCGGCTGGTGTAGCTGGCTGCCGATGACCGGAAATTGGCTCAGCGTGCTGTGCAGCACCTGCGCCTGCAGATCCGGCCGGCCGCGAAGCAGCACTCCGAGGCCGGTGGTCAGCAGCAACAGCAGCGGAAACAGCGACACGAAGGCGTAATACGTGATCAGTGCGGCCAGGTATCCGCCCTGGTCGTCGAGGTACTTGTAGATGACCGCGACGACCAACCCCACGCCGCGGTTGCGTCGCTGCAGCCTGTCCAGCCAGCCGACCATCGCCGTCTCACTTCAATCACACCGAAGCCATCCCCGCCCGCAGGGCTGCCGGTGAGATACCCCCAACGGCGCGATGTCAACCAGGCGCGCCGTGAACGGTCACGGCAGGTTGGTGGCCAGGAACGTGAGCGGCAGCCCGCACACCGAAAGATCGATCTCCTCGAGGTAGTTGCCGTCACCGGAGAATCCCTGTCGGAATCGGGTGATCGAACCGTAGCGCTGGGCGATGTCCTCCGCTTCCGAGGCGCCCGGAACTTGCACCACCACCGTGTAAACGCCGTCACCATGAGTGGACAGGAATTCGGTCACTGAGGCGGCGACCGCGGCGGTCGATCCCGGGTCGGGACTGATCACTTCGATGCCCCGCTCCCAGTCCAGCAGCACCCGCAGTCCCAACTCGTCCAGGGTGAGGTCGTTGAAGCTGAAGCCGAGTTGGGTGAACAGTTGCCCCACCCGGTCGTGCCGGTCCCGGGCCACCGCGAAGACGACGTGATGCAGCCGCGACGGTGCGTCGGTCATCGCCCTGGCCCGAACTCGATGGTCAGGCTGGTCGGTCCGCTCATGCCCATCATCGGTTTCCAGGGGGCCGGGCCGGCACGGCGGGCATCGGGCATCCGTCGCGCCAGAATCTTGAGCCCTTCGGCCAATTCCTTCCTGGCCAGGTTCGCGCCGAGGCAGTAGTGCGCGCCGCCGCCGAACGTCAACACCGCGGGTGCCCCCTGCCGGGTGATGTCGAAGTGGTCGGGGTCCGGATAAATGCCGGGATCACGATTGGCCGCAAAGGAATTGACGAAGATGAACGCGCCGGCCGGGAAGGTGTATCCGCCGAACGTGACGTCCTCAGCCACGGTGCGCACCGTGGTACAGACGGCAGGCGAGTGACGCATGCTCTCCTCGACCGCGGACATGGCCAGTTCCGGGCGGTCCCGCAGCAGCGCCCACTGTTCGGGATGATCCAGCAGGACCTGTAGGGAGGCGGCCAGTTGATTGCGAGTGGTGTCGGTGCCGGCAAGTAACAGTCCAGCCACCGTCATGCGTAATTCGTCGGCGCTGAGTCGGTCGCCGTCATCCTCGGCGCGGATGAGATCGGAGAGCAGGTCTTCGGTCAGGTGGTGCCGCCGGTCGGCGATCATGTCGTCGACGTAGGCGTCGAGCTCGGCCCACCCGCGCAGGACGGTTGGCATCTCCTCGATCAGGTTGACCGAGAAGTTGACCATCTTGAAGATGGCTTCGGCCCATCCTTCGAACTGGCCCCAATCTCCACGTGGCGCACCGATCAACGCACAGATGATCGGGATCGGATAGTGCCGGGCGATATCGGTGACGATGTCGCAGCGCCCCGCGCCGGCCACGCCGTCGATCAGGTCGTTGAGCACGCTCGCGATCGTGTCGTCGAGCCGGGCAATTGCGCGAGGGGTGAAGGCCCGCGAGACGAGGCTGCGCAGCCGATGGTGTTCGGCGCCTTCGGCGCAGATGATGCTGCCGACGACCCGGTCCCACAGCGGACCCGACGTCACGCCCTGGGCAGCCAGATGAAGGCCCGGTGGGATGACGAACCGGGTATCGCGAAGAATGCCCCGGGCGAGTTCGTATGAAAGCACTTCGGGACCAAGCGGGCCGAGGGCGATCGGGGCGACCTGCTGTGCGGCCCGGATTCGGTCGCAGACCGCATGTGGTGGTTCGTTGACGTCGTATTCAAGCGTTGGCAGTCCCGCATCGAAGATGCTGGGCGCGCTGGTCGCGGCGGTCATCTGCGCACCAGCCCTCGTTGGATCACCCGATAGGTCTTCGACATCGAATACCCCTCCTTTCAGTTGCTTGCCAGCACGCCTCGCGGAAGTAGCAGGGGCAGGTCGGTGTAGGTGGCGATGCCGGGCGGCGCCGCGACTACCGCGGGTATCGCCGTGATCGGCGGCATCGCGGTAATGGTCAGCCCGAGCATGATGTAGTCCTCGATCGATTCGCCGTGAAAGTCCGGTGGCGGTTCGAAATTCAGCGTTGTCTTGATGGTGGGGCGACCCTCGACGGTGACGGTGTAACCGAAGTTCGTCGACCAGGCCGGGTCCAGGGACTGACCCTTGGTCCAGACGGCGCGGAGCTCAACCACCTCGCGCGCATCGAAAATCCCCTTCCACCGGACGTCGATGCCCGCCACACATCCCTTCTTGATCGTCCAGTCGCCCGGCAGTGTGAGATCTTCTGTGGTTTGGGCGTATTCGGCCGTGCAACTGATGTTGTCGAGTTGAACGCCGAGGGCATCGGCTAGCAGCTGCACCGCTTCGCGGAAGATGCCGGATCCCTTTTCGGTGATCGTGTGCAGATCCGGCTGGCCGATCGGGTAGCCGAAACCCATCGGTATCTCCGTCGCCGGTGAGTTGTAGATGCTGGTGTCGAAGGATTCGACGATCGCTATCCGGTCGACTCGGTCGGAGAGGCCGGCGGTGACGATCGCGAGGAGTTGAATGAACCCCGGGTTGATGCCGCTACCGAAGATGGTCGCGCCGCCTTGCGCACACGCGTCGCTGATGCGGCCCCGGGCGGAGCCCAGTTGGTGCCCGGTGATGAATTCCGAGGTGGTCACGACGTTGATTCCGGCTCGCAGAATGCGCGCCACCTCATCGACATCGGCGAACATCGGGTTGTAGACGACGCAATCGGGTTTCAGGCCGAGCAGCGCATCGACATCGTTGGTGGCGTGCACTCCGAGAGGCGCGATGCCACACAGTTCCCCGACATCACGGCCGACCTTTTCGGGCGACCACGCGTAGCAGCCGACGAGTTCCAGCAGTGAATTGGCGGTGATGGCGTGGACGGATTTCTTGCCCACGTTGCCCGTCGTCCACTGGACGACGCGCAGCTTCGGTGTCACGGCTTCGCGCCGGCCTGCTGTTGCGCGGCTTGGCGGGCGAGCCTTTCCTCGTGGATGCGCACCAGTTCACGGAACCCGAGCCGGTGGTATTTCGGTGTCGGTTGAATACCCCACACGTCCTTGGCGGTGTCCTTGCCTTCGGCGCCTTCCGGCGGTCCCAGCGGCGGGTAGGGGTACTTGCACTCCAAGTTGTCGTCGGAGTAGCGGACTTTGAGTAACTCACTGCAGATCTCGGTCAGGCTCAACGTCGGATAGCCGTAGTAGACCGCCATGAACGGAAGCGTGAACGCGCCCTCGATGACCAGCGCCACCAGGCACACGAGTACCGCCCGCTTGATCCACTTGTGCATGCGCGCGTAATAGGGCGTGGTACCCGGTGGAAGGGCTTCTGCCGCTTCGTTTTCGGCTGTGGGTGATGGCGTGGTGGTCATGGAAGTGCTCCTTCAGCAGCCTCAGTCGGAGAAGATTTCACGGTTGACGGTGTGCAGGTACGGGATGGCCAGGAACGGGGTGATGTAGAAGATGTCGAAAAGCCACCAGCCGATCACCGGGAAAACGACACCGGCGTAGCGCACGTCGGCGTACATCGTCATGTTGAACACGTATGCGGTCCAGATGACCGTGCCCATCCAGCAGGTGATGATCATCCATTGATGGCCCCACCGCTTCATTTGCAGGAATCCGATCGCCGCGGCGACCCGCATCGAGAACACGGTGAGAATCAGCCCCGCCACATAGGCCTTTTCACCGGGGCCCGCCGCACCGCCGACCCACAATTCGTTGTAGTGCCAGAAGTAACCGGCATCGAACATGTTGCCCCAGCCGACCATCAGCACCCGATTGATCAAGGTGTGGTTGGCGACGAGATCCAAGGACCAGCCAAGGGTGTTGAGCATTCCGTCGATCAGGACCAGGTAACCGATCAAGGTGATGATCATCGGCCGAACCGACAAGCCCGCACGCAACGCCTGGCGCTGCAACCAGACTCCGCGCATGAAGATGGGGAACCCGATGAGACCGGGCGCCCAGCATCCCATCAAGCCGGCGCCGACGATCATCCACTTGTCGGCCCGGCGTTGTGCTTGCTGCGATTCGTCGTCGTGTTCGCCGAGGCCGACCGAGTCTTGCGGAGCGACAGAAAGACTCACAGATCCCACCAGCCCCGGGCGAAGGACATGTACAGCTGAATGCTGAACATGATCAGCAGGTAGCCGTAGATGAAGATCTGGAAGACGATCAGTGCCTTCTTGCGCTTGCGTTCTTGTTGGTCCACCATTTCGCTGATGCCTTTCCCTCGTGGTCCTAGGAGTTGCTTGCGAGCAATGTCGCCGCCGCGACTTCACGCAAACCGTCGTTGATCGCACCGTCGGTGCTGAGCGGCGCGAGTATGCAGGCCTCGGCCGCGTTCATTTCGGAGGCGCCGGCCGCGATCAGTTTCGCCGCGGTGACCAGCACCCTGGTGGACGGCGGCTCGAAGTGGAAGACATCGTCGGCGTTCCGGATAGCATTGGCGCAGTGCACAAGACGCCTGGCCGTCGTGACCTCCAGCCCCGATTCCGCGACGATCACCTCGGCCTCTTGCTCGGGTGGTAGGTATTTCATCGGGAGCGTGGCGAATCGTTGACGGAACGACGGCTTCAGCTCCTTCAGGGAGCTGCGGTAGGCGGGATTGTAGGAGCAGACCAGCATGAACGAATCCGGCGCCCGGACAACCTCGTCCGCGCGATCGAGGTAGAGAGCCCGGCGGTGATCGGTCAGCGAGTGCAGGATCGCCAACGAATCGTGCCGGGCCTCCACCACCTCGTCGAGATAACAGATTGCCCCCGCCTTGACGGCTCTGGTCAACGGACCGTCGGTCCACACCACGTCACCGCCGGTGACCATGAACCGGCCGACGAGGTCGGAACTGGTGAGGTCGTCGTGGCAGCTGATGGTGACGACGGGCTGGCCAAGCAGCGCACCCATGTGTTCGACGAAGCGGGTCTTACCGCAGCCGGTCGGGCCGGTGAGCATTACCGGAATGCGTTCGCGGTAGGCCTGTTCGAACAATTCGACTTCATTGCCGTTGGCGATGTAGGTGTCAGTCATGCAGCAACCAGCTCTCGGTGGACGTGGGCGAGCACCCGCGGGAGTTCCTCAACACGCTTGATGCGCCGGGACCGGCGCGACCCGAATACCTCGGGCAGTGGATCGACGCGGGTGGGCCCGACACCCACGTAGTACACGGAGACACCGGCGTCGTTGGCTTCCTCGACGGCGTGCGCCACGTCGGCCCACGCATAGCGGCCTTCATAACCTTCGTCGGAGATCAGCCCGTCGCCGATCACGATGAGCAGGCGGCGCTCCGAAGGCTGGGCCAGCAGGCGCGATGTCAAGTGGCGAATCGGTGCACCAAGCCTGGTGTAGCCGCCGGTCATCAGGCCGAGGCTGCCCGGAGCCACATATCGACCGTCGCGAAAATCCTTGAGACAGCGAACTTCGACGCGATGCCTGGTGTTCCCGGTGAACACGAAGATCCCGTGACGTTCGCGTGCGAGCGTCATCGCGCGCGACAGCGCGTCGGCGCATTCCAGTTCCAGCCGGAAGATCCGCCCGCCGTGGACACCCAATGACGAACTTCCGTCAAGTAACAATGCGGTGGTGACGTCGCGGCCGCTCGGCATGAGTTCCCGAAATATTCGGGGTTCGCTCGTCTGGCTGGTCATGGTGTCGATGTAGTGGCGGACGTATTGGTCGACGTCGAGGTCGGACCCGTCTTCGAGCCCGTTGGTCATCGCACGGTGCGTGTGTTCCTCGAACCATTTACGGAGATTCGCCGAGAGTGGTTGCGGCTGACCGCCGCGCGGCCCGGGCGGGAGTTCGAGCACCGCGACGTGGTCCTTCAGGAAGCTCTTGGTCCACGCATTCCACTCCGGATAAGGAATGCCCTGTCGCCGTTCGGGACTGATGTCCAGGTCGTTGTCCTCGGGCCGACTCGGCGGCGGCAGGTTGGGATTGCGCACACCGCCGTCTCCACCGACCGGGACGGAGTGGGCACGGGGATGACGTTTCTGAGTTGTGGTCCACGGCATGCGGCCGAATCTCTTGATCGCACTGGCCAATCCGCGAGCACTCGAGTAGGTGCGCGGTAACGTGCCGAGCAGAGAATATTCGGGAAGCGACTGACCGGCACGCGCCATTTCGATTGCCCGGTCGAACATCGCCGCGGCATCGAGTTCTGGGTCGCCGACCTCGATGTCGGGCAGCACCCTGTGCAACTCGGGCATCAACCCCGGCCACCTGGCGGCGATCCAGCCCAGGGCGACGCCGGCCTCGATGATCACCAGCGCGCGGTGCTCTCGGGCAGACAGATCGGTCAACCGGTATTGCGCGAGACGATCTTTGGACGGCGAGCATTGCAGGGCGACCCCGCACGTTAACGTTCGCCGCGTCCAGTCGCGGGCGAACGACGGGTAGGGGACGAGCACGGTGTCCAGCTCGCCGCTCAAGCCGAAGCTGCGCTGGTCGCCGGTCATCAACCGGGCGCCTTGGCGGCGCCGGTCGCTGAGCGCCACCGCCGTCAGGGCGCAACTGCGCTCCATCGTCATCGCCGACGTGTCGGCCGCCTCGGTCACGTGCTTAGAACGTTCCGATGTTGGAGAACATCCAGTACCAGAACCAAATGATCAAAGCGGTACCGCCCCAAGCGGCGACGTACCGCAACAGCTCCCAGACCATGTCCATATGCGCCAATCTCCTTATCGGGTTGCAGGATTCATCGAGGCTCCAGGCTCCGGACGGCAGTGGCGATGAGCTCACCCAGCATCGTGTCGCGTGTGTGGCCGGACGGGGTCGTGCTGAGCGCACCGTAGACGCCCAGCAGAAATAAGACGGCGCTGTAGAACGGGTCGACATCGGCGTGCACAGCACCGAGATCGCGTGCTCGCTGAATTTCGTTGACCAGCAGCACAATCAGCGGGTGATCGGTCCACTCCTCATCACGGGCGGGGCGGGTGGGGGAGAAATGGATACCAAGAAAGTCCCTGAAGAGCGGGCCGCCGAGGCGCTGTTCGAGGTCGACGACGAGTCGTGTCACCTTGGTCAGGACAGCAACCAGGTCATGAGGCTTCGTAACAAAGCGCGCCAGTTCGGCCGCCATGCGCGCTTCTTCCCGAGTCTCCAGTTCGAGCAGGACATGCTCTTTGGTGGGGAAGTGGAAGAAGAACGTGCCGTGCGCGACGCCGGCGGCGCTGATGATCGCACTCACCTCGGCGGCGGCCATGCCTGCCCGCTGGAACTCGGCCAGCGCCGCGCCGAGCAACCGCTGACGCGTTTGCAAGCGCTGCGCTTCGCGCAGAGACGTTCTGACTTGGGCAGTCATCCTGCGCTCTGTTGTAGTCTTGTTGCTGACTGAAGTCAATAGAAGTATCGTGCCGTAGTTCCCGAAAGACCTGTGGGAAACGCTAAATCAGCTCAAGTGCCAAGGGGATCGGCTATGACAAAAGTCAGTCAGAAAAGATCTCGCGATTGACCGTATGCAGGTAGGGGATCGCGAGGAATGGGGTGATGTAGAAGATGTCGTACAGCCACCAGCCGATGACTGGAAGGATGACGCCGGAAAACCGCACGTCCGCGTACATGGTCATGTTGAACACGTAGCCGATCCAGATCACCACGCCCATCCAGCAGGTGACCACCATCCATTGGTGTCCCCACCGCTTCATCTGCAAGAAGCCGATCCCGGCCGCAATCCGCATGGTGAACACGGTGAAGATCAACCCGATCTCCCAGCCCTTCTCGCCGGGGCCGGCCGCGCCACCGATCCATAATTCGTTGAAGTGCCAGAAGTAGCCGGCATCGAACATGTTGCCCCAGCCCACCAAAAGCACTCTGCCAAGCAGGGTGTGGTTGCCGACCATGTCCAGCGCCCAACCCACCGTGTTGATGGCGGCGTCGATGATGACCAGATAGCCGAGCAGGGTGACGAGCATTGGCCGCACGGACAGGCCGGTCCGCTGCGCGCGCCGGAGCAGCCAGACTCCGCGCAGAAACAGCGGAAGGCCGAAGATGCCGAGGGCGGCGGTGCCGATCAACAGCGAGCCGGAGATCAGCCATTTGTCGGCCTGCCGCTGGGCGAGCCGCGACTCCTCCGTGTGCTCGTCGAAGGCCACGCCGTCCCGGTTGCTGGGTGCGGGTGCCCCGTTTCCGGTGGAGCGACGGAAGTTCAGTGTGGGCAGATTCAAGGTTGCCTCCCCCGCCTGTTGTAGTCCACAAACTGACTAAGGTCAACACCGTTGGCGGCTGGTGACGGGTCGAAACTATCGCACTCCGAGGCTTCGCAACGACCTGGTCACGTAGTCGCCGAGCATGGCGTCGCGCGTCGGCCACGTGTTCGTCGTCGTCAACAGCGCGTACAGACCGAGCAGAAAGAACACGGCGCTGTTCATCGGGTTCACGTCCGGATCAACGTGGCCGGCTTCCTGTGCCTGCGCGATCTCCTGGGCAAGGGCCACGATGACCGGATGGTCCCTGCCATCTTCGGCGGGTGGACGCGTCTGCGAAAAATGCAGCGCCAGAAACTCTTTGAACAACACTTCGCCCAGGCGGCGTTCCAGGCCCGAGATCAGCCGAACGGCCTCTTGCAGGGCATCCGCAAGGTCGTGCTCGGCTTCCAGGAATCGGCCGAACTGGCCGGCGATGCGCTGTTCTTCGCGATGCTCCAGCTCCAGTAGCACGTGCTCTTTGGTGGGGAAATGAAAAAAGAAGGTGCCGTGGGCAACTCCCGCGGCGGCTACGATTGCCCCGACGTCCGCTTCGGCCATTCCCGAGCGCTTGAACTCGGCCACTGCCGCACCCATCAGGCGCTCTCGCGTCTGTAGACGTTTGGTCTCGCGGACCGAAACCCGATTGCTCGACGTCAT
Source organism: Mycobacterium asiaticum (assembly GCF_001668675.1). Lineage (GTDB taxonomy): Bacteria > Actinomycetota > Actinomycetes > Mycobacteriales > Mycobacteriaceae > Mycobacterium > Mycobacterium asiaticum_D. The sequence goes on along the minus strand of NZ_LZKQ01000210.1, from coordinate 80,364 downwards.
TGTTCCGTTCTGTTCCTAGGCGAGCCCCACTGCAAACAGTATCGCGAGGATTACCGCCGGGCCAGGTGAGGTGGAGGCACATCACCCAATCCATCGTTGACTTAAGTCAGTTTCAGCCGTTAGATGGGGACGGCGCGTCGTCGTCCGCGGTCTGCGAGAGGGAGCTGGCATGGCTTTGGAGCAGTTCAACTTGGCTGGACAGGTCGCCATTGTGACAGGCGCCGGTAAGGGTGTGGGCCAAGGCATTGCGAGGGTGCTCGCGGAAGCCGGTGCGACGGTGGTGGGAACGGCGCGGACGGAATCGGACATCGTGGCCACCATCGACGGCATCGAGGCGGCCGGCGGCAAGGGGCTGGCACTGGTCGCCGACGCGATGAGCCGCCCGGACGGCGAGCGAGTGGTCTCGACGGCTATCGAGCAATTCGGTCGGGTCGACATCCTGATCAACAACGTCGGCGGGGCCACGTACGCCAGATTTCTCGATATCACCGACGAAGATTTCCAACTCGCCTTCGACTGGTGCGTCAAGTCCACGTTCATCATGAGCCAGCTCGTCGCCCCGCACATGATCGAGGCCGGCCGCGGCAACATCGTCAACATCTCTTCAGGCGCAGGACGCTTCGGCATCCGCGCGCTGGCCTCGTATTGCACCGCAAAGGGCGCGCTGGAAGCGTTGACCCGCGCGATGGCCCAGGAATTAGCGCCGAAGATCCGGGTCAACGCCATCGCACTCGGTTCGTTCGCCACCGACGGCTTGCAGTCCAGCCTCGACCTGATGCCTGGGTCGCTGGAGAAAATGCAGCAAGCCACCCCGCTGCATCGGCTCGGCAATGTCGAGGACCTCGGTCGCCTCTGCGTGTACCTGAGTACGGCCGACTGCTACGCCACCAACGCGATCTTCCACGTGGACGGCGGAATCGACTCGAACAACTCGCCTTTGCCGATCCCGGACTACTGAGGAGGCTGCTGATGCGCCGGGTGATCCAGTTCTCGACCGGCAACGTGGGACGACATTCGTTGCGGGCCATCATCGGGCGCCCGGACCTTGAGCTGGTCGGAGTCCACGCCTCAGGCCCGGCGAAGGTCGGCAAGGATGCCGCCGAGCTGTGCGGGTTGACCGAGCCGACCGGCATCACGGCCACCGATGATGTCGATGCGCTCGTCGCCCTCGGCGCCGACTGCGTGGTTTACACGGCGCTGGGCGAGACCCGGCCGATGGAGGTCATCGACCAAATCGCAAGATTTCTCGCCGCCGGTACCAATGTGGTTGGCACATCACTGGTTTGGCTTGCCAATCCGCGGCATGCCGATGAATGGCTGCGAGACCCGTTGCAGCGGGCGTGCGAGGCGGGCAACTCGTCGCTGTATGTCAATGGCATTGACCCAGGGTTCTCCGGGGACACCCTGGTCTACTCGGCGTGTAGCCTCACGACACGTATTTCCTCGATCACCGTCCAGGAAATATTCGACTACGCCAATTACGATGACTACGAATTCACCGGCAAGTCAATGGGCTTCGGCATGAAACCGGATGGCGACCCGCCGATGCTCTTTTTGCCCGGCGTTGTGGTGTCCATGTTCGGAGGCGCAGTTCGTAATCTGGCGGACCACCTTGGGATCACACTCGACGAGGTGCGGCAACGCGATGAACGCTGGTACACGCCGGAGCCGATCGACTGCATCATGACCAGAGTCGAGCCGGGCGGAATGGCCGCAGTCCGGTTCGCCGCCGAGGGCGTCGTCGACGGGCAGCCAGTGATCACGCTGGAGCACATCACCAGACTCACCAACGCCGCCGCACCCGAATGGCCCTACCCGCCAGACGGCGAACCCGGGGTACACCGGGTAGTCGCCGAGGGCGAACCCCGAATTGAGATCAACACACATATCTCGCATCCGGTATTCGATACGACAGACGCCGGCTGTATCTCGACGGCCGCGCGGGCCGTGAACGTCATCGACTGGGTGTGTCGTGCGCCCGCGGGATTGATCGCCGTCGACGAGATACCGCCCGCGGAGGCTCTCCGGGGGCTCATGTGGAAGGAATAGCGATGACGCAGACGGCGGAGAAAAAGTATCGCGTAATCCAGTGGGGCATCGGAAATGTCGGAACGCTCGCGTTGCGCCATTTCGCCGACAACCCCGTCTACGAGGTCGTCGGCGTGCTTTGTAGTCGCCCCGAGAAGGTCGGTAAAGACGCCGGCGAACTTGTCGGGGTGGCCCCGTTCGGTGTGCTCGCAACAACCGACAAGGCCGCCCTGGAAGCACTGGATGCGGACTGTGTGTTTTATGCACCGCTCTGGTCCGACCTCGACGAGATCTGCCGACTGTTGCGGGGCGGCAAGAACGTCGTCGCCTCCGGTGGTGCCTGGTGGTACCGAACCGAAACCAACGCCGCGGACATCGACAAGATTGAGGAAGCATGCCGGCAGGGCGGCACATCGTTCCACGGCGGCGGGATTCATCCCGGCTTTGCGGCGGACCTGCTGGTGCTGACGCTGTGCCGGATCGCGAGCCGGATCGACCGCATTCACATTTACGAAGTGGTGAACTTCAACAAGGACACGCTCAAGTACCTCGACGAAATGGGATTCGGGAAGGAGCCCGCGGAATTCGAAGCGGGGAATTTGTTCGGGGCAGCGTGGTCCCTGTTCGCGCAGTCGCTGTCCATGGTGGTGGACGGCGTGGGCAAGTCCGTCGACAAGTTCACAACAGAAACAAAAATCGGGCTGGCCACGCGCGACATTCCGTACGAGGGAACCGAAGAAATGGATATGCCCGGGTTGAAGGGGGTCATCAAGAAGGGCACCGTGGCATCCCAGCAGCACGAGTGGACGGCCTGGGTAGACGGCCGGCCCTTCATCACCCTGCACGAGATGTACTCGTTCATCGAGCACGACGCCATTGACCCCAAGCCCGACTGGGACGGCTACTACCACTACCGCCTGGTGGTGCAGGGCGACGTGTCCACCGAATTGATCCTGCGCGGCGCCGCCGATGAAAACGGTGATCACGGAAATCCCGGATACACCTGGACGGCGATGGGCCCGGTCAACACCATCCCGGCCGTCTGTGATGCATCACCAGGGTTCCTCACCCACAAGGAACTTGGGCTGGTGACGCTACGCGGCGTGGTGCGCTGAAGGCTTTCGGACGAGCGGACTACGTCCGGTCACGGGTCCTAGCTGTTTGCCCGTTTGCGAGCGACCTTGCCGGTAGTCACCGAGCGCCCTCAGGCGGCAACGGCGGTACCACAGATGCCGCAGACCTCGAACTGTCTGCGACTCCACCGCGCGACCGGAACGAAGAACAGCGTGATCTGCTTGTATTCCTGCATCCGCGTCCACTGCGTCGTGTTGTGGCAGCGCGGACAGGTCCTGACCTCTCCCACGCCGAGGTACTTCTCCTTGTTGCCGTAGCTGAAGAAGAACAACACGACACCAGCGTAGGGGTTTCGCCGTAGGACGTCCGTGGTGGGGGCGGCGGACCGTTGAACTGTGTCGACTCTTGATCTGTTTGCCCAGACGCGATGCGGGAACACAAATCGGGGTGGAGGGCAACAACGCGGACCGGTCTGCTTCGGCCAGTGACATCGTGTCGAATGCCGTCGACACGTCCTGCGACGACGGTAATGAGGGAATCGACATCGCCACTCACCCAATTGTTGCCAGGCGTGCGGGAGTGAACAGCGAGGTGACGGAGCGGACGTCGGTGGGTGAGTTAACCCCCGAACAGTTCACCGCTCTCGTGCTGCTCGCGGCGGCGCCGCCCGACAGGGTTGGCCAGGTGGTGGCTCGCCTAGTAGGTGATCACCTCACGATCGGCCCGCTCGAAGTCGGGCCAGGCGGGATCGCGTCGGCGACGGCGCGAGGTAGGCGCGGGCGGGTCCGCGTCGCCACCTGTGATCACGACTACTGGCGCCAAATCGTCATCGTCCCAATCGAGCTCCGGGTGGAGGTACGGATAGCGGGGCGACTCGTCCGCTACCGCGGCCAGGTTGAGGTGCAGACGCGATTTCGGTTGCGGCTCGACCCCCCGTGCACGGTGACCGTTGAGCTCGAAGAAGTGCAGAAACATTATGTCCGCACAACCGTCGATCCAGTCGGCTTCGGTGCTCGCCTCATCGGCTGGGTCGGCGGGGTAGACCAAATTGTCGCCGAGCAGGTCCTGTGTTACGTACGAGATCTAGTGGCAACTCCCGAGTTTGAAGCAGCCATGCACATCGACGTGGCCGGCCTGTTGGATCGCGCATGGGACGCGGGTCTGGTTGTCACGCTGCCCGCAGGTTGATCGGGTCCGCGAGCGGTCCGCATCGGATCACTCCACGCGTGCTTCGGTGGGCGTCACACGGTCGCGCGGTCGCGGCCGTCCCAATACGGCTTGCGCAGATCCTTTTTCAGGATCTTGCCCGTCGGGTTGCGGGGTAGCGCGTCGGCGATGTCGATGGTCTTGGGACACTTGTAGGCGGCCAGCCGTTCCCGGGTGAACGCGATCAGCTCCTGCTCGGTGACCTCACCCTCAAGGGCGACAACGGCTTTGACCACCTCACCCCATTTCTCGTCCGGCACCCCGATGACGGCGACCTCTGTCACCGCTGGGTGTTCGGCCAGGACACGCTCCACCTCGATCGAGTAGATGTTCTCCCCGCCCGAAATGATCATGTCCTTGAGCCGGTCCTCCACGAAGATATAGCCGTCCTCGTCGACGCGACCGATATCGCCGGTGCGGAACCAGCCGTCCTCGGTGATGGCTTCGGCCGTTGCCTCCGGCTTGTTGTGGTAGCCCTTCATCAATTGCGGTGAACGGAACCACAATTCGCCCTGCTCGCCGGTCGGCACGTCTTGCAGGGTGTAGGGGTCGACGACCCGCACCTCGGCGTTGGGCACCAGCGTCCCCGCACTGCTCAACCGCTCCGGGTGGTCCTGCGCCCGGTGCGCCTCCGGGAGCAGGTGGCTGATCACACCGCACAATTCGGTCAGACCGTAGGCCTGGATGAAGTCGGTGTTCGGCCAGGCTTTCAGCGCCGCACGCAGCAGCGGCAGGGGCATCGGCGACGCCCCGTACGAATACGTCTTCAGCGCGCCGAACAGTTTCACGGCGTCCTCGCCGGACTCGAGCACCTTGGCCAGCACCGCGGGAACCAGGAAGGTCCGGTTGGCGCCCTTGAGAATCGCCCCGGCCAGGGTCATGCCGTCGACGTCGCGGGTCATCACGCTCGGCACCCCGTCGTGAATGCCGAACTGCACGTACGACGAACCGCCCACGTGGAACAGCGGCATGGACACCATGCTCTTGTCACCGGGATCGAAATCGAAACCCTCGTGTGCGTTGAGGGTATGCGCGATCATGTTCGCCTGGGTCAACTCGACGCCCTTCGGGCGCCCCGTAGTACCCGACGAGTACATGATGATGCACACGTCGTCCGGTTCGACATCCGCGGAACGGTCGACCGGTGTCGCACCGGCCAACAGCGCCTCGTACTCGTCGCCGTCGGCGCCGTCGGGGGTGACCTCAAAGATGTGCTCGACGTTGGTCAGTGCCCCGCGCACCTTTTCCACGTTCGGCTTCAGCTCGGATCCGACGATCAACACCTTGGCGCCCGAATCGTTGAGCACATAGTCGAGTTCGTCCGCCGCCAACCTGAAATTGATGATCGCGTTCGCCGCGCCCAGCGACGCGGCGGCGAAAGTCAGCTCGACGCAGGCAGGATGGTTCTTGTCCAAGAACGCCACCACATCCCCGCGCCGCACGCCGAGTTCGGTCAGAGCGCCGGCCAACCGGCGCACCCGGTCATTCCACTGCGCCCAGGTCCAGTTCCGGTCCAGGTAGTCGATGGCTTCCTCGTCGGGTTTGGTCGCGGCCCAATGGGCGAGGCGCTCGTCGAGGAACCGTGGGTTTGCTAGATCCGGCATGCCGTGAGCCTTCCATTGTCGATCGAATAGGGATCAGTTGATCCGCGCGCTACCGCCCAGACCAATCTCCAACACGCAGCCGGTCACCACCCCCGGGTCGGTGACCAGGTAGACCACGCCGCGGCTGACGTCCTCGGGTTGCAGCCACGGTTGCGGAATCGGATTGGCCTTCATCATCCGGCGCACCAGATCGTCGGGGATGTCGTCGCCGCCGGCGGGCTGCACCATCGGTGTCTGCGTCGTGGTGGGGCAAACGACGTTGACGGTGACTCCCTCTTTGGCGACCTCAAGGGCGACCGACTTGGCCAGTCCGATCACGCCCCACTTGGTGGCGTTGTAAGCCGCGAGCTCAGGGATGCCCATCCGACCGCCCATGGACGAGGTCACCACGACCCGGCCGAACCGCTGTCGCCGCATCACGGGGATGGCAGCCCTTAGCGTATGGAACACGCCGGTCAGGTTGGTGTCGACCAACTGCCGCCAGATCTCATCGGTGACCTGATCCAGCGGCCCGGTGCTGACCACGCCGGCGTTGGCTACCACGATGTCGAGGCTGCCCATGTCGTTGACGGTCTGCTCGACGATCGCGTTGACCTGGGCCGGGTCACGCACGTCGACGGCCACCGGCAGGCACCGCCGCCCCAGCTCTTCGACGAGCTTGGCCGTCTCGCGCAGGTCATCCTCGGTGCCGAGGGGATAGGTCAGGCCCGCCATCGGTGCCGGTGCGTCGGCGGCGACGATGTCGGCGCCTTCGGCCGCCAGCGCCAATGCATGCGCCCGGCCCTGTCCGCGAGCCCCTCCGGTGATTAATGCAACCCGTCCATCCAAGACACCCATAGCGCGCAACGTTAGCGGGTGACCGTCAGTCCACCGGGAGCCTAGTGCCGCGTTCGGGTCGGCTCGGGCCGCGGGACGCAGGCACCCCGAACACATCCCAGGACTCCGCGCGTCGGAGCGGGTAGCGCGCGGGGCGGCTGGTGACAACTGACCTCGGAGCAACCGGGGGCCGGGGGTGTCGGATCGGCGTGTGCGGGTGGCGGACTGGCGAGGGTCAGCGCGGCCGCAGCCATCACTGCTGCCATCAACAACTTCACGGTGTACACCCGCCTTCGAACTGACTGCATGTAAATAACACGGTAGTCGTTGCGGCACGGTTCGAAGCTGTCAATCTGGTGCGCATAGGCTTTACATATGGGCGCCGGTGAGCAGCGGGCGGGAGTCGAGCTGACCAATCTGGACCAGCCGCTGAGTGCCGAGGCCGGCGCCACCAAGCGCGACCTGATCGACTACCTGGATGCGGTGGCGGACAGGATCCTGCCCGCACTCGCCGACCGTCCGCTGACCGTGCTGCGGGTGTTGCGGGGACGCGCGCCCTTCATGCAGAAGAACGCACCCAAGTACACCCCGGAATGGGTGCGAACGGTGGTCATCTGGGCGGAGGCGTCCCATCGCGAGGTGCACTACCCGGTCTGCGACGACCGCCGGACGCTGCTGTGGCTCGCCAATCAGCGAGCCGTCGAATACCACCCCGCGTTGGGGTTTGCCGACAACATATATCGGCCCACCCACCTCGTGCTCGACCTCGACCCGCCCGCCGAGGGCGGCTTTGCCGCGGTCGTGAAAGTGGCCCAGCTGGTGCGTCAGGCGCTACAGGACTGCGGTTTGGGCGGCGCGGTCAAAACCAGCGGCGCCAAGGGCATTCACATATTCGTACCGATCGACGACCACGCGCCGGTGGATGATGTCGCGGCGGCGACCCGGGCCCTCGCCGCCCGCGCCGAAGCGCTCGACCCTGCGTTGGCGACAACGGCATTCGTCGTGGAGGACCGCGCGGGGAAGGTGTTCGTCGACGCGACACGGGCCGGGGGTGCCACGGTGGCCGCCGCCTACAGCCCGCGATTGCGCCCCGGCACTCCGGTGTCATTCCCGTTGGACTGGTCCGACCTGGACCGGGTGAACCCCGCCGACTTCACCGTCCACTCGGCAATCGACGCTCTCGGCGGCCGCGACCCCTGGGTCGACTCGATGCCTGGGCCGCAACGCCTGCCGCATGATCTGATTGAGCAAGGCCGCGCGATTCCGGTCGCTCGGGTGGCCGCGATGCATGAGGGAAAGCGACGTGCCCGGGCGCGACGGGCGAACGAGAACTGAGGAGCAGAGGTGTCAACGTTCAAGCGGTACCTCGGAATTCAACTCACCATATTCATCTTCGGCATCGTCGGGCCGATCTTCCTGATCCTGTTCTTTGCGTCGCAGCCGGATCCGCAGATGCGGTGGGCATTTTGGATGGGTTTGTTCATCACCTACGCCGACATCATGATCGCGCTGGGAATTACCAAGGGAACACTCGACAACGACAAACCGCCGTCGGATGTGCGTGTCGCGCTGGCGGTGGCCAAGCGGCTGCAGCAAAAGCAAGGCTTCGTACTGGACGGCGACCCGTCGCTGTCCGAGTAGTGGTTACTCGATTCGCGAAGCCTGGTAGTACGCGATCTTTCCCTCGCCCTCGCCCTCGCCCTCGGTGATCAATACGCCGATGCGGACGCTGATGGTCGGCCGGTCGGGGAAGGAGAAGTCGGCGTGCAGGTATGCGAGCACGGCACCGGCAAGCGGACGGGTTTCCAGGATGTCATAGGACACCGTCATGCCGAGCGGTTGCGAGTCGTAGTACGCGGCAACGCCTTGCGGCCCAACGCTGTACGGCCGCAGACCCTGAAAGATGGCATTGTCGGTGAACAGCTCGGCGACCCGCTGCGGTTCGTGCACGTCGATGTTCGTCTTCCAGCGGTTCATCACCGCACGGACTACCTGTGCTGCGTCAGTGTCCGGCACTTTGGCCTCCGTCCACGTGCAGGATCTCGCCGGTGACGAACGAGTTGCCCTCCAAGTAGAGCACCGCGTCGACGACTTCACCGATTTCACCGAGTCGTCCGAGCGGATGCATCCGAGCTAAGAAGTCGTGCGTCGACGGGTCATGCATCGGTGTGCGGATGTTGCCCAGCGCCACCGCGTTAACGCGGATGCCGCGGTCCGCGTATTCGACCGCGAGCGCTGTGGTCGCGGCGTTGAGTCCACCCTTGGTCAACGACGCCAACGCCGATGGCACCTGGGAGTTCGGGTGGTCGACGAGGCTGGTGGAGATGTTGACGACGTGCCCGCCGCCGTCGCGGGACAGCATGGCGGCGATGGCGGCACGCGAAACTTCAAAGAAGCCACGTAGATTCACGCCGGTGACCGCGTCGTAGTCTGCGTCGGTGTACTCCGTGAACGGCTTGGGGACGAAGATCCCGGCGTTGTTGACCACGGTGTCGACCCGGCCGAAACGCTCCAGCGCCGCCGCGACGATGCGATCACCGACCCCCGGCTGCGCGACGTCGCCCGGTACGGCGAGCACCAAGGGATCGCTGCTCTCGTTGATGCGGCGCGAGTTGGCCACCACGGCGTAGCCGCGGTCGCGGTAGCCGGCGACGAGTGCGTCACCGATCCCCTGCGAGGCGCCGGTGATGATGGCGACGCGTTCACTCATTGGCAGAACCCCTTCTGACTGTGGTGCACTCGTCAACGACCATTTGGCTGCGGTGAATTCCGCCGCTCTGAGTGAATGGAACCACATGGTGACTCAGCCCGACATCGCCGTCGTCGGCGTCCATGTCCTCGACACGCACATCGTCGGGGTCGCCTCGATTCCGCAGGGATCCGACGGTCAACTGGTGGAGACGATCAAGGTGTCCGCGGCCGGCACCGCGGGTGGCACCGCCGTCGTGCTGAGCCGCCTCGGAGCCCGCGTCCGCTCCTATGGAGCCATCGGCGCCGACCCGCTCGGCGACGTCCTGTTGTCGTTGCTCGGGTCCAGTGGTGTGGATGTCGGCGGTTTGGTGCGGATCCAGGGGAGCCAGACATCCGCGTCGGTGATTCCGGTGCGGCCCAACGGGGATCGGCCCGCATGGCACTGCGTGGGAGCCAACGCCGCCTTCAGCCTTGATGCGGTCGACCTCGACGAGCTCGCCGACGTTACCCATGTGCATCTGGGAGGTCCTGAGTTCCTCGGCGGAACCGCTGCCGCAACACTGCTGCGGCACGCCAAGGGCAACGGCTGCAGCACCTCGATCGACATTCTCGCCGCCGGGGATCCCGGCTTGCTGGCCTGGATCGCCGAGGCCTTTCCGTACACCGACTACCTGTTGCCCAACGACGAGCAGGTCCTTGGCTTCACCGGTGCGGCGGACCTGGAGACGGGCGCGCGGAAGCTGCTGTCCGCCGGCGTGGGTTGTGTCGCGGTCACCAGAGGGCGGGAGGGCGCCCTGGTGGTCACCGCGGATGAGGCCGTTGCGGTGCCTGCCTATGCGGTGGACGTCGTCGACACCACCGGATGCGGCGACGCGTTCTCCGCGGGATTCATCCTCGGCCGCGCTTTCGGTCGTGACTTCGCCGAGTCAGCGCGGTTGGGCTGTGCGGTGGCGGCCCATGTCGCCGGTGGCTTGGGCACCGATGCCGGGGTGTACGACCTTGCGGTCGTCGACGATTTCGCCGCTCAGAACCAGGGCCCGGGGTAACGGCCGTCGGCGTCCTGCACCAGGACGATCTCCTTGCAGTCGCCGCGCTGGGCGGGCGCCGTCTCACCCTGGCAGACCAGCGTCCAGCCTGTTATCCGGCCGAACGGACGGCCGGACCAGGTGGATGCGACCGGGTCGGTTCCGGGCAGGGCGAGCACCGAGAACGTGCCGCCGGTGTTGGTGACATACAGGTGGTCACCGAAGAACGCCAGCTTCGAGATCGGCTGCTTCTTGGCGTCGTCTCGATTGGTCAGCAGATCCCAGTGCTGGGTGCGCAGATTCCACACGCCGTAGCCGAACTGCGACGTATCCGAGCCGCGGCCGTCGACGAACAACTTCCCGTCCGATAACGTCGCCACCAGTCCGCCGCCGGAAATCCTTTCGCTGTCACCGATTTTGATCAGGGCTCGGGTACCCAGGTCGAAAAACTCGGTGGACAGCACTGGCGGATTCTCTGCATCCCGGTGCGTGATCTGCACCAATTTGTCTGGCCCGTCGGACAATTCGCCCTCAACGGTGGCGATGTCGTTGTCCTGATAAATGGGTTCGCCGGTGGGCAAGCGCAATTCCGCACCCGCCGTGCTGCCGGGCACGGTGCTGCGCTGGAACGACAGCACGTCCTGCCACACTCGCCCCTGCTGCGGGTCAGCCCACAGCTCGGTCAGATCGGTGTTGGAAAGGACCACCGTCCTTGGTGGTGCAGGCGTTCCACGGGCGTCGGTGTAGGCGTTGATCCAGGCCACGCCGGTGGTGGTCGGCGCCAGTCGCCAGTCCTTCGCGGTGGCCAGTTTCAGCTCGGGGTTTGGCGATTGCAGATCCCTGGTGGCCAGCGGTTGACTGGACTTCAAGTCGAACACATAGGCAGTGGTCCTGGCGGCGCCAGGCTGCGGCCCGTTCTGCGGTTTGACGGTGGCGACGACGTACACGACCTTCATGTCGCTGACGTTGTTCGACAGTGCGCACATGGCGCCGGTGACGGTTTCGCCGGCCGCGACCGCAGGCACCGCCGGCATGATCAGATCGGCGGATTTCGGGTCCAGAATTTTGGGCCGAATGTCATCGAGTGCGGATTTGCTGGCGGAGAATTCGCTAGGGCAGCCGAAGTAGACGGTTTCGCCGTAGGTTTTCCAATCCTTGGCCAACGCGCTGATGTGCTGGGGCGGTGGCGCAACGGTGTTGGGCGGCGGCTTGATCGTGGTCTGCGTGGTGTGGGCGGCGGGGGGAGTCACTGTCGCGGTGGTGGCACAAGAGGCAATGGCCAGGCAGCCAAAAGCGGCGGCCAGCGCGCGCAAGCGTCTGGACGCGAACAGCCCGGTAGGCACCCTCATAGCGTTTCCCCCCGCTGAGTCGTGTCCTTCGAGCCTAAAGGCGTTCGCTGCGAGAGGCGACTTGGGCATTTCCTGTCGCGAGGCAGGTGGCCTTTACGAGTTGGCAACGATGTTTTGCTGAGTGGGCCGTGATAGACCAAGAGCCATGACGGGCCTCGCCGAACAAACACGCTGGATGGACGCCACGGACCAGGCGTCGCTGATCGCCCGGGGCGAGGTGACCCCCGCCGAATTGTTGGATGCGGCGATCGAACGCATCGAACAGTCCAACCCGGCGCTGAACGCGGTGGTCATCGAGTGGTTCGAACACGCCCGGTCGGTGGCCGCCGACCCCGCGCTGCCCGACGGCCCGTTCCGCGGCGTGCCGTTCCTGTTGAAGGACCTCTACACCAGCTTCGCCGGCCAGACGATGTCCAACGGCAACGTTGCGCTCAAAGAGGCGGGCCGGATCGACACCACCGACACAACCTTGGTGTCCCGGTTCAAGGCGGCCGGACTCGTCATCGCCGGGCGCACGAACAGTCCCGAGATGGGCAGCCTGCCTACAACCCAGCCGCTGGCCTGGGGCCCGACGCGCAATCCGTGGGACCTGGACCGCACGCCGGGCGGGTCCAGTGGCGGCGCGGCCGCGGCGGTGGCCGTCGGGATGGTTCCGTTCGCCAATGCCTCCGACGGCGGTGGCAGCATCCGGATCCCGGCGTCGTGCTGCGGACTGGTGGGGCTCAAGCCGAGCCAGGGCCGGATCACCGTCGGCCCGGTCCGCGCCGAGGTGGGTCTGGGAGTGGAGCTGTGCGTGAGCCGGACGGTGCGCGACACTGCCGGATTGCTGGACGCGGTGCGCGGCCCCGGTGTGGGTGACACCGTCATCGCGCCCGCGCCGGTGCGGCCCTACCTCGAGGAGGTCGGCGCCGAACCCGGCCGGCTACGCGTCGGGCTGCTCGACTTCCATCCGCGCGGCGGCCTTGTCCACCACGATTGCGTTGCCGCGGTGCGGTCCGCCGCGTCGATGCTGGAAAATCTTGGGCACATCGTCGAGCCGGCGTACCCGTCGTGTCTGGCCGATACGACGTTGCAGCAGAAGTTCATGGCGCTGTGGGCCACGCAGCTGGCGATGGCGGCGCGTGGCTTCAGCGCGACGCTGGGCCGCGAAGTCACCGCCGCGGACATCGAACCGGTGAACTGGGTGCTCATCGAGCGGGCGCGGCACGTCAGTGCCGTCGACTATGCCGCGGCCGAGAACGCGGTGTACGCCTTCCGGCGTGCGTTGCAGCAGTGGTGGGCCGACGGCTGGGACCTGCTGCTCACCCCGACCGTTTCCGAGCCGCCAATTCCGTTAATGGAGTTCGAGAACAACCCGGAACACCCGACGGCACCGATGCGTCGCGGCGGCGAGTTCGCCGCCTTCACACCGCCGTTCAACATGAGTGGGCAACCGGCGATCAGCCTGCCGCTGCATCGCAACGCCGACGGTCTGCCGATCGGCGTTCAGCTCGCCGCCGCTTACGGCAGGGAGGACGTGCTGATTCGCGTTGCCGCGCAACTGGAATCGGCGCACCCGTGGGCGGGGTACCGCCCGGCGATTCCGTAACATCAACCGAATTCGATCGGCAAGCTGATCGGACCGCTCAGGCTCACCATCGGCTTCCAGGGGACCGGACCCGCCAATCGCGGATTCTGGAATCGGCGCGTGAGCACCGTGAGCGCTTCGGCGAGCTCGCCTCGGGCCAGGTTGGCGCCGAGGCAGTAGTGAATGCCGCCGCCGAACGTCAGAATCGCCGGCGTCCCCTGCCGGGTGATGTCCACACGCTCGGGTTCGTCGTAGATCGCCGGATCTCGGTTGGCCGCAGCGGTATTGACCAGTACCGTGGTGCCGGCCGGGAAGAGGTAACCGTCGAGCTCGACGTCCTCGACCACCATACGAAGGGTGCCGCACGCGATCGGCGAGTGACGCATGGTCTCCTCGACCGCACCCATCGCCAGTTCGGGCCGCCGCTGCAGCAGCTCCCACTGCTCGCGGTGCTCACACAGCACCTGCACCGATGCGGCGAGTTGATTGCGAGTGGTGTCGGTACCGGCCAACAGCAGGCCACCGGCGAGCATGCGCAATTCGGCCGGGTTCAATCGGTCGCCATCGTCTTCGGCGCGGATCAGGTCGGAAAGCAGGTCATCGGTGAGACTGTGCCGGCGCCGGGCCACCATCTCGTCGACGTAGTCGTCGAGCTCTCGCCAGGCGCGCATGACGTCCGGCTCGATCGCGGCCACGCCGTCGATGAAGCTGAAGGCCTTGAAGATCTCGTCGGCCCAGCGCGAAAACCGTTGCCAATCCTCGCGGGGCGCGCCCAGCAGCGCGCAGATGATCGGCACCGGATATGGGCGTGCGAGATCCGTGACGACGTCGCAACGGCCGCCGTCGGCAACCCGGTCGACCAATTCGTCCATCACGTCGACCATCGTGTCGTGCAGGCGCAGGGTGGCCTTTGGCGTGAATGCCTTCGATGTCAGGCTGCGTAGCCGGTGGTGCGCATCGCCCTCCACGCACAGCAAGCTGTTCATCACCTTGTCCCACAAGGGGCCCGAAGTGATGCCCTGCACCACCAGATTCAGGCCGGGCGGGATCCGAAACCGGTTGTCGCGCAACACTGATCGAACCAGGTGATAGGAGAGGATCTCGGGGCCGAACGGTCCCAGCGCAACTGGGGCCTGCTGCTGTGCCTCCTGGATGCGGGGATAGATGGCTGCCGGGGTCTCCTCGGGGTGGTAGGAGAGCGTCGGTAGATCGGCATCGAAGATGTTCCTGGGCGCAATTCCGACGGCCATCGGACCCTCCTATGCAGACGAGGCTGCCACGAATGTATGGCCAGGGGTAGGTGGTGTCAACGACTACAGCGGGGCATCGGAGGTATCGCCATACATAATTCCTTGGCCGTATGGCGGGCGTTATTACTGCACGGCGGGGGGCGCCGCCGAGGGTGCGCGGAATGCCAGGGCTCGCGGCGTGTCGCCGTACCGCTGCGCACCTTCGCGCCACGAAGAAAGTTGGCCCCCTGGCCCATCGCCAACTCAAGCACGTCATCTTCATTCCGCATCGCGGCGCCCGGGTCAAAGTCCGGGCGATCAGAAATATGCCGCCCGCGACACAATCCGTCGCGTGCCCGGCCGCGCATCAGCCGACCTAGTACTACTGTCGCGGTGTGGACTTCGCGCTCGACGATGAGCAACGGGCCTGGCTGGCCGAGGTGCGCCAGTTCCTCGGTGACAACGTCACCCCCGCCCTGCGCGCCGAGTTGGCCGAGCACGACTTGGAATGCCAGGGCGGCGAGCTGTCGGCATTCCGCCGCAAAATCGGCGAGCGCGGCTGGTTCGGACTGAACTGGCCCCGTGAGTACGGTGGCCTCGGGCTGAGCGCCATGCACCAGCACCTGTTGATGAGCGAGTTCGAATATTGGGGTGTCCCCGGCCCGGATCTCACGGTCACCTCGGTAGCGCCGATGATCATGCGGCACGGCAACGAACAGAACAGGAAGGAATTCCTGCCGCCCATCGCCAAGGGCGAGATCGTCTGCGCGGTAGGCTATTCCGAGCCAAATGCCGGCACCGACCTGGCCAGCCTGCGCACCCGTGCCGTGCGCGACGGCGACGAATGGGTAATCACCGGGTCCAAGATCTGGAACAGCGGCGCACAGCGCTGCACCCACGAGTGGCTGTGCGTGCGCACCGATCCGGACGCGGCGCGCCATCGGGGCATCTCGGTGATCATGGTGCCGATCGACGCTCCCGGCATCGAGATCCGCCCGCTGTACGCCTGGTCGGGCTACCGCACCAACGAGACCTTCTTCGACGACGTGCGGGTGCCGGTTGGCAACCTCATCGGCGAGGTCAACAAGGGTTGGACTTACATCACCGGCGCCCTCGACCTGGAGCGCGGAGCCCTGACCAACGCGGGTGATCTGCGGCGCGCGCTCGACGATCTGCTGACGCTGGCCGCCAGGCCGCGCCGGGACGGGTCGGTGCCCGCGCATGACACCCTCTTCCGGCGGCGGCTCGCCCAGGCCGAGGCCGACGTCGAGGCCGCGAGACTGATGGGATACGAGGCGGCGTCAATCCTGGACAGCGGCCGCATCCCGTCGGTCGAGGTCAGTGTCGAAAAGATCTTCACCAGCGAATTGCGCCAGCGCATAGCGGATTTGGCGATTGATCTGCTGGGGCCCGACGGTTTGTTGGCGCATCGCAGCAACGAGGCGCCGCTGGGCGGCTTCTTCGAACGTCTTTATCGCGTGTCACCGCTGATGCGCTTCGGCGGCGGGACCAACGAAGTGTTGCGGGATGTGATCGCCCAGCGCGGGCACGGCATGCCGTCCTACGGGCGGTGACCGGATGCGACTGCTACCGACCCGGGACCAGCACGACCTCGCCGCCATGTGCCGAAACCTGCTGGCCGAAGACCACTCCGCGCCGCTCTGGTGGCAGGCGCTTGCCGACGCCGGAGTGCTGGGATTGACGATCGAGGAGGCGTGTGGTGGGTCGGGCGGCACCCTGACCGACCTCGGAATCTTCTACGTCGAAGCGGGACGGGCGCTGTGTCCGTTGACCGTGCACAGCACCCTGCAGGCGGCGCTAGCCATCGATTGGCTGGGCGGCCCGGCGGTGCGGCAAGCCTGGCTGCCGCCGTTGGCCGCGGGAACTGCGCGAGGCACCACCGCGCTGTGGAGTCCGCGGGATGCGGCGATGCTGACGCCTACCGTGCGTGCCGTCAAAGCGGTCGACGGTTGGCTATTGAGCGGGGTCGCCGACTTCGTCCCCGATGCCGACACCGCCGACCTGATCGTCGTCGCCGCTCAAAGCGACGGCCAGACAATGGGTTTCGTGGTCCCGGCGGAGGCGGTGGCCGTCCGTCCGCTCACCCTGATGGGTGGACACCGCGCATTCACGGTCACCTTCGACGACGTACCGGTCGATGATCCCCGCCGCATCCTCGGTGGCGGAGCGGGACTGGCGGAGCGGGAGCTGCGCCGGGTGGCGAACGCGGCGATCGCGCTGCTCTGCCTGGATCTGGTAGGGGTGGGCGAAGCGGTGCTGCAACGCACCGTCGACTACACCAAGATGCGGGAGCAGTTCGGCAGGTCGATCGCCTCCTTTCAGGCCGCCCAGCACCTGGTGGCCGATATGCACATCGCGCTGTCGGCTGCCCGGCTTACGGCGCATTCGGCAGCGTTCTGGTTGGGCCGCGGTGAGACCGCCACCCGGGAGACCGCCATCGCCAGGATGCACGCCGCGGCGGTCAAGCAGATCACCCTGGACGCCCACCAGTTGCACGGCGGCATGGGTTATGTGGTGGACACCGATCTGCACCTGTTCTCCGAGCGGGCCCGCGTACTGGCCACGATGGGCGGTGGCGCCGATGTCGCGGCCACATGGCTTGACGCAGAGATGGATTGGAGCGGCGGACAATGAGCACCGAGAGCCTGATAGATCCCGACTCCGCGGCCCGCGTCGGCACCGTTGTCGCGACCGCCACCGGCGAGGTGAACCAGCGTGACTGGCAGCGTTGGGCCGCAGCGGTCGAAGACCACAACCCGCTGTGGTTCGACCCGGACTATGCCCGGGCGCACGGATATCGCGACATCATCTGCCCGCCGCTGTTCCTGCAATACGCGATCCTCGGCGTCGCCGCGTTACGCGATCTACGGCCCGACGGATCGTCCGGGGCGGCGACCGGCAGCCTCGCGTTTCCTCGGGCCCCGCGACGCATGGCCGGTGGCGAAAGCACCACATTCCACCTGCCCGCGTACCACCGCGACCAGATCGAGATGATGCGTATGGTCGAATCGATCGTGGAGAAACAAGGCCGTTCGGGACGATTCGTGCTGGTGACCTGGCGCGCCGAATACCGCAACCAACACCGCGAATTGGTCGCCGAAGCAACCACGTCAATGATTGCCAGGCCCGCATGACCGCACAGGTGTTCTTCGAGGACGTCCAAAACGGCGATGCGGTAGCTCCTTTGACCGTCACCGTGACCGAGACGCAGATGTTCTTCTTCAGCGCCGCGACCTACAACGGGCACCGCATCCACTACGACAAGGACTGGGCGCGCGACGTGGAGGGTTATGACAACGTGCTGGTGCAGGGTCCGCTGCAGGCCGCGCTGTTGTCCCGGGCGCTCACCGATTGGATCGGCGGCGCAGGGCGGTTGGTGAGATTCACGGTGCAGAACCGTGCGATCGCCTACCCCGAGCAAGAACTGACATTCGGCGGCGTGGTCACCGGCAAACGCGCACCGAATCTGGTCGACCTCGACATCTTCTGCCGCCGGGGGGCGGACGTGTTGATGCCGGGCAGCGCCACCGTCGCATTGCCCCGTCGGGACACGACGTGACCGGCCTGCGCGGTGAGGCCGCCATCATCGGCATCGCGGAACTGCCGGCCGAACGGCGGCAGAGCCGACCGCCGTCGTTCACCCTCGATCAGTACGCCCTGCTCGCCAAACGGGTGATCGAGGATGCCGGGGTGGATCCGTCGGTGGTGAACGGCTTGTCGACCCACGGCATCACGGAATCCGACATGTTCGCGCCGGCCACGCTGTCTGAATACCTGGGCATCCCTTTGGACTTCGGTGACCGGGTGGACCTGGGCGGGGCCACCGCGGCCGGCATGGTGTGGCGGGCGGCAGCCGCGGTTGAACTCGGGATCTGTGCTGCCGTGCTGGCGGTAGTGCCCGGATCACTAGAAATCCCTCGCTCCGAGGGGCGGCCCGCCCGCACGCTGGGGTGGTACGGGGCGTCGAGCAACAACTACGGCTCACCGCAGGCCGAGTTCGAGATTCCCTACGGCAATGTCGGACAGAACGCGCCCTACGCCCAGATCGCTCAGCGCTATGCGGCCGAATACGGCTACGACGCGGCGGCTTTGGCGAGTATTGCGGTGCAACAACGGGTCAACGCCTGCGCTCACCCCGGTGCGGTTTTCCACGGCAGATCGATCACCGTCGACGACGTGCTGAACAGCCCGATCATCGCCGACCCGATCCACATGCTGGAGACGGTGATGCGGGTGCAAGGCGGCACCGCCGTCCTGATCGGCAACGCCGATGTTGCGCGACGTGGCCGCCATCGACCGGTCTGGATCAAGGGATTCGGTGAACATATCCGGTACAAGACCCCGACCTATGCCGACAACCTGTTGCACACGCCGATCGCCCGCGCCGCCGACACGGCGTTCGCGATGTCGGGTTTGGAAAGATCCGACGTGGATGTCGCATCGATCTATGACTGCTACACGATCACCGTCCTCATGACCTTGGAAGACGCGGGGTTCTGCGGAAAAGGCATGGGCATGTCGTGGTTGGCCCAGCGTGACTTGACGTTTCGGGGTGACTTCCCACTGAACACCGCCGGCGGGCAGCTCTCCTACGGTCAGGCCGGGATGGCCGGGGGCATGCACCACGTGGTCGACGCTGCCCGCCAGATCATGGGCCGAGCAGGGGACGCACAGGTCCGCGACTGCAACATCGCGTTCGTCAGCGGCACCGGCGGCATCATGAGCGAACAAGTGGCCCTGGTGTTGGGGGGTGACTGACATGAGCGATCAACGCCCGCTGCCCGAGCCGACGCCGGTGTCCCAGCCGTTCTGGGACGCACTGCGCGAACACCGGATCGTGATCCAGTATTCGCCGTCGGCGGGCAAGTACGTCTTTTATCCGCGGACGCTGACGCCGGGAACCCTCGCCGACGACTTGGAGTGGCGCGAAATCGACGGCGCCGGAACCTTGTACACCTACACCGTCGCGCGGCGCCCTACCGGACCGCCGTGGTCGGATCACCTGCCGCAACTCCCGGCCGTCGTCGAATGGGACGCTGGCCCGCGAGTCAGCACCGAGCTGGTGGACGTCGAACCCGACGACATCCGCATCGGCATGCGGGTGGTGCCGGTGTTTTGCGATGTCGATGACATCACCCTGCTGCGGTATCGGCCGGCCGATGTTTGAGACGGTTCAGCAGCTGCTGCGCTCTCGCGCGGAGGATCACACCGTCGCCGTGCGGCACGGTGACCGGACCTGGACGTGGCGCGAACACCTCGCCGAGGCGACAGCTGAGGCGTCGACGCTGCTGTCCCGCATCGACCGGGCGCGGCCACTGCATGTCGGTGCCCTGCTGGGCAATTCGCCGGCGATGCTGCGCTCCCTGGCGGCGGCCGCACTTGGTGGCTATGTGCTGTGCGGAATCAACACCACCCGCCGCGGCGCCGGGCTGGCCGCCGATATCCGAAGAGCGGATTGCCAATTGGTGCTCGCCGACCCCGAGCACATCGGGTTACTCGAGGGGCTCGACCTGGGTGACATTCCGGTTCTGGACGTCGATGGCGAGGCCTACCGCGACGCGGTGGCGTCGGCGAGCCCTTTGGTGGCGCGCGAGGCCGCCGGGGCGGACCCGGTCACCATGATCTTCACCTCCGGCACCAGTGGCGACCCCAAGGCGGTGCGGTTCGCCCACGCGATGGCGGTGATGTGCGGGGCGAGCCTGGTGCAGCGCTTCGAGCTCACCTCCGCCGATGTCTGTTATCTGGCGATGCCGCTGTTCCACTCCAATGGGATCGCGGCCGGCTGGGCGGTGGCGATCTCGGCGGGCGCGACGATGGTGCCGGCCAAGTTCTCGCCGTCGCGGTTCCTCTCCGACATCCGCCGCTACGGCGTGACGTACCTGAATTACGTCGGCAAGCCGCTGGCGCTCGTCCTGGCCACCCCGGAACGACCCGACGACGCCGACAACACCTTGCGTGCGGCCTTCGGCAACGAGGCCACCGAGCGCGACATCGACGACTTCGCCCGACGATTCGGCTGCCGGGTGGTGGACAGCTTCGGCTCCAGTGAGTTCGCCGTCGTCGTGATGCGTGAGGACGGCACCCCGCGCGGTTCGATCGGGAAGGGCTACCCCGGCGTCAGCGTGTACCACCAGGAGGCCGGGACCGAATGCGCGCCAGCGGTTTTCGATGAGCATGGTGCCCTGGTCAACTTCGACGACGCCGTCGGTGAACTGGTCAACACCTACGGTGCCGGCGGCTTCACCGGCTATTACAACGACCCCGCCGCAACCCGGGAGCGGATGCGCAACGGCATGTACTGGTCGGGCGATCTGGCCTACCGCGACAGCGATGGCTGGATCTACCTGGCGGGCCGGACCGCGGACTGGATGCGGGTGGACGGGGAGAACTTGGCGGCCGGTCCCATCGAGCGGGTCCTGCAACGCCTGACCCCGATCAACCACGTCGCGGTCTACGCCGTCCCCGACGAGATTGTCGGCGATCAGGTGATGGCGGCGCTGGTGCTCAACAGCGGAGCGACATTGACGCCCAAGCAGTTCGGTGATTTCCTGGCCGCTCAACCCGATTTGTCGCCGAAGGCGTGGCCGCGCTACGTACGCGTCAATGTGGCGCTGCCGCGGACCGCGACGAACAAGATCCTCAAACGCGAGCTCATCTCGGAGGGTGTCAGCGCCGGCGGAGGTGTGCTGTGGGCGCGTGCCGGCCGTGGTCGGGAGTACGCGCCGGTCCCCGGCTAGCCCACGCCGGGCGTGAACGTGCGCAGATGTACTCCGACACGCCGAGTAGGCCGGCAATCTGCGCACCTTCGGCGGGAGAAGAGGGGCGGGAGAAGAGGGGGGGTATCTAGTGGGCGACCGGGCATTTGCTCCCGTAGTCCACCTGCCAATGCTTGATGCCGGTGATGAACGGCGACCGCAGCCGCTCGGGTTCCCCCACTGCCGTCAGGTCGGGCATCGTGTCGGCGATCGCGTTGAACATCAGATCGACCGTCATGCGCGCCAGATTGGCGCCGATGCAGTAATGCGCTCCGGTGCCGCCGAATCCGACGTGCGGGTTGGGACTACGCAGGATGTTGAACGTATACGGATCGTCGAACACCTCTTCGTCGAAGTTCGCCGAGCGGTAGAACATCACCAGCCGCTGGCCCTTCTTGATCCGCACACCGCCAACTTCGGTGTCTGCCAGAGCGGTTCGCTGAAACGCGGTGATCGGGGTGGCCCAGCGGATGATCTCGTCGGCGGCGGTGCCCGGCCGCTGCGCCTTGAACAACTCCCACTGGTCCGGGTAGTCGGTGAAGGCCATCATGCCCTGCGTGATCGAGTTGCGGGTCGTCTCGTTGCCGGCGATGGCCAGGGTCACCACGAACATGCCGAACTCGGCTTCGGACAGCCGATGGCCCTCCGCATCGGGTTGAATCAACGTCGTGACGATGTCCGGGCCGGGGTCTTTGGCTTTCCGCTCGGCTAATTGCATGGCGTACCACATCATTTCGGCAGCCGACGTCAGCGAATCGTGCTCGGCGAATTCTGGGTCATCGCTGCCGATCATCTGGTTGGACCAGTCGAACAGCTTCTCGCGATCTTCCAGCGGCACGCCGAGGAGCCCGGCGATCGCCTGCAGCGGCAACTCGGACGCCACCTGCCGGACAAAGTCCCCGGACCCCTCCGCGACCGCGCGCGCGGCGATCTGCCGGGCCCGCTCGGTGAGGTCGGCCCGCAGCCGTTCGACCGCGCGAGGTGTGAACCCGCGCGCGACGACCTTGCGCAGCCGGCTGTGCTCCGGGTCGTCCATCATGATCATCGAGGACCGGCCGAGCTCGATCTGCGCCTGCGCCACCTCTTCCGGATAACGCGGCACGACGGACTTCTCGGCCGAAGAGAAGACGTCGCTGCGCAGGGAGACCTCGCGGACGTCTCGGTGCTTGCTCACCACCCAATAGCCGCCGTCACCGAACCCGCCCTGACCGGGCGGCTGTTCGTTCCACCAGATCGGTGCCGTCGCCCGTAGTTCGGCGAACTCCTGCGTCGGTATCCGGTGGGCATAGATGTCGGGGTCGGTGAAGTCGAAACCCGGCGGCAGATTCGGGGCGGCCATGAAAGATGGTAATGACGTCGCGGGGGGCGGACGCAAGAGTTTCGCAAGAAATGCGCGGCAGCCTGGAGGCAGAACCGGTCCGACCGAAAAGAAGGCTCCATGAAGATCACACCGATAGCAGTTGCGGTGCTGGTCGCCACCGCGCTGGCGACGGCAGGTTCCGCGCACGCAGATCCGCGGTCCGAAGTGCAAGAGCTGCAACAACAAACGTCGGAATTGCATGCCAGCTGGGACAGCTTGACCCCGGCGCAGCGACAGGAGCGCTTGGCGCAACTGAACCGGCAGACCAGCATCGTGCAGAACGAAACCCAGCACCTGCCGCCCGAACAGCAACCCGAGGTGGAATTGCGGCTGGGTCAAGTCGCCTTGGAACTGGCCGACCTGCTCAGGAAGGTGTGGCCGGCCCCCTGATAACGGCGTCCGCATCGAGATGGGTTGCCGCGGCGATGACTGCCCGGTCGATCTGGCGTAGCGGATGCAGCACGGACGGGTGAGTGCGCGGGTCGGGCCCGGGTTCGGCCAGGCGGAAGTTGCTGTCATACTGCCGGGCCAAGGCTTCGGCCGCGTCCAGGGCGTCGGCAGCGGAGGCCACGGCCGTGCTGTGCGCGCCGTCGAGCGTCGCGATCAACGCTTCGATGTTCAGTCGGATCCGGTCGGCCGCCGCGTTGATGGCCGCCGCGAGCTCTTGCGGAGCGTCCGAGTCCCGGGACTGCTCGCTGCGGCGTGCCAGTATCCGGGCGTAACGGTCGCAGGCACCGAACAGCCTGAGCCTGCGCTGCACGTCGCGGCGCCCGGCTAAGCCGGCGACTCCAGCCAGCATCGGCTTGGCGGTGGCCCGAATCTGTTGCAGTTTGCGGTCCAGCCGCCGGGCCCGGTCGGTGGGGCTGTCCGGGCGTGCGTCATCGAACATGTCGGCGATAGAGGTCTCGATCAGCTCCGCGAGCGACGTCAGGAATTCGCGGGTGTCATTGCGCAGGGTGGTCCCAATGTTGGTGGGCAGCACCAGAATTGCGACCGCCACGCCGATCACGGCGCCGATGGCGGTTTCCTCGATCCGCAATAGCAGGACGTCGAGACTGAATTCGCCGAGTAGGCCGTACAGCAGCGCCAGCATGGTGGTGATCCAGAACGCCATCAGGCTCTGGGTGACCTGCATGAAATAGAACGCGCAGAACAGGCAGACGAAGATCATCACCAGCGACGCGGTATGGTCGCCCGCGACCAGGGTCGCGACCAGGATGCCGCACGGCACACCCAGAATGGTGCCGGACAGGCGTTGCCAGCCTTTCGTCAAGGTGTCGCCCCACGTGTTGGTGCCGGCGAATACGACGAACGCCGCGATCACCGCCCAGTACCAACGGGCTGGTGACACCGCGTCGCCGGTGACGATCGCCAGGGACGCCGCCACGGATGCTTGGATGGCTTGCCGGGTGGTCGGCAGCAGCGCCGGGCCGGGTTGTTCGTTCTCGTCTTCGTCCTTGCCGCCGTCGCTGTCGTCGCCGGTGATCCGCTCGGGTGCGTCACCGGTCGAGGCGCGCTCGATCATTTCCCGGACTTCCGACGTCGCCGTCGCTGCCGCGATAATCGCCAAGGCCAGGCGACGAACCGCCGCTGGGCCGGACTCGGCGGAATCGCCTGGCGACGACTGCGCATCGATGACGTCTTGTGCTTGGCTCGCTGCGCGGCGTAGCCCCGCGGGATCGGGAAGCCGGATGGCCCAAGCTAATTCACTGAGCGCTGCAGCCAGCGCGAGGCGCGTGGGGGTCGATATCTCCGCCTGTGCCAATGCCGCGCGTTGCCCGGCGATCGCCACCCACTCGACGGCGAGTTCGGCATCGAACAGCCACGGTGTGAGGTGTTCGCCGTCGGCGCCCAGCCATAGTACGGCCGGGTTGGCCTTGTCTTCGATCTGGTCTTGCACCATCAGAGCGGTCTCGTTGAGGCGGAAGATCCTGGCCCGGAACCGGCGTTGACGGCGTTGGTCGAGCCGGCCTGCCCGCAACGCCTCCGCCGTGGTATCGACCACGATGGCCATCCGGGCCCGCAGCGAGCGAATGGTGGCTCGCAGCACCCGTTCTGGACGATCGGGCAGCACGTATGCGGTCATGACGAACGTGCAGAACGTGCCCACCACGATGGCCACGATCATCCACGGCAACTCGTGCACACCGGCCCGCAGGAACAGATTGAAGAAGTAGGCCATGAAGGCGACCATGCCGAGCGCGCGCCCCCGCGGGCCGAACCGCCGGACGTAAACGGCGATGAACACCACGACCACGAAGACGATTTCGCCGGCCAGCTGATAAGGGGTGAGCAGCGCGGCGGCGCTGCTGGACAGCGCCGCCGGTAACGGCAACAGCGCCATCGTGATTCGCTGCTGACGCGGGTCGGGCTCGTTGACCGAGCGCGCCGCGATCATCGTGATCACGGCGCCGAGCAGCGCCACCGTCAGGGGTTGCCGGGCCGCGCTCGTCAGCGCCACCATGATCAACATCGAACATCCCAGCGCGGCGGTGGTGCGCACCGCCAGCCGGAATCGCAGCAGCCCCGGATCCGTGCCGACCGTCCAGATCCGGGCCCGCTCATAGTGCGTTGTCAGCGAGGCGGGAATGGTGGTAGTCATCCCTGCGGCAGGCTGAACGTCGGCATCGTGGTGTCCGCGATGCACGATTGGTCCACGTCGGTTCGGGGATTGTCAAAGAAGGCGGTCGTTATCGTCTGCGCGCAGCGCGATGTCGGTATCACGCCGTGACCGACCCAGGGGAACCGCAGTGCGAGTGAGTTACTCAGGCCGGGCGTCACCTCCCGCATCCACTTCGGCGCGGTGCTCGAGTCGAACGCCCCGGACAAGATCAGGGTGGGGACGTTGCTCAGGACCGGCAGGGTGTCCGCAGTGTCCGACCGACCCAGCCCCCAGGCTTCGCATTCCCGAAAGATCCAGCTGCCGGTCGGGGTGACCCGCAGGACCGCATCGGGCAGCTGGGGCATCGCCATGCGCGCCTGGGACAGGGCCCGGTCCGGGGTGGTCCAGTCCGCCATTTCCTGACAGTAGGTGCCCAGCGCCAGCCCGGCACCCAGCAGCCCGCGCTCGGGCCCGGACGGGGCCGTCGCCGCGATGCCGGCGCCGGCCAATTCGCCGTCACCGCGGGACAGGGCGAAGATCATCCGCGGAATGTCGACCACTTTCGTGGGATCCGCGCTCCAGTCGAGTATGAGCGGCACCACCTTGGCGCCGTCGATCGTGACCTGAGTCGATTCGCCAGTGGGCGTCGACGTTGTGACATCGATCGGGGTCTGGCTCAGACTGTTGACCATGTCCAAAAACACCGTCGGCAGGTTGGGGTACGCGGCGGCGCACGGCGGCTGGTCCGCGCAGGCTTGAAAGATGGCCGCCAGACCGCTCGCGGGCGCCTGCCACCAGTTGTCGATGAGATTGAGATGCGGTGGGACCACCGAATCCAACACCATCGATCGGATGCCCTTGGGGTGGTCGCGAAGCAGTTGCTGGGCCAGATCGGTCCCGTAGGAGACGCCGTACACGTTCCACTCGTCGACGCCCAATTTCTCCCGCAGATCGGCAATATCGGCGGCATTTTCCCTTGTGGTGTACGCCGTGAAATCGACCCCGGAGGCGGCCAGGCGCTTGCGGCACGCGGCGACGACTTTGGCGTCCAAATCCGCGGTGGCCGGTGCCTGAAGTGTCAATTGCAGACTCCGAGAGGCGAAGTCGTCCATCTCGGGGCAGCTCAGGTGTGGATCGCTGTGTAGCGTGCCGCGCTGGTTGACGAAGATGACGTCGCGGTCGGCGTTCATGCCGGCGGCCACTATCCCGGGTGCATTCAGTGTCCCAGCACCGCCGGGCCCACCGGCGAGAAACACGATCGGATCGGGTTTGGGCGTGGCGGCCGCGGCCTTCACCCGCGCGACGAGGATCCGGATGGTGCGGCTCTTCGGGTCGTCGCGGTTCTCGGGCACTGTGAGATAGCCGCAGGTGTAGTTCGGGCCCAGGTCCGATTGCGGCACACCCGGGAAGTTCGGCTGCGGGCATCGTGCGCCGGCGTAGGAGACCCGATCCGGTGGCCGGTGCGAACAGCCGGGCAGCAGACCCGCTGCCAGCACCGTGCACAGCAAGCAGACAAGCGTCATCTGCCGACGGTGAACGCCGAAAAGCGTTGTGTGCAAAGGGTTCCGACCGCTACGCCACCGGGGTGAACTTGATGGCCACCAGCTTCTGCCGCTGGATCGCCTCGGCGAACTCCTCCCGCGTGGGGATGTTGTCGTCCCGGAATTTGAGCCCCATCATGCGCTGGGCACGCTTGGGGCCGTAGGACTGGGCGCAGCGGTGGTAGAGATCGTGCACCTCCGGCCCGTCGGGAAGTAGCTCGCCGCGCATCGCGGTGGTCTTCCCGTCGTAGACGACTTGCGCCGGTGCGCCGCCCTTGAAGTTGTATTTCCAGCCGGCGCCGGCCAGCGCGTAGAGGTTGCCGTCGATCACGTGCGCACTCACCGGAAGGGAGAACTGTTTCCCGGATTTTCGTCCGGTGAAGTTCAGCACCATCAGCTGCTTGCTCAAGGGACCGGCGAGCGGAGTACCTAACAAGGCCTTCAACACCGGGTTCACCGCCCGCAACAAAGCCGAGGGTGGGTGCCCGACATCGACGGCATACGACTGTTCTGTCATTTGACCACCGTAAGACCAAATGGGGTGGACAGCGCCGGCAAGTTGAGAAAGTGGCCGTTGGTGATCGGGCGACTCAGGGAGTGGTGATGGTGGTCTGGTCGTCGATGACGCCGGTCGCATCCATCAACTGGCCCGTCTCGTCGTCCAGCGCGTCGGCGTTGATCTGCAGCACGTAGAGCCCGTCTGCGGCTGG
Organism: Mycobacterium asiaticum; assembly: GCF_001668675.1. Taxonomy (GTDB): domain Bacteria; phylum Actinomycetota; class Actinomycetes; order Mycobacteriales; family Mycobacteriaceae; genus Mycobacterium; species Mycobacterium asiaticum_D. Next base: position 52,786 of record NZ_LZKQ01000210.1, on the reverse strand, counting down.
GATGACGACCGTCTTCTGCGCGACGGTGCGCTTCTTGCCGTTCTTCGTGTAGGAGCCGCCGAATTGCCAGGCCTTGAAGCTCTTCCCCGGCGGGACACCGAGGGTGGATTCTTTGCCGTTGGCGCTGCCGCCCTCGAACTCGGGCAGGTTCTTCAGCTCGCCGGGCGCATATTCGAGGATCTTGTTCGGGTCGGCGTTGCCCGTGAGTTTGGACACCAAGGCCGCCAGTGTGGGCGGGTCGGCGGGATCGGCGGGCTGCCCGTAGGAGATTCCCCAGTACGGCGCGCCGCCGGGTGGGAGTAACTGCCACCCGTTGGGGGTCGGCAGGTTGATGGTCGGCGAGCCCGGGTCGCCCGGGTGAACCGGGGTCTCGGTGATGTGGTTCTCGACGATGTAGTCGGCGATCGTCTTGTTGGCCTGCGCCCCCGGCGTACTGCTGGTGGCCGGTGCGGACGAGGTGGCCGTCGAGGTCGATGTCGAGGTGCTCGTGGAAGTTGACGTCTTGCCACCGGTCTTGATCTCGGCGTGGCAGCCGGCCAGCGTCAGGCTGACCGCCACGGTCGCCACTATCGCGGTGAGGTCCTTCATCTATCGCATCTCCCGAAATTGGGCCCCGGTACCAGCGCCGGCGACATCCGGACTGAGATTAGCCGAACTCCAGGTGATCTGCCCCGCTCACTTTGCCGGCTCGGTTACACCATGTCGTTCTTGGTCAGCCAGCGCATCACCGGCCAGCCGACGAACACCGGCAGCCAACACGTCAGCACCCGGTACAGCAGTACCGACGGCACACCGATGCCCGCGGGCACCCCGAAGGCAGCGAGCCCACCGATCAGGGCGGCCTCTACCGCGCCGACGCCGCCAGGGGTGGGCGCGGCCGAGGCCAGGGTTCCGCCGACCATCGTCACCACCGTGACGGTAACGAACGTGGTGCCCCCGCCGAACGCTTCGACGCTGGCCCACAGTGCCAAAGCTGCGCCCAAAGTCGTTCCGGCACTGCCCAATACGATCAGTGCCAGTCGTCTGGGCTCACGGGCGAGCTCAGCCAGGTCACCGGTGACCTCCTTGAGCTTGGGGCGCAGTTCGGTGGCCAGCCAGCGCCGTAGGTTGGGCACCAGCAGGAAGGTCCCGACGATGCCCAATGCCACGCCGGCGATCAGGTACAGCACGGTGGCGTTCGGGACGAAATGCGAGAGGTCGGTTGAGGTTCCGGCGACGGCGCTGAACAGAATCAACAGCGCGACGTGCACGATCACCTGAACCGACTGCTGCAGCGCCACCGCGGCGGTGGCGCGCAACGCGGTCAGTCCGCCCTTCTGCAGAAACCGCGTGCTCAGCGCCAGGCCGCCGACCCCGGCGGGCGTGGTCGTCGCGGCAAAGGTATTGGCCACCTGCATGATCGACAGCTTCCAGAAGCTCACCGATCCATCCGCGCAGGCCCACAACGCTCCCGCCGCACCGACGTAGGTCAGCGCCGACACGGCCAGGCCCAGCAGCGCCCACCACCAGTTGGCGGTCCGCAGCTCGGAGAAGAAGGTCGGCACCGTGCTGATGAAGGGGTAGGCGACATAGACCAGTGCGCCCAACAGCACCAGCTGAATGAATTGGGAGCGGCTGAACCGGGTGATGGTCTCGGTTTCGATCTCGTCGGCCCCGGTCTGGTGCTTCACCTCGGCGCGGGCGTCGGTGATGACAGATTTGGCGTTGGCGACCGACTGTCGGATCCGCTTCGGCACAGCGGATTTGGTGAGCCGACGGCCAGCGGTCAGAATGGTGTCCTTGCCGAAGACCTCGATCGCGGCCTCGACCGCGCACCGCGCGTCGTACAACGCGGACGTCGTCACCAACAGTTGAGCGATGTCGGACTGCAGCTGTGCGTCGGTGGCACCGTATTCGGCGGCCCCGAAGCCGCCGAACAACACCTTCCCGTCGGCGACGGTGATTTCGTTGCAGCGCAGATCCCCATGCGAGATCTGGTGGTCATTGAGGACCCGCAGGGATTCCCACACCCGGGCCACCGGCGTTTCCCCTGCGCACTCGTCGAGCGGCACACCCTGCACCGGCTGGTGCGCATACAGCGTCCACCCCCGGTCGAGCACCGCCAACGCGATCGTCGACGTATTGGCCACGCCCGTGTCACCGATGGCAATGGCCATCAGGGCGCGATGCTCCACCGCGCGCCGCATGGAGGTTTGCAGGGGTGCGGTTTCGGAACCGCGCAACCGCAGTTTCCACCACAGCTGACGCACCGCGCCGCCGCTGCGCTGATGCGGGCCGTACAACTCGACCGCCGCTCGCGATCCCGGATCGGTGGATTCGGCCGACAGCACCAGCGGCCCCGGTCCGCCCGGTCGGACCACCACCAGCCGGGACACCAGGAACCCGCGTTTGGCCATGGCTCGGACCGCGCCTTCCAGGGGCACCTCCAAGGCGGGAGTGCCTACGACCAGCACCACGAACGCACCGACGAACCAGCCCACCGACAGACCCACCACGGCGCGGGCCGGCACGATGGCGCTGACCACCAGGTGGATCGGTACGAATGCCAGCAGCAGCGCCCACCACCAGTGCCGCCAGCGAGCCGGCAGCCAGGGCCCGGACACAGTCAGGACCGCGGCGAGCATCGCGATCCAGCGCGGGTCGTCGAGGAACTGCGCGGGCAGCGTGGTGAGTTTGTCCGACAGGTCGAAGTGCCAGTTCGGCGCGGCGATCCGGTTGCTGCTGATCGACAGGGGCAGCATCGCCATCAGGGCCGCGGCGCCGTACGCGCCGAGCAACTTCCACTGCCGGGACAGGATCAAGCCGATCAGGATCACGAACGGCAAGGCCAGGATTGCGATGCCGTACACGAGGTACACCAGATCGGCTTGGGTAGGGGTCAGCACTCCGACGATCTGGGAGATCGACTTTTCCAGGGCGACCCAGCGTGGCCGGGTGATCAAGGAGCTGGTTACGACCGCTATGAGAGCGGCGGCGGCCAACCCCAGCCGGATGAGGTCGTTGGTCCGACGAGTGAGTGGTTGCAGCAAGCTGCCGGACACGGTGATATCGCGTCCGTCAACTCGCATGTGCACGGTCCTGGTCCTTCGGATCCGTTGGTCTCGCGGTCGGCAGTTCTACGACAACTTAACGTGCCGGGCCCCGCCGATCCCGCTCACGTACGCTCGCGAGCGTCGTGTGCCGGGATAGAGGAGGACTGAGCATGACGCGGACCGATGACGACACGTGGGAGATCACCGAAAGCGTCGGCGCCACCGCGCTGGGTGTGGCAGCGGGCCGTGCCGCGGAAACCGAGAGCGAAAACCCGCTGATCAGTGATCCGTTCGCGCGCATCTTCCTCGATGCCGTCGGCGACGGGATCTGGAACTGGTTCGCCGCGCCCGACCTGCCCGCAGAGGTCTTGGAAGCCGAACCCAACCTGGGCGTGCAGATGCGAGCAATGGTCGGCTACATGGCTTCGCGGACTGCCTTCTTCGACACCTTCTTCCTCGACGCCGCCCGCGCCGGCGTGAACCAGGCCGTGATTTTGGCGTCCGGTCTGGATTCGCGAGCCTGGCGGCTGCCCTGGCCCGACGGCACCACGGTCTACGAACTCGACCAGCCCAAGGTGCTGGAGTTCAAGGTGTCGACCTTGGCCGAACACGGCGCCGAGCCGACCTGCAACCGGGTCGCCGTCGCGGTGGACCTGCGCCACGATTGGCCGGCGGCGCTGCGGAGTGCCGGGTTTGACCCGTCGGAGCCGAGCGCCTGGTCGGTGGAGGGTTTGCTGCCCTACCTGCCCGCCGCGGCGCACGAGTTGCTGTTCGAACGGATTCACGGGCTGGCCGCGGCCGGTAGCCGCATCGCCGTGGAGGCGCCCGGCCCGGATTGGATGGATGAAGGCATTCGCGCGCAACGCAGGGAGCGGATGGATCGGTTACGCGCGTTGGTGACGCAGGCGGATCCGCAGCGCGAGCTGCCGCGGACCGACGAACTCTGGTATTTCGAGGAACGCGAGGACGTCGGCCAGTGGTTGGGGCGGCACGGCTGGGCCGCGACGGTGACGCCTGCGCCGGAGTTGATGGCGGGTTACGGCCGCGGGATCCCCGAGGGGGTGGAGGACACCTCGCCCCGCACCCAGTTCGTCTCAGCGGTGCGCGAGTAGCGTCCGCCCAACAGACGTACAGCCGGTTCACAAGCAGCTCCCGTACTTTCGCCACTGGCATGGCAGTGAGGGAGGAAATCGCATGGTGCGTACCGATAACGACAGCTGGGAGATCACCGAGAGCGTCGGAGCTACGGCGCTGGGAGTGGCCGCCGCGCGTGCGGCGGAAACGCGCAGCGCGGATCCGTTGATCAGCGACCCGTTCGCGCAGATTTTCCTCGACGCCGCCGGCGACGGGGTGTGGAATTGGCATTCCGCGCCGCAGCTGCCGGCTGAGGTGATCGAAGTGGAACCGGACCTGCCGCTGCAGATGCAGGCGATGGTCGACTATATGGCTTCGCGGACAGCGTTTTTCGACCGGTTCTTCGCCGATGCGACCAGGTCGGGCATCCGGCAGGCGGTGATCCTGGCGGCCGGTTTGGACGCACGGTCGTGGCGGTTGCCGTGGCCGTCGGGGACGACGGTCTACGAGCTGGATCAGACCAGGGTGCTGCAGTTCAAGTCGTCGACGTTGGCCGAGCACGGGGCGGAGCCGACTTGCCGGCGCATCCCGGTCGCGGTGGACCTGCGGCAGGACTGGCCGGCCGCATTGCGAGAGGCGGGGTTTGATCCGTCGGCGCCCAGCGCCTGGTCGGCCGAGGGGCTCCTGCCGTACCTGCCCGCCGCGGCTCAGGACCTGCTGTTCGACCGGGTGCACGGGCTGGCGGCCGACGGGAGCCGGGTTGCTGTCGAAGCGCTGGGCCCCACATTCCTCGACGAGCAGAAGCGGGCGGATCGTCGGGCACGGATGGATCGCCTGCGCGAGGTGATGGCGCGGGTGGACCCGCAGCGCGAGATTCCCCGCACCGATGAGCTGTGGTACTTCGAGGAGCGCGAGGACGTGGGTGACTGGTTCCGTCGGCACGGCTGGAAGGTGTCAGTCGCACCCGCCGACGAGCTGATGGCCCGGTTCGATCGCCGGCCGCCCAGGGAGGTCGAAGACCGGGTACCGGGCAACTTGTTCGTCACCGCGCAGCGGACGACTGCTGGGAACTAGCGTTCGCGGTAGTCGGCCACGATCCACCAGGGCGGGACGCTGATGTCCAGCCGTCTGCTCCCTCGGTAACCGGACCAGGTCGGTACGCCCGGCGGTTGACCGCGGTAGATGCCGCGTGCCGCGGCTATCACGCGCCGGCGCTGGGTTGGCCACTGGATGTCGGTTGCTATCTGCTCCAACAGGTTTCGGTCGCGTTCCAACACTCGGTCGACTATGCCTGTGGCGGGTAATGCGCCGCTCTTGTCGCCGTTGCACCGCGCGCAGGACAGCACGAGGTTGGCCAGGCCATCGATCCCTACCAACGACCAGGGCAGGACGTGGTCGATCGGGTTGTCCTCCGGTAGGTGGGTGCCGCAGTAGAAGCAGTGCGCGCCGAACGCGTCCTTCAGCGGTCCCCGGACGGCGGCCAGCGCGGTGCGTTCACGACCGAACAGGTGCCCCGCAACGTCGGGCACGTCGGCCTGCAGAAATCTGTTCATGCGCCGGACGTCCTCGACCCACATAATTTCCAGCGCCGGCTTCAGCAAGCCGGCGAGCCGGGCCAGGCCGTGTGCCACGCCGGGATGCAGCCGGATGGCGTCCCCGTGTTCTCGCAACGCCGAGCGCGACACATGATCGTGCAGGAAGGAGTCGTCGTAGAGGAACGGGTCGCTGGCCCGAGAACCGGGCAACCGCTGCAGCCGGTGCAGCGGTTGCTGAGCCAGACACAGGGTGATCTGGTCGATCGCCCGCCGATAAACATCCGGCGCGCGCATGATCGCCACGTCCAGCGCCATGCCGCTGTGTCCCGCCGCCGCGGCACTACGTAACTGGTCAGCAGCGTTCAAGATTCGTGCCTTCGGCTGGGTGGACTGTTGAAGTTCACGGCCATCGAAGGGGCGCATCTGTCGCCAATAAATCTCCAGCACGCGATGCGCCAAGTCCCGGAGGGGGACCAAAACGGCATCATCCGGGCACGCCGGAAGATTCTCAATACAGAAGTCCACAAGGGCCATCAATGTGGCCAACTTGTACGTCGCGGTGCGCAGGCCCGTTTCCAGAATTGCGACTACCCGTTGCCCCAGCAGCAACGGGTCGATGCCGTTCTCAGTCATCGTCAGGGTCACCCGGGTCCGTGTCCGACTGTGCACGGTGGTCGGTATGGCTGGCGTGCTCGCGCCAATGCTGGTACCCCCGGCGGGCTGCGAACACGCCGACGACGGCGGTCACGCACCACACGGCTATCGCGATGTAGGTCAGCGTCGAGGAACCTTCCCGGACCGTCGCGCCCAACGTGGTGTAGACGAACGCCCTGGGAAACGAGCCGATGAAGGAGCCAACGGCGATCTGCCACAACGGAACTCCGAACGCCCCAAAGGTGTAGCAGGCCAGCGCGTCGGACACACCTGGGACGAACCGTTGGCCGACAACGGCCCACAAGCCGCTGCGATCGATCAGCGCGTCCACCCGCTCGGAACGTTTCGGCCCGAGCAGGGCCTTGGCGCTTTCTCGGCCGGCCCGTCGACCTATTCGACTGGTGACGATCGCGGTTCCCACCGATGAGCCCAATGTGACGAACAGGCCGACGAGTGGACCGAACAGTAATCCGCTGCCGGCAGCCAGGATTGAGCCCGGCACGAACATCGAACCCAGGACGGCCGCTGCGGCTACGTAGGCCAACGGCGCCAGCGGGCCGGTATTCGCAATCGCGCGGTGCACCGCGTCCATGTCGATGACTCGCTCCACGCCGATCAGGTAGAACATTCCGAGCAGGAAGCCGCCGAACACGACGAGGCGCACGATGTGGCGTCGTCGCGATATTGGTGGAGAGCCGTCGTCCTCGATCATGTTGACTGCGATTGTTCCGTATCCGCGGCTGGGCCGCGGTTTGCCGGGGACCGTTACCGCAATCCGAGTGCGGTTCGTAGCCGATCAACGTCCATGCTCCCGCTTCCCGCCGGGACTGCGGGAAAGGAGGCCGGATCGGCGGTGTCTGGTTCATCTGCTTCGCAGTTTGGCGCTTGCTCGGCCGGGGCGGCTGCCTCGTGGGCGTCACGCACCGGCTGGCAAACGTCCTTGAGCACCCTCATCCCGGGGTCGAGACGTGTCAACGTTTCCAGCACACGATCCATCCTTGGTGCGCTATTAGTCTTCACCCGCAGCGCGTCCGACTCAAGGAGAGGCGTTGCTCGAACCGACTGTCCGCCTTTCGAAGTGACAAAACCTGTCCACCTGGGGGCTGGTCACCGTCGATCCGGTCGTACGTCTCGTCCAGTACTCCCGCAGTCGCAGTGGGATCGCTCACCTGCACGGTGGCCGCTCAGAGCGTCAGCGGCTCCCCTTCGGTGTTGACCAGGGTTCTCGGTGCGAACCGGTGGCTCAGCTCCGCCACCAGTGTCGCCGGATCGGGTTGTTCGTCGAGCAGGTCGATCAAGGAGTCGCGCGCGTGCAGGGCGACCGGCTCGATCCCGCCGAATATCACCATGTCTTCCCCCGCGGGCACCACGCGGGCGCAGACCAGCTGACCGGTGCGCAATTGTCGGCTGACTGTTCGCTCGTGCACGTCATGTACGTCACCGGTGCGCACATCACGCATGGTTATACCGTGGCCGCGGCGCACCGCTTCTACCTCGAACACAGATCGTTGGAGCAGGAGCCATTGCTCGGCCAGTAACCGCTCGTCGTCGGGCAGCAACGATCCGCGCACATCGAGGAATTCGGTGAACGCGCCACCTTCGAAGAGCAGCGCATCCATGACCAGCGGGTCAGCCAGCGCCTCCGGCAGCGCGTCATCATCGTCAGGGTCGGCATAACGGCAGCGTTCGTAACCCACCTCTAAGAGCAGGTCATCCCAGCCACCTGCTAACACATGCTGAACTGCTTTGGCGTACAACCACTTTGACCGTGTAGCCAACGGCAGCTCCTCGCGGCCGAGGTGGCATTTCTTGTATTTGCGGCCCGACCCGCACCAGCACGGGTCGTTGCGTCCGATGTCGCGGCGCGGCTCAGTTCGATGCTGCTCCAACAGCGTCAGCAACGGATCGTCCGGATCGGCACCGGCACGGCGCAGCAGGGTCAAGCCGCGCTCGGCGTCCCCGCGATCAGAGGCGATCCTGGCCAGATCCAGCAATGTCAGCGGCCAGTCGCTGTTCATCGATTCAGCCGCCAGCAACTCGCGTTCCGCTGCGACGATGTCGCCGAGCCGTTGTAGGGCCACCGAGCGCAGCCAGCTCGCAGCCACCAAGGCGGCGCGAGGCACGGTCGCTGTCAGAATTTCCGCCAGCAGGCCCAGCGCGGCCGCTCCGGCCGGGTCGGTATCGACGGTCTCGGCCACCAGCGCCTCGGCCAGCGCAGGGTCGGCGAGCGCGGCCCCGGAGGCGGTGGCAGTCTCGACGAACGAGTTGGCATACTCGTTCGCCGCGCTCAATATATCCCGTGCAGAAGCATCTTCCTCGCTGGCGGCGAGCAGCAGCGATATTTGTTCGTGCATTTTGATCAGCGCAGACAAAGCGGCCGCGGCGCCGATGTCCAGTTGGTGTCGCTCGGCCAGAAGTTCAGACCTGCGCTCGGATCGCCATGCGTCAAAATCGAATCCACCTGGTGCCACCCAGTCGCCGTCCTGAGACAGGCCGAAGCTGTCGAGGAGCTCGCCCAGGGGTAGCGAGGGCTCGGTGAACACCTCCGGTTCACCGACGCATGCGGTCCAGATTGCCGCGGCCAGATAGGTTGGTTCGTCGGCGTCGACCAGTCCCGACAACCCCGCACGCAGGACGGCGTCATGCTCGGGTGTTGTCGTATCGACCCGCTCGATGGCCATGCCGTCGGAGCCGAACCCCACCCCGATTAAGTCCCCACCGGATACACCCAGCCGCTGCAGCGTGCCCGGTTCCAGCAGCAGGGCCGTACCCGAGTCCATCAACTCGTCAGGGATGCCCCGATCTTCGATCAGCTCGTCGTCGTACCCGGCCACAGCGGTTTGCCACATCGAGCCGTCAGAGAGCCGGTCATAGGGTTCGTGCTCGCCGAGGGTGGTGATCGGCTCCAGATCAGGGGTCACCGTGAGCATGTCGAAGGCGGCCTCGGCGTCGGTGATCCGGTGGGTGAACACTCGCCCGGCGAGTAGCGTCGGTAGCCACACCCAGTGTTCATCAACCAATTGTCTTGCCGGGAAATCGAGTTCGAGTCTGAGTGCACGCAGAACGGGGTTGGGATCGGGCACACCGGCGTCGCGCAACCGACGGCCAATGTCGTCTTCGGGCAGCGGGCCGTGTTCGGACAGGACTTCCGCCAGGACTTCGACCGGATCAACTGCCTTCGCCACGGGGACCACCCTATGCACATCGAACGGGATCCGGGCGCCGGGCGCGCGAAAAATGTCAGACCCGCAGAGCACAGTGACCTCAATCGAGGCGATAGCGGACTCGCCTCACTTCGGGATTGAGGTCGACATGGGAAATCGGGCCAACTTCGTGATCGTCAGAGATCAAGACTGGCAACTGTTTTATTCGCATTGGGGAGGCTGCCGTATCCTCGATGCGCTCATCGGAGGGCCGGAGCTTGCGTTGCGGTACTCGAATTCCCTGCGACGGTGCGACAAGCGGGAATGGGTTGACCCGCTGTGGGCCGATGGCGGCGTGGTGGTAGATCTCGATCGGCACCGGCTGCTGTTCTTCGGCGACCCGCTGATGGTGACGATGAACGAACGCCGCGCGATGATGAGCGTGCTCAGCGCGGTCTGGCCTGACTACGCGATCGGGTGGGCCTATAACGGAACCGCTGAGCTGGCCGCATATGTCGGAGCCGATTTGCGGCCAACGAAATGGAATGATCTGCCGCGCCTGCGCCTCGCGCGGGACCGAAATCAGATGTGCCACCTCGTCTCGGTCGTCGACATGGCCGGGCAGGTTCGGATGTGGCCGCTGTGGTGGGGGGACCTCAGCAAGGCGTGGCACGGGCCCGCGCTGCTGGAAAAGCTGCCGGGCAAGGGTGTTCGACGCCTGAATTTGGGCATGATCCCGGAAGGCGGGCTCCATGTCGACGTGTCCCGAAAGACGGTGGGGGCATGGCAGACCGGCGATGCAATGGGCATTTTCGAGGCTCTTCCCGGGCTGTGGGCCGGCTGGCAGACGGAATGCTGGGAGGATCGCTTCGATCGGCAGGTCCTTGGGTGTGGTGGTGCTCTCCGGGTGCCCGCGGTCGACCTCGCTGCCGGCGCTCAGATCGCGAAGGAATGGATTGAGCGCCGAGTGTTTCAGAGCTTCGAAGACAGCCCGGCAGGACAGATCGAAAAGCTCGCGGGGCTGCTCGCGCCGCTCGGTCCGGGTCTGGTGGTGAACGACGACGCCCGCGGCGAAGGCTCGGTGCGTCCGCGGGCGGACGAGTGGGCAAGGTTCGTCGCGGCGTGTGGCGAGCTCGGGCCGGCGCGCGCCGAGTCAGCATGACCGGCGGATACTCGGCATCGCTGCATCATCGCTCTCGCGGTCCTAGACCATGTTCCTCACCATGCGTCCACCGTGCGGCTGGAGGAATCCGAAGTATTCGCCACGTGTCCGCTGACGCAGGAAAGCCTTGTTCGGTGTCTTTTGCGGACAGGGCAGTCCGCAGCGGTCACGCGCGACGTCGTCACTGCCGACGAGGGAATGGACCGCCATGAGTTCTGGTCCGGCAGCGTTTCTTTCGCCGATGTGGAGATGGGTGGGTGGTCGGTCACCGACAGGTGACCGACACCTATCTTGCTCAGCTGGTACGAAGTCACATTGGCAGCCAGCAACCCTCGATAGTGGTCTGGCCCATCTTCACAACGATGTCACGGTGCTGATACCGACCTCCGCCGTCTAGCTGGTGCCTCGCAGTCGCTGCGCCAACCCGCTGGCCCGCACCGCCCGCCGCTCGATCGCGGCTCGTACACCGGCCTCCGAGCCGATCACGCGCACTTTCTTTTTTGCCCGAGTCACCGCCGTGTAGAACAGTTCCCGGCTCAACAGCCGCGAATCTTCAGTCGGCATAAGCACAGTCACCTCGTCTGCCTGGCTGCCCTGGCTCTTGTGGATCGTCATCGCGTGCATCGTCTCGACGTCGGAGAGCCTGCTGGTGGCGAAGTTCAGCAACTCGTCCGCGCCGGCGACGACGGCGCGCAACGACTCGCCGGCGACGATCGTCACCCCGGTGTCGCCGTTGTAGACACCTAACCCGTAATCGTTGGTCGTCACCAGCACCGGTCTTCCGGCGTACCACGCTGACCAGATCGGCTCACCCGTTGCCTCGGCCAACCACCGTTCGACTTGACGGTTCCAGTATTCGACGCCGTAGCGTCCGCGGCGGTGCGCGCACAGTAAACGATGCTCGTCGAGCGTGGCCAGCGCCGCGGTGGCATCACCGAGCACCGCTGCCCTTCGCAGCGCAAGGGCATGCGGCACAAGGACATTTCGCAATTGTTCGGTTGGGTCCTCGGTGTCGAGCCATTCGATGTGCTCATCACCGGCGCGCAGCAGCTCCAGGACGGCGTCGGCGGCACCGTCGCGGATCGCCGAAGCCAAGTCACCGATCGATCGGCCGAACCGGTGTGACGTTAGCAGCGCAGCCACCTGGGCGTTGTCGTGAGCGCCCAGACCGTCGACGAGGTCGGCCAGCACCGCGCCGGCCTCCACAGACGACAACTGGTCGGGATCACCGACCAGCAGTAGCCGGGTGTCGGAACGCACGGATTCCAGCAGCCGCGCCATCATGGTCAGCGAGACCATCGAGGTCTCGTCGACAACGATCACGTCGTGCGGCAGTCGGTTGCCCCGGTGATGCCGGAACCGCGACGAGTTGTCCGGGCGGCTGCCCAACAACCGGTGCAGGGTGGTGGCTCGCAGCCCGGAAACCCGTTGCCGGTCAACGAGGTCCAGCTCTTCCAACTCGAGCTGCACCGCTTCGTGCAGGCGCGCCGCCGCCTTCCCGGTGGGTGCTGCCAGGGCAATGCGCAGCCGCGACCTGCCGTCCCGTTCGGCCTGCTCGGCGAATAGCGCAAGCAGTCGCGCCACCGTGGTCGTCTTGCCCGTCCCCGGTCCACCGGTCAGCACCGTCAAACTCTGCCGCAACGCGATCGCGGCGGCCGCGCGCTGCTCTTCATACCCTTCGGGAAACAACCGGGCGACATCCAGCGATACGTCCGGCGCTCGCGCCGACAGCAGAGCCAGCAGATCGGCCGCGACCTGCTGTTCCTCCAGCCAGTAGCGGTCGAGGTAGATCAGGCTGTCGCCGTAGATCCGCAGCACCGGTGGTGAACCGGCCAGGGGGCTGGCCCGCAATGCGGCCAGCCATTGGTCCACCGTCGGCCACGGGAGCTCGGGCGCGCCGACCTGAGCCTCGATCTCGCGCAGGTCTATGCAGACCGAGCCACCTCGAAGGGCGCGCACGACCAGCGCGACCGCCAGCGCGACCGACTCATCCGGCTCACCCGACATCGCGGTAAGCCGTTGTGCCACATGCACATCGGCCGGCTCCAGCACGCCTGCTTCGTTGAAGTCCTGCAACAAACCCGAGGCGCTGACCGCCCGGCGGCGATCGGCGGGATCGACGACATCGATTGTCATGCCGCCACCGGGCCCGCGTCGAGGAGGTCGGACAGTTCGGTCACCAACGCGGCCGGCGGTGCCCAGCTGAACACGCCGGCCGGATGGCCGTCGAGCACCGGGGTGTCGGCCCCGCACATGCCACGGAGGAACAGGTACAGCACGCCACCCAGGTGACGCGACGGGTCGTAGGCCGGCTGTCGCCACCGCAGGAAGCGATGCAGCACCACGCTGTACAGCAGCGCCTGCAGGGGGTAATCCGAGTGCAACATCGCCTCGGCCAGTCGCGGTCCGGTGTAATCGGCGGCCGTCAGCGGTTTGTCCGGCTCACCCAGCCAGTTGGTCTTATAATCGACCACCAGATAGCGCTGACTCGGCCCGTCCGGGATCCGAAGCACGGCATCGACCGAACCGCTCAGATACCCGCGCAACGGCTGGCCGCCGAGGGCATCGCCCAGCAACCTGTCGGCGTAGGACGCCAACGGATCGGTTGCCGCCAGATGCGAGCGCAGCAACGCCCCCACATCGGCGAGCCGAATCGGCGGCAGCCCACCACGGCTATCGCCGCCGGCTAACGGAAACTCGAAGTCCAGTTCTCGCAACCGATCTCGTAATCCGATTTGCCGCAGCGTCAGGCCGTCCGCCAGCGGACCCAACGGAGTGTCGTGTAGTGGAACCAGGGCCGCGGCAAGATCGGCAGCCGGCACGCCCACCGGCCACCAGGTTGAGTGAGCACTGACCTGAGCCTCGAGCTCGGCTGCGAGGTCGGCCGCGAATGGATCGGCGGTTTCCAGTACCGCGTGCACCAGGGTGCCGAACTTCGCGCCAGTGGGCAGTGCCGCCATCGGTGACGGCACGTCCGACCCGGCGGGCGTCTGCAGCAGCGGGATGTCGCCGACCTCGTCATCCAGTTCGGTGATCTCCGGCTCGCTGGTGACTCCCGTCGTCTCGGCCGCCTTGATCAAGCCCGAGTACGAGGTGCGCCGCCAGGTGATGTCGATGCTGCGATGAAAGTGCCGGGTGTTAAGCCCGGACGGCGGTGGCTCGCCGGAAAGGGCTGGGGCCGAGGCGATTATGGACTCTTCCAGGACCGGCCCGCCGGCAATCTCCCATTCACGGAAGCGGTCCCATGCGTCGTCGTCGGTGATCTTGGTGGGCACGCAGCGGTCCGGAACCGCCGTCTCGCCCGGCCGGCGCCCCCGCAGCAGCCGCGACAACCCACCGTTGGGTTCGTCGAATGCCGGTGACCACCAAGCCACCACCTGTGATTGGGCCCGGGTCATCGCGACATAGGTCAGCCGGCTGTCGTCGCTGGCGTCCTCTTTGATCGCCAGCGCTTCCACGGCGGCGAAGTCGGGACTTTCCCTGCCGCCGATGTGCAGACAGCGCACGCCATTGTCATGGAACAGCATCAGGTCGCGTTCCTGGATGTTGCGGTTGAAGGCAAACGGCAGATAGACGACCGGGTATTGCAGACCCTTGCTCACCCACACCGTCATGATCTGGACGGCGGCGGCATCGCTGTCGAGCCGCCGGTTGCGTTCGGCGGCGCCGCCGCGCTCTTCGCGCTGACCACGCAGCCAATCCCGCAGCGCCGGCAGCGCATAGCCTTCCCGGTGGGCCGTCTCTTGCAGCAACTGGGTCAGGTGCGCAAGGTCGGTCATGTGCCGTTCGCCGTCGCGCCACGACAGTACCCGGTCGCCCATCCCGCTCAACTGTGCGGCCTCAAAGATCGCGGCGACACCCCGCTCGCGGGCGTGACCGGCCCACACCCGCAATGTTTCGGCGACTTGATCGGTCAACCGATCACCGCCCGCGGCAAGGGTTTCCGCGGTCTCGCCGAAGAACATCGTCGCCGCGGCGGCGCGTACCACGCCGGGGCGGTGCGGTTGATCGAAGGCTTCCAGCAGTGACAGCCAATCGTCGGCGGCCTGGGATCCGAACACATCCGAGTCGCCGGTGTAGACCGCCGGGATGCCCGCTCTCGTCAGTGCATCGTGGCAGGCGCGCGCGTCCTTGTGCTTCTCCACAATGACCGCGATATCGCGGGCCACCAGCGGGCGGCCGTCGAAGGTGGCCTCAGCGACCAGCAACCGGCCGATGTCGGTGGCGAGGTCCTTGCCGATGTGCTCGCGCAGCTCGTCGATGCGTGGATTGGTCACGCCCTTGCGGCCCAGAGTCTCTCGGCGTACCACCCGAAGCCGGAACGGGGCGTTGTGCGGCGCGCCGGCCAGACGGTGGCCGTGGTGGGAAGCCGCGACGTCATGCACGACGATTCGCGGGTCACCGAGTTGGGCGCCCCGCAACACGATCTGCAGCCGATCCACCAGGGCGCTGTCGCTGCGCCAGTTCGTCGCCAGGGTCCGCTTTTCGCCCGCGGTCTGCGCGGCGTCGAGGTAGGTGACGATATCGCCGCCGCGGAAGGCATAAATCGCCTGCTTCGGGTCGCCGATGAGGATCAGCGTGGAGCGTCCGCTGAACGCGCGGTCGAGCACCTGCCATTGCACCGGATCGGTGTCCTGGAATTCGTCGACCATCACGATCGGCCAGCGCTGGTGCATGCGCAGCCGGGCGGGGGAGTCCTCGGTGGTCAGCGCGTCGGCCAGCCGGATCAGTAGATCGTCGTACCCCAGCACCCCTCGGCGGCGCTTGCGCTTCTCCAGTTCGGCCAGAACGTCTTTGGCGAAGCGGACGCACATCGCGGCCCGCGAGTCCGGTGGTGGGTCGCTTGGACGCAGATCGGTCGACGGATTGTTGACCACCGTCCGCGCCAATCGCAGAGCGTCGCGGTAGGTCAGCTCCGGATCGTCGCGCCGGCGGCCGAAGTGAGCCAGGTAGAGGTCGTCGACGATCTCGGCGGTCAGGTCGTCCAGATCCTCGACCAGGGTGACGCCGGCATCGGTGTCACCCGCCACGCCCAGCGATTTGAGCACCAGCTGGCAGAACTGGTGGGTGGTGGCGATCGTCGCCGCGTCGAAGTCGGCCAGCGCGTCGCGCAACCGCCGCTTGCGCGCGCTGCGCTCGGTCTCGGTGGCGTCGATCAAATACCGCACCAGCTGGTTGTCGCCGGCCACCGTCGGGTCGTCGAAAGCCCTTACCGCCTCGACCATCTGGCATCTGACCCGTTCGCGGAGTTCCTGGCTGGCGGCCCGCCCGAAGGTGATGAGCAGCATTTGATCGAGCGTGGCCACGTCCTCGGCGATGTAGCGGGTGACCAACCCGGCCAGCGCGAACGTCTTGCCCGTCCCGGCGCTTGCTTCCAGCACCGTGGTGGAGCGCTCGGCGGGCAGCGGGCCCAGCAGATCGAACGGTCGCATCAGCCGCGCCTCCGCTCCGCGCGCAGCATCGGTCGCCACAGTCGTGCGGCGTAGGCGCCGAGCCGCGTGTCCTCGCCGGCGCATTCCTCGCCGGGCCGCACCGGTTGCATCAGTTCACTCAGCCGTGCGTTCCAGCCCCAGGCGCGCACGGACGCCGGATCTTGGTTTTCGCCGGGGAACCGATTGCTGTGCCAGCGGTAGGACGCCGCTTGCTCCGCGTCGTCACCGGTGTGCCGGGCAACCGCCCACGCGTAGGACGTTTTGATCGGCAGGGGAATCGGTTCGCGCCGCCCCGCATCGTAGATGGCCACCAGGTCACGGAGCAGCTCGATGGCTTCCTCTCGCGGCCGTCCCAGCTCCTCCTCGCGCGGGGTGGCACCCCGTTTCGCGCGGCCGACGCAAACCGCCGACCAGTCACGCCCGGGGTCGTGAGCGATCAACGCCAACAAAGGAATCCAGCATTGCACCAGGTGCTTGCCATCCAGTTTCGAATAGGTCACCGACACCACACGATCGCCGAACACCTGCGACACCGTGCCGGTCAGCCGACGCCCGCCGAGGTCGATGTCGACGTCGTAGGCCGCCGTTTCGGCACGCCGGTATGCGCGCGCCGCGTTCGCCAGGACCTCCGCCTGATCCCGGATCTCGGTGACCTTGCGCCAGCCGAGGTGACCGGGCGGCAAGGTGCCACGGCGCCATTCGGCTTGCCGCGCCTCATCCGGTGCCATGCCAGCGAGGATGTCGGCCAGCATGCGGTCGCCGACCGCCCATTCCTCGAGGTTGTTGATGTCGACCGGCATCGCATCCTGGACGCCGTCCACGTCCCAGGGCAGCGTGTACTCCAGCGCCCGGAAGAAACCCTTCACCGGGTCCTTGAAGAAAGCCAGCAGATCGGCGAGGACCACATCGTCCGGTGCCGGCGGCGGAAGCGGCCCGCCGATGAACTTCGGCCGCTCGGTACGTTCTCCGGTGGCGGACCGGGCCGCCCGCAGCACGGTGAGATCGAAGCTGAACGGCACCTCGGGTACCAGTCTGCCAGGTTCCACATTGCGGAAGTCGAACGGCTGCAACGGATGTTCGACGACGATGCGCTCGCGTACCGCCGCGTCGGTCGTCACGTCGAGGGTGTCCAACAGTTCCGCCAGTGGGACAGCCGGTGGTCTGCGCTGACCCGAGTATTCGTTGGCGCCGGTGTAGGTGATGACCAGGTGCTCGGTGGCGGCGCCAATCGCGTCGAGCAGCAATTGCCGGTCCTCGGAACGGATGTCGCGCTCACCGGTCAGCGGACACCGGGCCAGGACGTCGTCGCCGTCGACCACACCCAGGCGCGGGAAGACGCCGTCGTCGAGGCCGACCAGGCACACCACCCGGTGCGGGACCGAACGCATCGGCACCATCGTGCAGACGGTCAGCGTGCCGGTGCGGAAGTTGGCGCGGGTGGGACGCCCGGCGAGGTGTCGCTGCAGCAGCGCGCGAATATCGGCCAGCCGCAACAGGGTACCGGCCCGTGGGCCTGCGGTGCGCAGCACGTCAGCGAATTCCCGGTGCAGCTGGTCGGTCTGCCACGTCTCGTCGTCGTCGACGCGGGTCAGCAGCGTGATGCCGTCGGCCAGTGCGGTCAGCCAGTCGCTTAGTGGGTGCGTCCCGGTGAGCGAGTCCACCGCCCGCTGCAGCCGGTCGACGTATTCGGCTAGTTTGCCGGCCAATTCGACGCGGTTGCTGCCCACATCGTCGAGGGGCAAGGTCGAGTCGATCCAGCTGTGCGATGCGTCCGACATGGCGACCCCGGCCAGGATGCGGTCGATGCCGAATCGCCAAGTGTTATGGATGAAGTCGACCCCGAACGGCTTGCGGTGTTCCTGGTCGAGTCCCCACCGGATGTTGGACTGTCGGACCCAGCGGGTGATGCCCTCCAGGTCGTCGTCACTGAAGCCGAACCGGGCGCGGACGGGTGCGGCCTGGGCGAGATTGAGCACCTCGCTCGCCGTCACCCGGCCACCGGCCAGGGCCAGCAACTCCGCTGCGACCCCGAGCAGCGAATTGGTCTGCAGCAGTGAGCGATCGGCGAGCCGGACGCGCAGCCGGTGTGCGGGATGCGCGCCGCTGACAACGTCGCCGAGCCCGAAGTCAGCGACGATCAACGGCGCGTAGGTCTCGATGTCCGGGCACATCACCAGGATGTCGCGCGGCTCCAACGTCGGGTCATCGGCCAGCAGGCCCAGCAACACCTCACGCAGCACGTCGATTTGCCGGGCCGGCCCATGACAGCTGTGCACCTGGATCGACCGGTCGTTGCCGGTCAGGGTGCGGCCGGCCCGCCGGACGGTGTTGGCGGCCAGATCCGATTGCAGCCAGCCGAGCAGCGTGTCCGGTCGTGTTGGCGCGTCCAGCACCTCGTCAGTGGCGGGATCGGCGGGAAGGCCGCGCTGTAGCTCGCGCAGGTCTCTGCCCAAAGTCGTCAGCAGCGGATGGCCGACGGCGCGGTGGCTGGTGTCCTCGCGGCGCGGTATCGCGCCGTGGATCGCCGCAAGAGCACGCCACAACGCGTCGCTGGGGTGCGGCAGCCACAGGTGCAGTTCGTGATGGGTGGACAGCGCTTCGAGGAGCTGGATGTCGGTGCACGCCAACCGGGTGTGGCCGAACAGCGACAACCGCGAGGGCAGGTCGGCCGGGCCACTGCGTAGCCGATTGACGGTTTTCTCATGCCGGACGTGCGGGGGCTCGGCGTCGATCAGCGCGACCAGGGCACGCCAGAGTTGCGGTTGCCAGGCCAGGTCGGAGTGCAGATCACCGGCGTCGCCGACGAGCCAGTCGGCGAGTAAGCCGGGCCGTTGCCGCGCGTAGGAAGCGAACAGGCCGGCCAGGCGACGGGCCACCGCGTACCGCCGGCCCCGGCGCAGTTCCGCCTCCGCGCCAGTGTCGAAGTGCCCCAGATGCTTTGCCAGCGTGGCACACCACGGTTCGTCCAGCGAACGGTCGATCACCTCCAGCAACGGCCAGGTGACGGCATCCGGTGACCACGGGTCGTCAGCGGCGGTGCCGGTGATTTCGGCGATCAGCGACCCCGGGCTGCGGAACGACACACCCGCGCACACGCCGTCGCCGCCACCGGGCCCAGTCCCCAACCGATGAGACAGTCGCTGACTGAGCCAGCGTTCCACCCCCCGTGCCGGAACCAACACCAGCTCCTCCGCGAACGGGTCAGGCGTCGGGTCGGCCAAGAGCGCGCTGAGCCCGTCGGCGAGCAGATCGGTGCGCTCGGCACGGTGCAGATGAAGTGCCATCGCGGGCCACGATAGACCGGGACTCCGACACCGGTGGCAGCATGGGACGGGTCAAGCCGTGAGGGAGGAACCGATGGAAGCGTGGGATGCGATCCGGGCCCGGCGCAATGTACGCCAGTACACCGAGCAGCCGGTCTCGACAGAGGACCTGAACCGTATCGCCGAGGCCGGGTGGCGGGCGCCGTCGGCAAAGAACCGCCAACCCTGGGATTTCGTCATCGTGACCGAAAAGGCGGCGCTGCAGGAACTTTCGACGGTGTGGGTGGGGGCCGGTCACATCGCCGGGGCGGCTGCCGCCATCGTCCTGGTGATTCCGGAGCCGCCCGACGAACGCCGGAAGGTGATCGACCAGTACGACGTGGGCCAGGCGACGATGGCGATGATGCTCGCGGCGACGGACCTGGGCATCGGTACGGGTCACTCGTCGGTGGGTGAGCAGGACAAGGCGCGGGCCATCCTCGGCGTCCCCGACGGCTACCTGGTGGCCTACATGCTCGGCGTCGGTTACCCGGCCGACCGGCCGCTGACCCCGATCCGCAAGCCCAATCGCCGGCCCTTTGACGAGGTTGTGCACCGCGGGCGCTGGTAATGCTTGGCATGCTTGGGGCCATGAACAGAAACGAGATCACCGAGCAGATCGTCGTGGCCCGCCTGGCCAAGGGCCTGAGCTGGCAGAAACTTGCCGACGCCATCGACCGCCCGGTGCTGTGGACGACGTCGGCACTGCTGGGACAGCACCCGATTCCGTCCGAGCAGGGCAAGGTGCTGGTCGAGCTGCTGGGCCTGGATGAGTCCGCGGTGGCGGTGCTGGCGGCACCGCCGATGCGCGGCGGCCTGCCCACCGCGGTCCCTACCGACCCGACCATCTACCGCTTCTACGAGGCGCTGCAGGTGTACGGCGGCGCGATCAAAGAGGTGATCCACGAACAGTTCGGCGACGGCATCATGAGCGCCATCAACTTCAGCGTCGACCTACAGAAGAAACCGCACCCGTCGGGAGACCGCGTCGTGGTCACGTTCGACGGGAAATTCCTTCCTTATCAATGGACTTCGGCGCAGGACTGACATGGCCGAGCAACCCGCGGCGCCGGCCGCGCCCAGCCGACGCAAGCCTGTCGACCTGGTGCTCTCCGGCGGCGGCGTCAAGGGCGTCGGGCTGGTGGGAGCGGTCGTCGCGATCATGGACGCCGGGTACGCCGTCAAACGCGTCTCCGGTGTCTCGGCCGGCTCACTGGTGGGGTCGATCCTGGCCGCGGCGTCCAACGGTGACCAACTGACCAGCGACCAGATCAAGGAAATCGCGCTGACCCTGCCGTACGAGAAGTTCCGCGATGCCGGGCCGGTCGGTCACCTGCCGGTGCTCGGTCAGGCGTGGGGTCTGCTTCGGGACAACGGCATCTACCGGGGTGACTTCGCGCATCAGTGGATCCGCAGCGAACTGAAAAACCTGGGCGTCACGACTTTCGGCGATCTGGCGCTGCGGGACAAGCAGATCCGCGCCGATCGCCGCTACCGGTTGGCCGTCACCGTCACCGACATCACCACCGGACAGTTGGTGCGGCTGCCGTGGGACTACGAGCGGCTGTACGGCCTCGATCCCGACGAGCAACTGGTCGCGGACGCGGTCCGTGCCTCGATGTCGATCCCGTTCTACTTCCGCCCGGTCACCTTGACCAGCGCAGACGGGCGGGAGTCGACACTGGTGGACGGCGGCGTGCTGTCGAACTTCCCGATCGACTCCTTCGATCGATTCGACGGCAAGCCGCCGCGCTGGCCGACCTTCGGGGTGACGGTTATGCCCAATTTGCCCGAGGGCAACGACCAGCTGATCCCGGGAGTGGGTGCGCTGCGCCTGCTCGGCCCGCCTTCGGTGCTGCTTGAGCAACTGATCACCACCATGTTCGTCGGCCACGACCAGACCTACCTGAACCAGCCCTGGGTGAGCGCGCGGGCGATCCGGGTGGATTCCACCGCGGTGAACTTCCTGGACTTCGGGATCTCCCGCAAAGACGCCGAAGCGCTCTACACCAAGGGCTACGACGCGGCCGCGGCGTTTCTGTCGAGGTGGAACTGGGTCCAGTACCTGGAAAGATTCCGTCAGTACCAATAGCACCGAAGTGCCACGGTAAGCCGGCTCGAGTGCCAGAATCGGAGACGGAGGAGGCGCCGGTGTGCAGCGGTTGTTCGGGCAACCGCTCACCCACGGCTCAGCTCGTCAAAATCTGCGGTGACAACTCCTTGAGCATCGCGTTGGCCCACCGCATCTGCCGCAGCGTCTCGGGGTGGCACCGCGAGGTCACGTCGACAAGCTCCTGATCCTTGGCCGCCTGTGCGGCCTGACTGAGTAGCTCCCAGTCCAGGGATACTCCCGCCGCCAGTCGATGCACATGGCGCAGTTCGGCCAGCAGCAGCAACCCCGGCTGTGGGCGGTGCCGCAGCGAACTACCCAGCCGGGACTGGACAGTCCCCGCGCGAGGTGCGGTGCGTGGTGTCGCGGCCAGTCGTACCCCGTAGTGGCGGCCGTGCTCGGCCAGCACCCCCAGATGGCTCTGCGACCAGCCGGCCAGGTCACGTGCCAGGTGCGAGATGTCCTGGTCGGACCGGTGCCGCACCGATATGCCGTTGAGGCCGCGGGCCAGCCTGCGTTCGGAGCGATGCAGTTCCCGGATGGCCAGCTTGAGCTTCATCGTCAACTCCCCGATCGGGTTGCCTGCACGCGCGCGGCGGCGGTCTTGTAAGTCGGTTGCTTGGACACCGCGTCCCAATCGGTGAGGGTGAGTTCGTTGCCGGCCCGGTGGTGATCCGGACGATCAGCGTCCCAGTAGCCGTAGTGGAAGGGGACGAAGACGACCCCCGGCCGGATGCGCCCGATCCGGGCGGGGGCGGTGATGCCACCCCGCGCGGTGGTCACGTCGACGGGCTGGCCTTCCTGGATCCCCAGCCGCTGGGCGTCCGCGTCGGAGATCTCCACCCACACCTCTGGTGCGGCGCGTTGCAGTTGCGGTGCCCGCGCCGTTTTGGTGCGGGTGTGGAAGTGGTAGACGGTGCGCCCGGTGATCAGGACGAAGGGATATGTGTCCGAAGGCCGCTCGTGTGCGGGCAGGTACTCGGCGGCCTTGATGATGGCCTTGCCGTACGGATTCATGGCCCGGTATTCGGTGGGCTCCAGCGGCGCACCGGTGATCAAGTCCTTGCCGTAAGCCTCGCAATAGTCTGGGTCCGACCAGAATTCGCCGTTCGCGTAGAGCCGTTCGGTGCCGTCGGGATGTGCTGCGTTGCAGGGCCATTGAATTCCGCTGCCGGCACGCAGTTTGGCGTAGCTGAGCCCGGTGTAGTCACACGGGCGGCCCGCGCTGCACTGCTGCCACGCTTGGAACGCCGATTCTGGGTCCTGCCAGGAGATCAGCGGCCGGTCGTCTTTGTCGCGGAAGTCCATGCGCCGTGCGTAGTCCAGGAAGATTTCGAGGTCTGGGCGGGCGGAACCCGGTGGCTCGACGGCTTTTTCGGAAATGTGCACGGTTCGGTCGGCGTTGGTGAAGGTGCCGGTTTTCTCACCCCAGGCCGCCGCGGGAAGTACCACGTCGGCGAGTTCCGCGGTCTCTGTCATGAAGATGTCCTCGACGATCAGGAACAGCCGGTCTTGGCTGAGTATGTTGCGGATGCGCGCCAGGTCCGGCAGGGACACCGCCGGATTGGTCGCGGTCACCCACAGCATCCGCAGCGTGCCCTCTTCGGCGAATCGAAACATCTGCATCGCGTGGGTGGGCGGGGCGTAGTGCGGGATCTGTTGCGGCTCAACGTTCCATAATTCTGCGAGTTGTGCGATGTGGTCGGAATTGGCCCAGTTTCGGAAACCCGCGAGGTCGCCGTCGGCGCCGCACTCACGGGTGTTCTCCGCCGTCGGCTGGCCATTCATCTGCAGCACACCACAGCCTGGCTTGCCGAGCATGCCACGGACCAGGTGGATGTTGTTGACCTGAACGCTCGCCGCCGTCGCTTGATGTGACTGGTAGAAGCCTTGCAACACGGTGGACAACAGTCGCTCGGCGGTGCCCAGAATCTCTGCAGCGCAACGGATGTCCTTGGCTTCGACGTCACAGATCTCGGCGGCTCGGGCCGGTGGAAACTCGGCCACCCGGCGCCGCAGTTCGTCGAAACCGACCGTGTGCGCGGCGATGTAGTCGTGGTCCACCCAGTCGTGGCTGATGATTTCGTGCAGCAGCCCATTCATCAGAGCGACGTTGGTCCCGGGCAGCGGCGCCAGGTGCACGGTGGCGTGCTCGGCGACGGGAGTCGATCGAGGGTCGACGCAGATGATCGCCGGGGGTGCTGAGCCGGCCAGCCGGTCCAGCATCCGCGCCCACAACACCGTCTGCGTCTCGGCGACATTGTGCCCGAACAGCGCGATCACATCGGCATCGTCGATGTCGCTATAGGAGCCGGGCTGTCCATCACAGCCGAACGACTCCTTGAGCGCCTCGGCGGCCGTGGCGGTGCACAACCGGGTGTTGCCGTCGACGTGGTTGGTCCCGATCGCCGCGTGGGCGATCACTGCCTGTGTGTAGTACTCCTCCAAGAACAGCTGTCCGGAAGTGTAGAAACCGATTGAGCCTGGGCCGCGGGAATCCAGGAGTTGTTTGGTGCGCAACACGATTCGATCCATCGCGGTGTCCCAATCGGTGGCACGCAGTTGGCCGCGGATACGCACCAGCGGGGTGGTCAGGCGGTCGGGGGACCCGTTGGCCTGCCAACCGAACATGTCTTTGGGATCGAGCCGGCCTCGATTGACCCGGTCCACGGCCCGCCCTCGCACACCGACGATGCGGTCGTTCTTGACGGCGATGTCGAGGGCGTCGCCGTTGGAATGCAACACCGCCGCGGATTGCACCCAACGGTCTACGGATCCGGCATCGACTCCCCGGGCGAGGAACTCGTCGACGCGTTCGGGCCATCGCTGATCCGGCCCGTATGGGGTTCGCGTTCCCCATGGGTCGGCGATGCGATCCACCGCCTCCATGACACGCGCGTACCCGAAGGGGGGTGGTCGAAACGTCCCCCGTCGGTCAGAGGCCCAACTCTTTCTCGATCCCGTCGATACCGGTTCGCATCGCTTTCAGCGCGTCGGCGCGGGTCCGTAATTTGGTGGCGGCGTGGGCTTTCTGGTTGAGGCCGGCGAACTCGCGGGCCGCTTCCTCGGCGCGGCTGACCACCACTTCCGGCAGCACCATTTCGTCGATGAAGCCCGCGGCCAGCGCGGTTTCGCCGAAGAAGGTTTTGGCCAGCCCGGTGGCCTGCTGGTAGGCCGACCGAGTCAGCCGCAGCTTCATGATCTCCAGTGCGGGATACGGGATCACCATGCCGATCGCGACTTCGTTTGCCTGAATGTTGTACGCGTGGGCGGCGATTCGATGGTCACCAGAGGACAGCAGGAATGCCCCCATAGCGATCGCGTGCCCGGTGCAGGCCATCACCACCGGCTTGGGATAGGACAGCAGTCGGTAGGACAGCTCGAACCCGCCGCGCAGCATGTCGACCGCGGGCTGCGCTTCGCCGGAGGTCAGGATCTTGAGGTCGAAGCCGCCGCTGAACACCCGTTCGTTGCCGGTGATGACAAGCGCGCCGACGTCGTCTCTGTCGGCTTGGTCGATCGCCTCGTTGAGGGCCTGCTGCATGGTGGGCCCGAGCGCGTTTACCTTGCCGTCGTCCATCCGGATGACTCCGATGGTTTCATCGTGGGTGTAGACGACCGGACCGCTCATAGGGCTACTCCTTCGCTGCGGATCCTTCGCTGCGGACCTCGATTGAATCAGATCGTCGCGCGATCACACCCGTTGGCTGCGATGCTTACCCAGCTCGTTCTCGGCGTCACCCCAGCGCAGGCTGACGTCGGTGGGCTCGTCCAGCTGCCGGGTTCGCCACCTGTCCTGGGTTTCCTGCACCGCGCGGTTGATCCGGTCGATCTCGCTGCGGAACACCTCGGGGCGCGTCTCCTTGCTGGCGTAGTGGAAGTAGGTCAGTAGGTTGCGCAGCAGCTCCAGCTTCTGCTTCTCGCGCTTGGCCAGGTCGTGCGTGGTCATCAACTCGATCCGTTGCACCGGCGGCAACGCGTCCCAGTCGAGCACCACCTTGGTCTCCAGCGGGGTGCGAGGACGCTGCCAGAACTTCCAGCCGCGCGGCCGGTCGGGGCGGTCGTAGTAGGTCACGGTGCCTTCGAAACGCGATTCGACGCCGTGCCCGATCTCGGCGCGGTCGAGCGCCGAGTCCCACACCATCCGCCACTCCTGCCCGGGCGCCAGCGTCGGCAGCTCCCGGGGCAGTTGCAGTTCCACCACGTCGGCATAACCGTCGGACGCGTTCTCGTACTCGGCCACCGTCGGCGGATTGGGGAAGTTGAACCGGATGTCGTAGGCCGCGGTGCGGCCGAAGTTGCGGACCACCAGCTCGATGACGTGCCAGTCCGCCACATGCGGCTCCATCAGCATCGCGACGTGCGGTCGGGTCTTCTCCGATGCCAAGGCGCGGTTCCGCTGCAGCTGCCGGTGAGTGAAGATCAGGGCGGCGATACCGAGTGCGATCGCCGCCCACGCGGCCCACACCAACCAGGTGCTGGACTCGACGTTCTCGATTCCGTGCCAGCTTGCCTGCCAGCTTCGTTGCGCCCACCCCATGGAATCCGCCCTCCGCTTGTTCCTGACCCCGGACCGGAATGTAGTGCACTGATCCTAGAGCGGGTTCCTGAGTATTGCTGCCACGGTTATCGCCGGTGCGCAGAATGGCAGTTCGTGTTCGCCACGCCGTTAGCCGCCCATCATCATTCGCCATTGGTCGAGATTGGCCGGCCGGTACACGTAATTGAAACGCTTGACCTCCGACAGCGCGGCACTCGGATCGGCCGAGTACCAGTGCCCGGGAAACACCGTCGGATCGCCCGGTAGGGCGGCGAGTTGCTGCAGGCTGCGGTACATCTCGTCGGAATCGCCGCCGGGGAAGTCGGTGCGACCGCAGCCGTCCAGGAACAGCGTGTCGCCGGCGACCAAGTGGCCGTCGAGCAGGAAACACTGGCTGCCCGGAGTGTGGCCCGGAGTGTGCAGCAGTTCGATCTCGATGTCACCGATGCTGAGCTTGTCCCGGTGATCGTGGCTGGTCAGGTCGCTGAGTGGGATGCCGGTAATCCGTGACACCCACACCGCCTCGTGGGTGTTCACGTGTACCGGTACCGCGGTGCGTTCGAGGAGCTCCGCCAGGCCCTTGAGCTCGAAACCCATCATCGAGCCGCCAACATGATCCGGGTGATGGTGGGTCACCAGGACGCCGGACAGGCGCATGCCGTCGGCTTCCAGCGCGTCGACCAGGTCCCCCGCGGCATAGGCAGGGTCGACCACCACACAGTCACCAGTGTCGCGGTCGCCGATCAGGTAGGCGAAGTTGCGCATCTGCGCGGCGATGGGGTCGCCGGCGGCGAAATCACGCCCTGACAGCAGTTGACGGAAGTAGAGCCGGTCCGAGTCTGACACGGCACCAGCGTATTGGGTCGCCAAAAAAACCTCTCAAGCTGGCCTTCTCTCGGCCCAAATCGGTCAGCACTGGGTAAAGTTGGTCCATGTTGAAGAGGGTCGACATCCTTGTTGAAGCCGATTTGCTGCAAGGGGTAATTGACAAATTTCACTTGCTGGATGCGCGGGAGGCGGTCCACCTCGCACTGAAGGCGGTGCTGGACGAGGGTCCGGAGGTCGAGCACGACCCGCAGGACGAGGACTACGACGAGTTCAGCGACCTCAGCGCCTGGCAGCTGCACCGGAACGGCGACACCGGCTGACTCGTCCTGGTTTGGAGACGTTGCGGGGCAGGCTGTAACCTCTTTCTGGCCCTTGAAGCGCACCTGCACGACTGGTCGCTACGGGTACCGGCCCCCTTAGCTCAGTCGGTAGAGCGTTTCCATGGTAAGGAAAAGGTCAACGGTTCGATTCCGTTAGGGGGCTCGGCGGACGCCGAGCAGGCGCGGCGCGCACCAGAGGCGATGTAGCTCAGTCGGTTAGAGCGAACGACTCATAATCGTTAGGTCGCCGGTTCGAGTCCGGCCATCGCTACAACACAACATTGAGACTTAGAGATTGACAGAGAGCTGAGGGAATAAGGCCATGGCTTCCAGTACCGACGTGCGGCCAAAGATCACCTTGGCGTGCGAGGTGTGCAAGCACCGTAACTACATCACCAAGAAGAACCGTCGCAACGACCCGGACCGGTTGGAGCTGAAAAAGTTCTGCCCGAACTGCGGAAAGCACCAGGGGCACCGCGAAACGCGGTAACCACGCTGTCCCAGTCTGGCCGAAGATTCGTAGGTAGGTTTCAAAACCGTGGCGCTGTCCCAAGACATCGTCGGGATGCACTATCGCTACCCCGACTATTACCTGGTGGAGCGGGAAAAGATCCGCGAGCACGCGACGGCTGTGCAGAATGACGACGCCGCGTTCTTCGATGACAATGCGGCCGCGGAACTGGGCTACAAGGGTTTGACGGCCCCGCTGACGTTCATTTGCGTATTCGGCTACAAGGCGCAATCGGCATTCTTCGATTACGCGAACATCGCCATTTCGGACGAGAAAATCGTCCAGATCGACCAGGTGCTGAAGTTCCGGAAGCCGATCGTTGCCGGCGACAAGCTCTACTGTGACGTATACGTGGATTCCGTGCGGGAAGCACACGGCACCCAGATCATCGTGACCAAGAACATCGTCACCAATGATGCTGGTGAGATCGTGCAAGAGACGTACACGACCCTGGCAGGTCGTTCCGGTGAAGATGGAGAAGGGTTTTCTGATGCCTCTGCGTGAGTTCAGTTCGGTCCAGGTGGGCGACCAGCTCCCAGAGCGCACCTACCCACTGACCCGCCAGGACCTGGTCAATTACGCCGGAGTCTCGGGTGACTTGAACCCGATCCACTGGGACGACGAGATCGCCAAGATGGTGGGCTTGGACACCGCGATCGCGCACGGCATGCTGACGATGGGTATCGGCGGCGGCTACGTCACGTCGTGGGTCGGCGACCCGGGTGCGGTCACCGAATACAACGTGCGATTCACTGCGGTGGTCCCGGTGCCCAACGATGGCAAGGGCGCCGAGTTGGTGTTCAGCGGCAGGGTGAAGTCCGTCGACCCCGAGAGCAAGTCGGTGACCATTGCGTTGACCGCCACGACCGGCGGCAAAAAGATCTTCGGTCGGGCCGTCGCCTCGGCGAAGCTGGCCTAGCGGATGGCCCTCAAGACAGATATCCGGGGGATGAGCTGGCGCTACCCCGATTACTTCGAGGTGGGCCGGGAGCAGGTTCGGCAATTCGCTCGGTCGGTCAAGTGCGAGGACCAGGCCTGCCACGACGAGGCCGCGGCCGCCGAGATGGGCTATGACCGCATCGTCGCTCCGCTGACCTTCGTCACGATCCTGGCCAAGCTCATCCAGGACGACTTCTTCCGCAACGTCGACGTCGGCTTCGAAACCATGCAGATCGTGCAGGTCGACCAGAAGTTCGTCTACCACGCGCCGATACACGTGGGCGACAAGCTCTACGGCAGCCTGCGCATCGAAAGTGTGAACGAGCGGTTCGGCGCCGACATCGTGGTCACGAAAAACTTCTGCCACAACCAGGATGGCGTCCTGGTTTTGGAGGCTTATACGACCCTGATGGGGCACGAGGGCGACAATTCGATCCAGCTGAAATGGGACAAAGAAAGCGGGCAGGTCATCAGAACCGCCTAATTAGTATCTGACTCCCACCTGGATGTACACTCGGACCTCGGGGTTTTCCCATTACAAGCGCGCTGTCCGTCGGTTCGCGATTGCCGAACGGGGAGCGCGCGAGTCATGTAAGCCCCGGGTGATAGGGGCGTAGCTCAACTGGCAGAGCAGCGGTCTCCAAAACCGCAGGTTGCAGGTTCAAGTCCTGTCGCCCCTGCTGAGAGGTGACGACGCAGGCCGGTATGGCCTGAAGAGGAGCCGGACATATGGTGGACACTGGAATAGTGGCCAACCGAAGCGGAATGGCTCGCGAGATAGCTGACGAACAAAGGAGCATGCGGTGAGCGACGAAGGCGACGTTGCCGACGACGCCACACGCGACGGCGGCGACGCCAAGGACGGTGGCCGGACGGCCGTGGTGACCAAGGCGGCGCGGCCGCAGCGCCCGACGGGCAAGCGGACCCGGGCGCGTGTCGTGGAGGCCGAAGACGACACCGACGACGAGTCCGTCGAGACCGAAGCGGCCGGCAAGGGCTCGTCCAAGAAGGACGCCGCGAAGTTGGCCGGAAAGTCTGGGAAGGCCAAGTCGACCCAGAAAGACAAGGCGAGGAAACCGAAGAAAGCCGGCTCGGTCAACCCCTTCCTCTTCGTCTACACCTACCTCAAGCAGGTTGTAGCCGAGATGCGGAAGGTCATCTGGCCGAACCGTAAGCAGATGCTCACCTACACGTCGGTGGTGCTGGTGTTCCTGGCCTTCATGGTGGCGCTGGTAGGCGGTGCCGACTTGGGTCTGAGCAAGCTCGTGCTGTTGGTGTTCGGCTGAGACTCGAGAGTGATAGAGAGGACTGAATACCGTGACTACCTTCGACGGTGACCCGTCCGCGGGTGAGGCGGTCGACGTGCAGGATGTCGAAGCTGTCGATACTCAGGATGCCCCTCAGGCAGAGGCCCCCGCTGAAGACGTCGACCCTGCCGCCGCGCTGAAGGCGGAACTGCGTAGCAAGCCCGGCGACTGGTACGTCATCCACTCCTACGCCGGCTACGAGAACAAGGTCAAAGCCAACCTCGAAACCCGCGTGCAGAACCTTGATGTCGGCGACTACATCTTCCAGGTGGAGGTTCCCACCGAAGAGGTCACCGAGATCAAGAACGGCCAGCGCAAGCAGGTCAACCGCAAGGTGCTGCCGGGCTACATTTTGGTGCGCATGGACCTGACCGACGACTCGTGGTCCGCCGTCCGGAACACGCCCGGCGTGACCGGGTTCGTCGGGGCCACCTCGCGCCCGTCGGCGCTGTCGCTCGATGACGTGGTGAAGTTCCTGCTGCCCCCGGGCTCGGCGAAGAAGGCCGCCAAGGGGGCCGCGAGCACCGCGGCCGCCGCGGAGACGGGCGGCCTGGAACGGCCGGTCGTCGAGGTCGACTACGAGGTCGGCGAGTCGGTGACGGTGATGGACGGGCCGTTCGCCACGCTCCCGGCCACGATCAGCGAGGTCAACGGCGAACAGCAGAAGCTCAAGGTGCTGGTCTCCATCTTCGGCCGCGAGACGCCGGTGGAACTGACCTTCGGCCAGGTCTCCAAGATTTAGCCCGCTGGGCACTGAACTAAGCAAAACCAGGAAGGAAGTTCGACATCTCATGGCCCCGAAGAAGAAGAAAGTCACCGGGCTGATCAAGCTGCAGATCACCGCAGGGCAGGCCAACCCTGCGCCGCCGGTCGGCCCCGCGCTGGGTCAGCACGGCGTCAACATCATGGAATTCTGCAAGGCGTACAACGCCGCGACGGAGAACCAGCGCGGCAACGTCATCCCCGTTGAGATCACCGTCTACGAGGACCGCAGCTTCACCTTCACGCTGAAGACGCCGCCTGCCGCCAAGCTGCTGCTCAAGGCCGCCGGTGTGCAGAAGGGTTCGGCCGAGCCGCACAAGAACAAGGTCGCCAAGGTCACCTGGGACCAGGTTCGCGAGATCGCCGAGACCAAGAAGACCGACCTCAACGCCAACGACATCGACGCCGCTGCCAAGATCATCGCCGGCACCGCCCGGTCGATGGGCATCACGGTCGAGTAGTAACCCCTCGAGAACGCGTGGGAGGGCCAGCTTCGGCCCGCCGACCACGACCCAACACAGATTGGATATTCAATGAGCAAGACCAGCAAGGCATATCGCGCCGCCGCCGAGAAGGTGGACCGCAACACCCTCTACACGCCGCTGCAGGCGGCCAAGCTCGCCAAGGAGACGTCATCGACCAAGCAGGATGCGACCGTCGAGGTGGCGATCCGGCTGGGTGTCGACCCGCGCAAGGCCGACCAGATGGTGCGTGGCACGGTGAACCTGCCGCACGGCACGGGCAAGACCGCCCGGGTTGCCGTCTTCGCGGTGGGCGAGAAGGCCGAGCAGGCGCAGGCCGCCGGTGCCGACATCGTGGGCAGTGACGACCTGATCGAGAAGATCCAGGGCGGGTTCCTGGACTTCGACGCCGCGATCGCGACTCCCGACCAGATGGCCAAGGTGGGTCGTATCGCGCGGGTGCTGGGTCCGCGCGGCCTGATGCCGAACCCCAAGACCGGCACCGTGACTCCCGACGTCGCCAAGGCCGTCGCCGACATCAAGGGCGGCAAGATCAACTTCCGCGTCGACAAGCAGGCCAACCTGCACTTCGTGATCGGCAAGGCCTCGTTCGACGAGAAGGCCCTGGCCGAGAACTACGGCGCCGCGCTGGACGAGGTGCTGCGGCTCAAGCCGTCCGCCTCCAAGGGCCGCTACCTGCGCAAGATCGTGGTCTCGACGACCACCGGACCGGGCATCCCGGTCGACCCGGCCGTCACCCGCAACTTCTCGGAGGGCTAACCCCCGCACTCGACGATGCGGCGCCGCAGAAACGCGCGGCCGGGGTCGGATCCATTGGCCTGAAACGCCACTCGATACCAGTCGAGGGCAGCGGCGGTTCTCCCCGCGCGCCGCAGCAGGTCCGCGCGCACGGTCGCGACGAGATTGGAGCGGGTTAGCCGCGGGTCCTGTGCCACCTTGTCCAGGGCGGCCAAGCCGGCGTCGGGGCCGTCGCGGAATCCGATCGCCAGCGCCCTATTGGCGGCCACCACCGGCGATTCGGTCAGTCCGAACAGCCGGTCGTAGGCGGCGCAGATCCTCACCCAGTCGGTCTGCTCCCAGGACGGCGCCGTGGCATGGAGCGCGGCGATCACCGCCTGGGGCAGATAGGCGCCCGTCGACCCCTGGGCGCGCCGCAACCGGTCGAGCCCGCGCGAAATGCGCCCGCGGTCCCACCGGCGCCGGTCCTGGTCCTCGAGCGGCACCAGCATCCCGGTATCGTCCACCCGGGTCGCGCGCCGCGAATCATGCAGCAGCATCAGGGCGGATAAGGCGTGCGCCTCCGGCTCGTCGGGCAGCAGCGCGCACAACTCCGCGCCCAGCCGGATCCCTTCGTCACACAGGTCGTCCCGGATGGCCGACGGTCCCGCGGTCGACCAGTAGCCCTCGGTGAACACCGAATAGACGCAACCGAACACGTGCGGGGTGCGTTCGGGCAGCAACTCCGGCGGTGGCACCCGCAGCGGGATGTTGGCGTGCCGAATCTTGTTCTTGGCGCGCGTGATTCGCTGACCGATGGCCGCCTCGGTCTGCAGCAGCGCACGCGCGATCTCGCCGACGGTCAAACCGGAGACCAGCCGCAGCGTCAGGGCCAATTGCGACTGCCGGTCCAGCGCCGGGTGGGCGCAGGTGAACATCATCCGCAACTCGTCGTCGCGAACCGGATGCGGGTCGGTGCGATCGGTACGCGCCCTGATGTCGTCCAGCACAGCCGCCAATTCCTTTCCGGGACGCGCGGACTCGCGGCGCAGCCGGTCCCGGGCCCGGTTACGGCCGACTGTTACCAGCCAGCCGCCCGGGTTGGCGGGCACCCCATCGTGCGGCCAGGTGCGCAGCGCTTCGGCGCAGGCCTCCTGGACGGCGTCTTCGGCGACGGTGAGGTCACCGGACCACCGAGCGAGGGCGGCCACGGCGGGTCCCCATTCCCGGCGGAAGACGCCGTCCAGGTTCGCCATGCTCTTAGAGGGCCGAGACTCCAGCCAGCTGCCGCAACTGCACCGTCGAGGCGGGGATCATCGAGGCGATCTTGACGGCCTCGTCGCGGTCTGCGGCGCCCAGCAGGTAGATCCCGGTAGCGATTTCGGCGCCCTCCACGTATGGCCCGTCGGTGATCAGCACCTCGCCGTTGCGCACGCGCACGGTCGTCGCCGTGGATCGGTCGTGCAACGCGGCACCGCCGATGATGTGATCGCCCGCGGCCGCGTGGAGGTCGGCGTGCTTGGCTGCCACCGCCTCCCACTCCGGTGTGCCCGGCGTGTGGGCGGAGGCGGGCGGCTCCAGCAGCAGCGCGAGCCAGTCGTTGCCGGTGAGCTTGCGGGACAGCTCAACTGAGTGGACCGTAGGCCACACTTCCACGGCCCCGAACGCGGCGAGCGGGACGTCGCGCGCCAGCGCCAGCGCCTCGTCGAGGTTTTCCGCCTCGAACAAGTAGTAGCCGCAGGCCACCTCCGCGGTCTCGGCAAAGGGCCCGTCGGTGACCACCGGCGCGTCCGGGCCGCCGGTGATGACCGCCGCTGCGGCGGGAGCCAGTGCATCTCCAGACTTGATCGCGGGGCCGGCTTTGGCGTGGAAGTTCTCCCATTCCGCCATCGCGGCGGCCGCATCGTCGGGTGTGCGGTCTTGCTCTTGGCTGATCAACAGCGCGAAGTACTGCATGTTCGTCACCTCCGGTTGTGAGCGAAGCCCCGTGCTCCACTCTCTACCCATTCGACGAACGCCGCAGCGCCGATCCGACAGCCGCCGAGAATCAGGCGGCGGCTCCCGGCTTGAGGTAGGTCACCAGGCTGACATCGAGCATCTCCTCGGTGAAGTAGTGCTCGCAGCCGCGCAGATACTTGATGTAGCGGTTATAAACCTCTTCCGAGGTGACCTCGATGGCCTTGTCCCGGTTCGACTCGAGCGTGTCGCCCCAGATGTGCAGCGTCTTGATGTAGTGCGGCCGCAGTGAAAGCGGTTCGGGCACAACAAATCCCGCCTTCTCGCCGTGGTCGACCATCATCTGGGTGGACGGTAACCGGCCGCCCGGGAAGATCTCGGTGACGATGAACTTGATGAACCGCGCCGTCTCGAAGCTCAGCTTCTTGCCGCGCGCCGCCAGGTCGTACGGGTGGTAGCTGACGCTGCTTTGCACGGTCATCCGGCCGTCGTCGGGCATGATGTCGAACGTCCGCTTGAAGAAGTCGTCGTAGTTCTCGTGACCGAAGTGCTCGAAGGCCTCGATCGACACGATGCGGTCGACGGGCTCGTTGAAGTCCTCCCAGTTCTGCAGGCGAACCTGGCGCGAGCGCTCGCTGTCGATCGAACCGAGCAACGCCTCGGCGCGGGCGTGCTGGTTCTTGGACAGCGTCAGGCCGATGACGTTGACGTCGAATCGCTCGATGGCGCGCTTCATGGTGGTGCCCCACCCGCAGCCGATGTCGAGCAGCGTCATGCCCGGCTTGAGGTCCAATTTGTCCAGGTTGAGATCGATCTTGGCGTACTGGGCCTCTTCCAGGGTCATGTCGTCGCGCTCGAAGTAGGCGCAGCTGTAGATCCGGGACGGGTCCTGGAACAGACCGAAGAAGTCGTCGGAGACGTCGTAATGCGCCTGGATGTCCTCCGAACGCGTCCGCGTCTTCGTCGGGCTAGTCGGTTGCTCAGCCATTTTCGTCCTGTTCTCCTCCGATGAGGTGCACTTCCTGCGATCCGCGCACGCACCGGCGGGGGTCGCGTGTGACCTGCAACGATACCCAACGTCGAGACGTGAATCCGAAAGGGTGCACGTGCGCGTCGCGGTCCCGGCCGCAGACATGAAGTCTACTTTTCCAGGGTGAACTGACTCACGCCGACCCACCTCGACGGGGACGTGTCGGCGCGGCCCGGCCTGGCGCTATTTGGTGAGCGTGTACTGCGCCACGTTGGAGATGCCTTTGCGGAAAAGCTCCGCGCAGCCGGTCAGATAGCGCATGAACCGCTCGTAGACCTCTTCGGACTGGATCGCGATGGCGCGTTCGCGATTTGCCGCGAGATTGGCCGCCCACATGTCGAGCGTGCGCGCGTAATGCGGTTGCAGATATTGGGTGTGCTCGAGCGTGAATCCGCTGGCTCGGGAATTGTCGACGATATCGGGCTCGCCGCACATGTTCCCCCCGGGGAAGATTTCCTTGCCGAGGAAGCGCAAGAATCGCAGATCCGACATCGTGATCGTGATGCCGTGCTCGTGCCAGTAGTTCTGCGGGTGCGTGAAAATGCTGTGCATCAGCATTCGGCTCCCTTCGGGAAGGGTCTTATAAGCCCAATCCCAGAACGCGGGCCAGCGTTCTTTTTTGAATGCGTCGAAGGCCTCGAAGCTGACGATTCGATCGACTTGCTCGTCGAATTCTTCCCAGCCCTGCAACCGGGCCTCGGTGCGTCGTGTCGTCGGGATCGCCGCCAGCCGCGCCTTGGTGCGCGCGTAGTGGTTGCGGCTCAGCGTGATGCCAATGACATTCACGTCGTACTTCTCCACCGCCCGGACCACGGCGCCGCCCCAGCCGCATCCGACGTCGAGCACGGTCATTCCCGGCTCGAGTTGCATCTTGTCCAGCGCCAGATCGATCTTGGCGAGCTGCGCCTCTTCCAGGGTCATGTCGTCGTTCTTGAAGTAGGCGCAGGTGTACACCATGTTCGGGTCGAGGAACAGCGCGAAGAAGTCGTCCGAAATGTCGTAGGTCGCCTGCGACTCTTCGTAATACGGCTTCAGCTTGGCCATTTGCGACACCCACCCTTCTGTGCCAACCGTACAACCCTGCGACATGTACCGAAAATCACGGGGATGCGTTTTGCGTCAAATGTTTTTGGCTAGCGCGCCTCATTGAAGTTTTTCGCTAGCACGCCGATCACCTGATCCCACAACTGCTGTGGAAGATCATGACCCATGCCGTCGTATGTCACCAGTCGGGCCCCATCGATCGCCCGCGCCACGGCGCGCCGGCCGGACGGGCGCATCAGCTTGTCGGCCCGGCCGTGGATCACCACCGTGGGTGCGGTGGTCTGGCGGTTGTAGCGACGCAGGCTGCCGCTGCCCAGCACGGCGTCGAAGTGCCGGGCGACGCCCCACGGGTAGTAGCTCCGCTCGTAGCTTTCGATGGCCTCCGCCCGCAGTTGCTCCTCGGAAGCCAGATATCGCGGGCTGCCGATGATCTTGCTGACGCGAATGGCGTTGTCGATGATCACGTCGCGCGGCGAGCTCGGCGCCGGTCCCTTGATGAGCGCCAGCAATTGGCGAGGCCCGGGTGGCGGCAGGAACGCCGAATTGTTGCTGGAGAAGATGATTGCGAGTGATTTCGTCCGCTGCTGGAATCGCCCGGCGAAAATCTGGGCGATCATGCCGCCCATCGAAGCGCCCACGATGTGCGCCTGCTCGATGCCCAGGTGATCGAGCACGGCCGCGGCGTCGTCGGCCATGTCCTCGAGCTTGTACGCCGCTTTGCTCGGCAGACCCACAAAGGAGCGCGCCAACCGCGTCACCAGCGGCTGCCCCGCGCCGCGACGCGGGGTCTTGCTCGAGAGGCCGACGTCGCGGTTGTCGTACCGGATGACGCGCAGGCCGTGGCCGACCAGCTTCTCGCAGAACGCGGTTCGCCACAGCAGCAGCTGGGCGCCCAGCCCCATGATGAGCAGCACGGGCGGGTCGTCGATGTCGCCCAAGTCCTCGTAGTACAGCTTCAAGTCGCCTGACGTGGCGTTTCCGGTGCGGACCTCCATCAGACCTCGACGTCGGAGGAGTGCTCGCGGCTGACTTCGACCATGAAGTTCGCGAAATAGCCCGTCAGTTGCGGATCCGACATCATCTGCCACCTGGGCGCCAGCAGCTTCATGTACCGCTCGACGTAGAGGAATTGCTTGCCGATCAGCACCAGCTCGCGGGGGAGCTTGACGTCGTAAGCGTCGGCCAGTGCCGACAACTGCCGGCCGATGTCGGCGTAGGACATGTCGCCCAGCGTCTGCATGGTCAGCGGGGTCGCGAACTTTTCCAGGTCCTTGGCGGCCTCGGCCTCGGGCTTCATGGTGCCGACGGCGCCCATCAGCACCACGATCTTG
Source organism: Mycobacterium asiaticum (assembly GCF_001668675.1). Lineage (GTDB taxonomy): Bacteria > Actinomycetota > Actinomycetes > Mycobacteriales > Mycobacteriaceae > Mycobacterium > Mycobacterium asiaticum_D. The sequence goes on along the minus strand of NZ_LZKQ01000210.1, from coordinate 15,575 downwards.
CCCGCCGCGGCGTGGTCCTTCTTGACCAGCAGCGCGTACACCAGCTCGCGCAGCAGCCAGCGGGTGCGGGGATCGATGCGGCCCATGATGCCGAAATCGAAGAAGACGATGCGGCCCTTATCGTCGACGTAGAGGTTGCCGGCGTGCAGGTCGCCGTGGAACAGCCCGTGCCGCAGCCCACCCTCGAACAGCGAGAACAGCAGCGCCTTGACCAGCTCGACGCCGTCGAAGCCTGCCTTGCGGAGGGCCGCGACGTCGTCGATCCGGATGCCGTGCACCCGTTCCATGGTCAGCACCCGGTCGCTGGTGAAATCCCAGAACACCTGCGGTACCCGGATGTTCTTGCCCAGCGGGGAGGCGTGCAGGTGCGACACCCAGGCCTCCATCGACTGGGCCTCCAGCCGGAAGTTCAACTCCTCGGCCAGGTTGTCCGAGAAGTCGGCGACGACGTCTTGCGCCGAGAGCCGGCGGCCCAGCTTGGCCAGTTCGACGGCCTGCGCGAAACGCTTGAGGATCTGCAGGTCGGCCGCGACCCGGCGCCGGATACCCGGCCGCTGGATCTTGACGACCACCTCCTCGCCGGTGTGCAGCGTGGCGTAGTGCACCTGTGCGATGGAAGCCGACGCGAACGGCGTCTCGTCCCATTTGGCGAACAGCTCCGACGGGTCACCGCCGAGGTCTTCGACGATGAGCTTGTGCACTTCGCCGGAGTCGGCCGGTGGCACCCGGTCAAGCAGGCCGCGGAACTCCCGGGATAAGGATTCGCCGAACGCCCCCGGACTGGACGCGATGATCTGTCCGAACTTGACGTACGTCGGTCCCAGGTCGGCGAAGGTCTGCGGCAGCTGCTTGATCACCTTCTGCTGCCACGGACCCCTACCCGGCAGCTTGGTGAGGATGCGAGCGCCAGTGCGGGTGACCTGCCAACCCGTCGCGACTACCCGCGCCGCTTCGACCGGCAACGGGACCCGGTCGAGCTTGGCCCCCTCGCGATGTTTGGTAGAGCTCATCAGTGCAGTGTGCCAAACCCGCACGGATGAGTCCCAATCGTCAACTCGGGCGCCGACCGCTTTCCTCGGTATTCCAGGGCTGCACCCAGCCCTCGATCGCCCAGCCCTCCCGCGCGGCGATCAGCTCGTACATGGTGGCGCCGTCGATCGTCTCCCGGATGATGTCGGCGTGCCCGGCATGCCTGGCCAGCTCGTTGATCACGTGCAGGATCGCCCAGCGCACCGACCAGGCCTGCTGATCCTTGGGAAACCATGGGATGTCATGCGGAACCGGCACCGCCGCGTCCAGGTCGGCGGTCTCCACCAGCCGCAGCGATGTCGCGTTCTGCGCCTCGAACGCCGCCAGCAGCCCGGCTAGCGTCTCGTCGGGCCGCATCACGTGCTGATCGGCGAACTCCGCGGCGATCTGCTCGAACGGGCGGGGGTCTCTCGGCGGCGCGTCCGGCGCGGCGGCCACGCGCGCCATCCAGCTGCGTTGCATTCCGGTGGCGTGCTTGACCAGCCCGCCGATCGACAGGGCGCTGACCGAGGGCGTGGAACGGGCCTGGTCGTCGGTGAGGCCGTGGCTGACCGCGAAATACGCGCTCTGGTGGTACGCCAGGAATTCGCGCAGGGCGCTGCGTTCGTCGGCCACCGGCGGGGCGAGGGCGGGCATCTTCAATCCCTTCTGCTGTGGACGTAAAGGTCGCGCAAGCAAGCGATTTCGGCACCATGGTGGATCGCTTCTCGATTGATGTGCAAGACCAGCTCGCTCAGCGGGTAGTCTGCGTAGGGTCCTTCGGCCGCACCGCAGCGGCGGGTCAGGTCCGCGGCGGACAGCGACCGCACGCCGTTGATCCACGCCGCATACGCCTGGTCGAGTTGGCGCAGCGCGGTGGCGGCGTCGGTCGCATAGTCCCAGCTCTGGTAATCGGCGGCCGGTCCGCCGAAATGGTGATGGGCGCGCATCGCGAAGACGCCGACGATGATATGCGCCATGCGCCACGCGATTGTGGTGAACGGCGCGGGGGTGGGCGTCGGGAACGCGAAGTCGATCGACCCGTCCGGATGCACGGTCCAGCAGTCGGGCACCGGTTGCCAGAAGTACTCGTCGTCGGTCAGGCCGTCCAGGCGTCGGCGCAGTTGATTGCGCCAGTGCCAGTCGAGTTGGTCAGCCAGTTGGGTCGTCAGATCCGCCATAACGGTCACCTTTCCAGCCATCCTGCGTCGCCGTAAGGTGCGGGCATGCAGGTGACTTCGGTGGCCTCGACCGAGCTGTTCGTCGGACCGCCCGAGACGCCGCTGCAACTGGTGCGCCTCGGTCTTGTGGGGTGTACCAAACCGACGCGGGTCCGCATCGACGGGGACGGTCTGACCGGGGAGGCGGTCGCCGACATCGGCGACGAGCTCGTGGAGATCGCGGTGGCCGTCGAGGACCCGGTCGCCGGGCAGGTCCGGCCCGCGCGAGCGCACGCCGGCGGTCAGCGGCTGCCGTTCGAGTTCACCGTGGCGGAACCGGGCTGGACCATGTTCATGGTCAGCCACTTTCACTACGACCCGGTGTGGTGGAACACCCAGGGCGCCTATACCAGCGAGTGGGCCGAGGACCCGCCGGGGCGAGCCCGTCAGCAGAACGGCTTCGACCTGGTGCATGCGCATCTGGAGATGGCGCGCCGCGACCCCGACTACAAGTTCGTGCTGGCTGAGGTCGATTACCTCAAGCCGTACTGGGACACCCGCCCCGAGGACCGGGCCGATCTGCGCCGGTTCATCGACCAGGGCCGCGTCGAGGTGATGGGCGGCACCTACAACGAACCCAACACCAACCTCACCAGCCCCGAGACGACCATTCGAAACCTGGTGCACGGCATGGGATTTCAGCGGCATGTCGTGGGAGCGAACCCGGCCACCGCGTGGCAGCTGGACGCGTTCGGCCACGATCCGCAATTCCCCGGGATGGCCGCCGACGCGGGGCTGACGTCGAGTTCATGGGCCAGGGGACCGCACCACCAGTGGGGTCCCGCCCACGGCGGCCCCGACAGCGGCCCGGAACCGCGCGGCGTTGAGCGGATGCAGTTCTGCAGCGAGTTCGAGTGGATCTCGCCGTCGGGCCGCGGCCTGCTCACCCACTACATGCCCGCGCACTATTCGGCGGGCTGGTGGATGGATTCCGCGCCGTCGCTGGGCGAGGCCGAGAGCGCCACGTACGAACTCTTCGATCAGCTCAAGAAGGTCGCACTGACGCGCAATGTGCTGCTGCCCGTCGGCACCGACTACACCCCGCCCAACAAGTGGGTCACCGAGATCCACCGGGACTGGGCCGCGCGCTACACCTGGCCGCGGTTCGTCTGTGCGCTGCCGTGCGAGTTCTTCGCGGCGGTGCGCGCCGAACTCGCGCTGAGCGACTGCGCGCCGTCGCCCCAGACCCGGGACATGAACCCGATCTACACCGGCAAGGACGTGTCCTACATCGACACCAAGCAGGCCAACCGGTCCGCCGAGAACGCCGTGCTGCAGGCCGAGCGCTTCGCGGTGTTCGCCGGGCTGCTGACGGGCGCCCAGTATCCACAGGCCGCCCTGGCCAAGGCTTGGGTGCAGCTGGTCTACGGCGCACACCACGACGCGATCACCGGCTCGGAATCCGACCAGGTGTACCTCGACCTGCTGACCGGATGGCGTGACGCCTGGGAGCTGGGCCGCGCGGCCCGCGACAACTCGCTGGCATTGCTGTCCGGCGCGATGGACGGCGACGTGGTCGTGTGGAATCCGCTGACTTGCCCGCGCACCGACGTCGTGACCGTGCGCCTCGACCCGCCGCTGGGCACCCGGGTTCGGGTGCTCGACGCCGACGGTGTCGAGCTGGCGGCGCACGTCGAGCACGACGGCAGGTCGGTGAGCTGGCTGGCGCGCGAGGTGCCGTCGCTGGGCTGGCGGGCGTTTCGGCTGGTGCCCGGCGCAGGAGGCCAGCCGACCGGCTGGGAACCGGTGGCGGGATCTGTGATCGCTAACGAGCACTACCGCGCCCAGGTCGACCCGGCGCGCGGCGGGGGAGTCGCCTCGCTGACCCAGGACGGACGCGAGCTGATCGCCGACGGACGGGTGGGCAACGAGCTGGCCGTCTACGAGGAGTATCAGGCGCACCCGAACCAGGGCGAGGGCCCGTGGCATCTGCTGCCCAAGGGGCCGGTGGTGTGCTCGTCCGACGGTCCCGCGCGGGTGCAGGCCTTCCATGGGCCGCTCGGTCAGCGGGTGGTGGTGCACGGCCGGATCGGCACGCTGCTGCGCTACACCCAGACCCTGACACTGTGGCACGGCGTCGACCGGGTGCAGTGCCGCACCACGATCGACGAGTTCAGCGGCGCCGATCAGCTGATGCGGCTGCGCTGGCCGTGCCCGGTGCCGGGCGCCATGCCGGTCAGCGAGGTGGGTGACGCCGTCGTCGGCCGCGGGTTTGCGCTGCTGCACGACGGCCCCCGCTCGGTGGACACCGCCGAGCACCTGTGGACCCTGGACAACCCGGCGTATGGCTGGTTCGGCCTGTCCTCGGCGGCACGGGTCCGTTTTTCGGACACCGGCATGCGGGCGATGTCCGTCGCCGAGGTGGTTTCCCCGGCCGAGGCGGTGTCCGGTCCGCTGGCCCGGGAGCTGATGGTCGCGCTGGTCCGCGCCGGCGTCACGGCCACCTGCAGCTCCGCAGACAAGCCGCGCTACGGCAACCTCGAGGTCGATTCCAATCTGCCCGACGTCCGCATCGCTCTGGGCGGGCCCGCCCGCAACGCCTTCGCCGCGGCCGTGCTGGCCGACGCCCCGGCGTACGCCGCAGAATTGAAGCGCCAGTTGGTGGCGACCGGCCGGGCCCGGGTATGGGTGCCGGCCGCCACACCGCTGGACGCCGTGTGGGTGCCCGACGCCGACCTGCGTGCGCTCCGCGCGCTGCCGGTGCTGGTCATCGACGGCCACGACGAGGACGGCCTGCGGGCCGCGATCGCCGCCGTGGCCGACGACCTCGGCGACGCCGAGATCACCGTGTCGCAGCAACCGCCCTCGGGGACGGGCGTCTTCGAGGACCGTACCGTCGCCGTGCTCAACCGCGGGGTGCCCAGCTTCGCCGTCGACACCGAGGGCACGCTGCACACCGCGCTGATGCGATCCTGCACCGGCTGGCCGTCGGGCATCTGGATCGACGACCCGCGCCGCACCGCGCCGGACGGGTCCAGCTTCCAATTGCAGCACTGGACCCACACGTTCGATTACGCGCTGGTCAGCGGGGCCGGCGACTGGCGGCGGGCCGAGATCCCCACCCGCAGTGCGCAGTTCTCCCAACCGCTGCTCGCCGTCGCATCGGGCAGCCGAAGGGCAGCGCTGCCGCCAGCGGGGTCGCTGCTGCGCGTGGAGCCCGCCGAATCGGTACAGCTGGCCGCGCTCAAGGCCGCGGGCAACCCACTGGCCGCGGGCAGCGCGGCGCCGCTGGACCCGAACGCGGTCACGCTGCGCTTGGTGGAAACCACCGGCGCGGGCGCCCGCGTCGTCATCGACTCCGACGTCGCGGCGGTAAGCGACCTGCAGCGCGCCGATTTGCTGGAAACGCACCCCGAACCCGTCTCCTCGGTCGAGCTGCACGGCTACCAGGTGGCGACCGTGCTGGCCTGCTTCGGCGCGACCCGGGCAGCGACCGGCGCCCCCGACCCGATCCAGCACGCCGAGGCCGCGAAGCCGCTGTACGCGCGGTACTGGCTGCACAATCGCGGCCCCGCGCCGCTTGGCGGGCTGCCGGCGGTCGCCCACCTGCACCCGCCGCGCGTGACCGGGGAGGCCGGCGACGCGGTGACGTTGCGCCTCACCGCGGCCGGCGACAGCACCGACGCCACGCTGCGCGGCACGGTCACCCTGCGGTGTCCGGACGGCTGGACGGCCACGCCCGCCGAGCTGCCCTTCGCCCTGCCCAGCGGCGACCACCTGCACACCGACGTGGTGGTGTCTGTCCCGGCGCGCGCCGAACCCGGCCTGTACCCGGTCCACGCCGAACTGCGCCTCACCGGCGACGAGGTCCCGGCCTGCTGGCGCCAGCCCGTCGAGGATGTCTGCGTGGTGACGGTGGGCGCGGCTGCCGGTGAGCTCGTCTACCTGGCCGACGGTCCCACCGAGGTCACGCTCGAAGCAGGCGAAGCGGGCACCCTGACCCTAACGGTGGGCAGCCACGCCTGCGCCGACCTGAATCTGGAGGCGCATCTGATCAGCCCGTGGGGCACCTGGGAATGGATGGGTCCCGGCGCGCTCGGCGCGGTGTTACCCGCCCGCGCCACCGTCGACCTAGGCTTCCGGCTGACACCGCCGGCCTGGCTGGAACCCGGCCAGTGGTGGGCGCTGGTGCGGATCGGCTGCGCGGGCCGACTGGTTTACTCGCCGGCGGTGAAAGTGACGGTGACATGAGCGTCGAGCCGATAGCGACCGTTGCCGGGGTGCCCCTTGCGGTGGGCGTGCTCGACGACGCCGAAGCACGGCTGCGCACCTCGCGCTTCGCGGCCGGCTTGCCGGTCAGCGGCACCAGCGAGGGCCGCCAACTGCGGCGCTGGCTGACCCAACTGATCGTCACCGAGCGGATGCTCGCCGCCGAGGTGGCCGCGCGCGGGCTGAGCGGACGGGGCGCGCCGTCCGAGGCCGAGTTGCTGCCCGACGTGACGGCCCGGCTGGAGATCGGCAGCGTCGCCGCGGCCGCGCTGGCCGACCCGCGTGCCCGTGCGCTGTTTGCCGAGGTCACCGCCGCGGTGCGGGTTGCCGACAGCGATGTGGCCGCCTATCACGTCCGCAATCCGCTTCGCTTCGCCGCGCCGCAACAGGGCGAAAACGGCTGGCGCACAACGGCGTCAGCGGCACCACCGCTGCACGAGGTGCGATCGGCGATCGAAGGGCATCTGCGTGGCGCCGCACAGCGGCGCGCCTTCCGGCTTTGGCTGGACGCGCGCCGCGCCGCGCTGGTCGAGCTGGCACCCGGTTACGAGCATCCCGGCGACCCTCGCCAACCCGACAACACCCACCGGCACTGAGCGCCATGCTCACCCTCTGCCTGGACATCGGCGGCACCAAAATCGCTGTCGCGCTCGCGGATTCGGGTGGAAAGCTGGTGTACACCGCCGTGCGCCCCACACCGATCACGCCCGCCGCCGAGGACGTCTGGGCCGTCGTCGAAGCGATGATCACCGACGCGCTGCAGGCCGCGGACTCTCCGGTCGGCGCCGTCGGGATCGCGTCGGCCGGGCCGATCGATCTGCGCGGCGGAGCCGTCAGTCCGATCAACATCGCGAGCTGGGACCATTTTCCGTTGCGCGACAGGGTCGCCGCGGCGGTGCCCGGACTACCCGTGGTGCTGGCCGGTGACGGCGTCTGTATGGCCCTGGCGGAGCACTGGATTGGAGCGGGGAGAGACGCGGACGCCCAATTCATGCTGGGCATGGTGGTCTCCACCGGGGTGGGCGGCGGACTGGTGTTCGACGGCGCCCCATACTCGGGGCGCACCGGCAACGCCGGTCACGTCGGGCACGTGGTGGTCGAACTGGACGGCCGGCCCTGCGCCTGCGGTGGTCACGGTTGCGTGGAGACCGTCGCCTCCGGGCCGTGGATGGTGCGCCGGGCGCGAGAGAACGGTTGGTCAGCGCCGTCCGGCGCCGGCGCCAGCGACCTGGCCGCCGCGGCGGTGGCCGGAGACCCGTTGGCCCAGCAGGCATTCCACCACGGGGCCAACGCGCTGGCCGCGACGATCGCCTCGGTCGGCGCGGTGTGTGACCTGGATCTCGTGGTGATCGGGGGAGGCGTCGCCAAATCCGGGCCGCTGCTCTTCGACCCGCTGCGGGCGAAGCTCGCCGAATACGCCGGCCTGGACTTCTTGTCCGGATTGCGCGTGGTGCCGGGCGAGCTCGGCGGTGACGCCGGGCTGATCGGCGCGGCCCGGCTTGCGGGCCTCAGCTGACCCGCTGCATGTGCTTTCGGCCCCAGTCGCACAGGCTCGCCAGCACCGGGCCCAGCGTCCTGCCGTATTCGGAAATCGAATAATGCACGCACGGCGGCACCGTGCGCGCGTCGTGGCGCTCGATGATCCCGGCGTCGACCAGTTCATGCAGGTGCCGGATGAGCATGCGCTCGGTGATGCCGGGAATGCTGCGCCGCAGCTCGGCGGTGCGCATGGGGCCGTCGCACAGCCGCCACAGGATGGTGCCCTTCCAGCGGCCGTCGATCACCGACAGCGCCGCGTCGATCGGGCAGTCGCTGACTTCCTTCTTGGATACGGCCACGAGCACCTCCGCTGACTAATTTGTCAGTACCTTGATATTTGGCAGCATAACCGCCAGTGTCGTTGCCATGAACAACAGCATCGACGCGCTCGCGGTTGTGATCACCGGACTGTTGGTCGGCGTGGAGCTGGGGGTCGCGGTCTTCTTCCACCCGCTCATTGCGCGGCTGCCCGACGACGGCTTCCGCGCGGCCCGCGGCGGTGCCGCGCGAGCGCTGGGCACGACGATGCCGTTCTGGTACGCCGTCGTCCTGCTGGTGGTGGCCGCCCTCGCAGTGCAGGAGCGCGGCGAGCAGCGCGACTGGTTGTGCGGCATCGCCGCCGGCCTGATGGCCGCGGTGATACTGCTGACGGTGACCCTGCTGGTGCCGATCAACAACCGCATCGCGAAATGGCCGAGCACCGGTGAGCTCTCCCGCGAGCTCGCCGCCCGCTGGGATCGACGGCACCGCGCTCGGGTGATCCTGCTGCTGGCGGTGTTCGTCCTGCTGGCCCTCGCCGTTACCTGAGGCGGCCGTTTTGGCTGATCGCGCGGGGCCACGCTATTGTGTTAGCCGATCCACCGAAGACCGTCGGTCACCGAGCAATCGGTTGAAGGTCCGGGAGCATCCCGGCGGCCCACGCAGGAGGACGAGGCATCAGCGCCGGCCCGCGTCGGCGTCTTTTCACGCCCCGGCCGCTTCTGCGCCGGGGCGTTCGTCGTTCTTCGGGGAATCGAGACGACACGTCGCATTGACTTTCACTTCAGGAGGTAGGCATGGCCAGGGCTGACAAGGCCGCCGCCGTTGCAGACATTGCCGAGCAGTTCAAGGAAGCGACCGCGACCCTGATCACGGAGTACCGCGGTCTGACCGTCGCCAACCTGGCTGAGCTGCGGCGCTCGCTGGGTGGGGCGGCCACCTACTCGGTGGCCAAGAACACGCTGGTCAAGCGCGCGGCCTCGGAGGCCGGGGTCGAGGGGCTCGACGAGCTCTTCGCCGGCCCGACGGCCATCGCGTTCGTCAGCGGGGAACCGGTCGACGCCGCCAAGGCCATCAAGACCTTCGCCAAGGACCACAAGGCGCTGGTCATCAAGGGCGGCTACATGGACGGCCGGGCGTTGACGGTCGCCGAAGTCGAGCGCATCGCCGACCTCGAGTCGCGCGAGGTGCTGCTGGCCAAGCTGGCGGGCGCGATGAAGGGCAACCTGGCCAAGGCGGCCGGGCTGTTCAACGCTCCGGCGTCGCAGGTCGCCCGCCTCGCGGCCGCCCTGCAAGAGAAGAAGGCCGCAGAGGGGCAGGCCGCTCCGGCAGAGCCTGCGCCCGCCGCGGAGGCCGCCGGAGAACCAGCGTCGGAAACACCCACTGGAGCGCCGGAAACCCCGGTCGAAGCCGAATAACAAACCACCCCCGGAACCTGGAAAAAACAAGGAAGGACCCATACCCATGGCAAAGATGTCTACCGACGACCTGCTCGACGCCTTCAAGGAAATGACCCTGCTGGAGCTCTCCGACTTCGTGAAGAAGTTCGAGGAGACCTTCGAGGTCACCGCGGCCGCCCCGGTCGCCGTTGCCGCCGCCGGTGGTGGCGCCGCCGGTGGTGCGCCCGCCGAGGCCGCCGAGGAGCAGTCGGAGTTCGACGTGATCCTCGAGGCCGCCGGTGACAAGAAGATCGGCGTCATCAAGGTGGTCCGCGAGATCGTCTCCGGCCTCGGCCTCAAGGAGGCCAAGGACCTGGTCGACGGCGCGCCCAAGCCGCTGCTGGAGAAGGTGGCCAAGGAGGCCGCCGACGAGGCCAAGGCCAAGCTCGAGGCCGCCGGCGCCACCGTCACCGTCAAGTAAGTCACTGCGCGCAGACCCCCCGGGACCGCCGTCCCGGGGGTTTCGCGCGTTCAGCGCCTGGCCAACTGCAGCGACTGCGCCACTCGCTCGGGTGAATCCCCAAGGGCGGCAAGCAGATTCGTAGTCATCGCGGTAAGCACCGGTACGACCGCCGAGTCGTCGTCACCGTAGTAGCCGGCCAGTTCCAGCATGACGAACCCGTGGATCAGCGCCCAGAACTGGGCCGCGGTGGCCACGACGGACGCATCGTCGTCGGGGGCGCCCACGGTGATTCGGCCGGCCAGCATGCACCGATGCACCCCGCGCACCACGTGGGCGAAGCTGGGGTGGCGCCGCTCGATCTCGGCGACCGTCAGTGTCAGGACGTTATGGGCGGGCGCGTTGATGCCGTGTGCGCTGGTGCTGCCGAACATCAGCCGGTACATGTGCGGGCGCCGGATGGCGTAGCGGCGGTAGGCCGCACCGACGACGAATAGATCGGCGACCGGGTCGTCGGTCTGCGGCACCGTCAGCGCGGCGTCGAACTGCCGCAGTCCCTCCTCGGCCATCTCGGCGATCAGCCCGCGCATCCCGCCGAAGTGGGTGTACACCGCCATCGTGGAGGTCCCTGCGGCGCCGGCCACCTTGCGCGTCTGCAGGGCGTCGGGCCCGTGCTCATCCAGCAGGCCGACCGCGGCGTGCAGCATCTCCTCCCGAACGCTGCGCTGAACGTCTGAAGTCATCGTTGCCATCTTCCCATCGGAAGCGTAGCGTGCCAATAACGCCGAAATAACAATGTTATAGGAGCTCAGCCATGGCGACCACGACAGCCGCGAAGCCCGGCAACCCGTACCTCGAGGACTTCCTGGCGCCGGTGAGCGCGGAAGTCACCGCGCACGATCTGCGCGTCACCGGACGCATCCCCGAACACCTCGACGGCCGCTACCTGCGCAACGGGCCGAACCCCGTCGCCGAGGTGGACCCAGCGGTCTACCACTGGTTCAGCGGTGACGGCATGGTGCACGGGGTCGCGCTGCGCGACGGGCAGGCCCTCTGGTATCGCAACCGCTGGGTGCGCACCGCGCACGTGTGCAGAGCATTGCATGAGCCGGCGCCCCAAGGGCTGAACCCGCGCGCCGGGATGCTCTCCGTCGGCCCCAACACCAACGTGCTGGAACACGCCGGTCAAACGCTTGCGCTCGTCGAGGGGGGCGGGGCGAATTACCGGCTGACCGAGGAGCTGGACACCGACGGGCCGTGCGACTTCGACGGCACCCTGTCCGGGGGCTACACCGCCCATCCGCACCGCGATCCCCGCACCGGCGAATTGCATGCGGTGTCTTACGCGTTCACCCGCGGGCGGACCGTGCAGTACTCGGTGATCGACACCTCGGGACGGGCTCGTCGCACCGTCGACATCGAGGTGTCGGGGTCGCCGATGATGCACGATTTCTCCCTGACCGACAAATACGTGGTGATCTACGACCTGCCGGTGACGTTCGATCCCGTGCAGGTGATGCCGACGAACGTGCCGCGTTGGTTGAGTTTGCCGGCCCGGCTCGTGATGCAGTCATTGATCGGACGCGTCCGGGTTCCCAGTCCGGTGATCACGATGATCAACAACAATCGCGAGCCGATCAGCCGGATGCCCTACCGCTGGAATCCCGACTACCCGGCGCGCATCGGAGTCATGCCGCGCGAGGGCGGCAACAAGGACATCCGCTGGTTCGACATCGAGCCGTGTTACGTCTATCACCCGCTGAACGCGTACTCCGAGATGCGCGGTGGCGCCGAGGTTTTGGTGCTCGATGTGGTCAGCTACTCGCGGATGTTCGACCGCGACCTGCGCGGCCCCGGCGACAGCCGGCCGACGCTGGACCGCTGGACCATCAACCTCGCGACCGGGGCGGTGACCAGCGAACGCCGCGACGATCGCCCGCAGGAGTTTCCGCGCATCAACGAGGGCCTGCTGGGCGGGCGGCACCGATTCGGCTATGCCATCGGCACCGACGGCGGCTACCTCTCGAACGGGGCGTCCGAGATGTCCACCGCGCTGTACAAGCACGACTATGAGACCGGGTCGTGCGAGGTTGCTGCGCTCGACGCCGGCCTTTTACTCGGCGAGATGTCCTTTGTGCCCAACCCCGCGGCCCGCGCTGAGGACGACGGCATCCTGATGGGGTTCGGCTATCACCGCGACCACGACGAAGGCCAACTGGTTTTGCTGGACGCGCAGTCGCTCGAGCAGGTGGCCACCATCCACTTGCCCCAGCGGGTGCCGATGGGCTTCCACGGCAACTGGGCGCCCACTGGCTAACACGTGCGTCAAATAAGTCGTGCCGTACGGGCTTCCGCGTGATCTCAGGACGGCCAATTTTTGCCGCTGTCGTTCGCATCCCTGATGCCGTGTGGCAGGCGTGCGCTACAGTGACTCATGCCACATAAAAGGGCAGGTGGCGGGCACGACTGTCGACGGAAGGATTCCCCATGGGCGTCGCTATCGAGGTGAATGGACTCACGAAGTCCTTCGGTTCCTCGAGGATTTGGGAAGACGTGACGCTGGAAATCCCCGCCGGGGAGGTCAGCGTCCTACTCGGGCCATCGGGTACCGGCAAATCGGTTTTCCTGAAGTCCCTGATCGGTTTGTTGCGGCCCGAGCGCGGGTCGGTTGTCATCGACGGCACCGACATCCTGCAGTGTTCGGCCAAGGAGCTCTACGAGATCCGCACGCTGTTCGGCGTCATGTTCCAGGACGGCGCCCTGTTCGGTTCGATGAACCTGTTCGACAACGCGGCGTTCCCGCTGCGCGAGCACACCAAGAAGAAGGAAGGCGAGATCCGTGACATCGTCATGGAGAAGCTGACCCTGGTCGGTCTCGGCGGCGACGAGAAGAAGTTCCCCGGAGAGATCTCCGGTGGTATGCGCAAGCGCGCCAGCCTGGCCCGCGCCCTGGTGATGGACCCGCAGATCATCCTCTGTGACGAGCCGGACTCCGGTCTGGACCCGGTCCGTACCGCCTACCTGAGCCAGTTGATCCTCGACATCAACGCCCAGATCGACGCCACGGTGCTGATCGTTACCCACAACATCAATATCGCCCGCACCGTCCCGGACAACATGGGCATGCTGTTCCGCCGCAAGCTGGTCATGTTCGGCCCGCGCGAGGTGCTGCTGACCAGCGACGAGCCCGTCGTCCGGCAGTTCCTCAACGGCCGCCGGATCGGACCGATCGGCATGTCCGAGGAAAAGGACGAGGCGACCATGGCCGAGGAGCAGGCCCTGCTCGACGCCGGTCACCACGCCGGTGGTGTCGAGGAGATCGAGGGCGTCCCGCCGCAGATCACCGCTACCCCCGGCATGCCCGAGCGCAAGGCCGTCGCTCGCCGCCAGGCCCGGGTGCGCGAGATCCTGCACACCCTGCCCAAGAACGCGCAGGCCGCCATCCTCGACGACCTCGAAGGGACCCACAAGTTCCGGTCGCACGAGTTCGGCGACTAGTGCCCGGTGTCCGCCGGGTTCCGCGATAACTCCGCGTAACACTCCCGGCCCGCCCTCTTGACGACGGGCCGTAAACGGGCCAGTCTGTTGGGCAGCATGTATCCAGTGGTAAGTCGAGATGCCAGCCAGCGCCGATGTCCCTGGACTGCTAATGCTGGGCAGTTGAGGAATGCGCCGTCCTGCGCTATTGTTGGACGTTGCGCTGGCACCTCCTGCCCACCTCACCCGCCACCTGACACCGTGGTCTAAGCCTGAGCCCCTCAACCGGCTTAGTTCTAGTTGCGCGTGAGATCCGGACAGATCGTCCGCCGGCCGAACCGACACAATTCGCGGCGAGCTGGCCGGTGGTCCCGGTCTTTGTGAGTCGCACGAGGTGCTGGAAGGATGCATCTTGGCAGATTTCCGCCAGAGCAAGACGGATCGCCCACAAAGTTCCTCTAACGGAAGTTCCTCAAACGGCTCCGTGCCTGGAGCCCCCAACCGAGTTTCCTTCGCCAAGCTCCGCGAACCGCTCGAGGTTCCGGGGCTGCTTGACGTGCAGATCGACTCCTTCGAGTGGTTGATCGGCGCGCCGCGGTGGCGTGAGGCCGCCGCCGCACGCGGGGACGTGACCCCGGTGGGTGGCCTGGAAGAGGTTCTCTACGAGCTCTCGCCGATCGAGGACTTCTCCGGCTCGATGTCGCTGTCGTTCTCCGACCCGCGATTCGACGAGGTCAAGGCGCCGGTCGACGAGTGCAAAGACAAAGACATGACGTACGCGGCCCCGTTGTTCGTCACGGCCGAGTTCATCAACAACAACACCGGCGAGATCAAGAGCCAGACGGTGTTCATGGGCGACTTCCCGATGATGACCGAGAAGGGCACCTTCATCATCAACGGCACCGAGCGTGTGGTGGTCAGCCAGCTGGTCCGCTCGCCCGGTGTGTATTTCGACGAGAGCATCGACAAGTCGACCGAGAAGCTGTTGCACAGCGTCAAGGTGATCCCGAGCCGCGGCGCGTGGCTGGAGTTCGACGTCGACAAGCGCGACACCGTCGGCGTCCGCATCGACCGCAAGCGTCGCCAGCCCGTCACCGTGCTGCTCAAGGCGCTGGGCTGGACCAGCGAGCAGATCACGGAGCGATTCGGTTTCTCCGAGATCATGATGTCGACGCTGGAGAAGGACAACACCGCCGGCACCGACGAGGCGCTGCTGGACATCTACCGCAAGCTGCGTCCGGGCGAGCCGCCGACCAAGGAGTCCGCGCAGACCCTGCTGGAGAACCTGTTCTTCAAGGAGAAGCGCTACGACCTGGCCCGCGTCGGCCGCTACAAGGTCAATAAGAAGCTGGGCCTGCACGCGGGCGAGCCGATCACGTCGTCGACGCTGACCGAGGAAGACGTCGTCGCCACCATCGAATACCTGGTCCGCCTGCACGAGGGCCAGGCCACGATGACCGTCCCCGGCGGCATCGAGGTGCCGGTGGAGACCGACGACATCGACCACTTCGGCAACCGCCGGCTGCGCACCGTGGGCGAGCTGATCCAGAACCAGATCCGGGTCGGCATGTCGCGCATGGAGCGCGTGGTCCGGGAGCGGATGACGACGCAGGACGTCGAGGCCATCACGCCGCAGACCCTGATCAACATCCGGCCGGTCGTCGCCGCGATCAAGGAGTTCTTCGGCACCAGCCAGCTGTCGCAGTTCATGGACCAGAACAACCCGCTGTCGGGGCTGACCCACAAGCGTCGTCTGTCGGCGCTGGGCCCCGGTGGTCTGTCCCGTGAGCGCGCCGGCCTGGAGGTCCGTGACGTCCACCCGTCGCACTACGGCCGCATGTGCCCGATCGAGACCCCGGAAGGCCCGAACATCGGTCTGATCGGCTCGCTGTCGGTGTACGCCCGGGTCAACCCGTTCGGGTTCATCGAGACGCCGTACCGCAAGGTGGTCGACGGTGTGGTCTCCGACGAGATCCACTACCTGACCGCCGACGAGGAGGACCGCCACGTGGTGGCGCAGGCCAA
>NZ_LZKQ01000209.1 GCF_001668675.1 Mycobacterium asiaticum | reverse complement strand
CCACTCGTTCGAACCGCTGGCCCGGGCGCTGGCGTCGGCGTCCGGTGCGGTCGTCGTCGCCGTCGAATACCGGTTGGTGCCCATCACCATGCCGCCGCCGTGGAAATACACCAGCACCGGCTGGCCGGCAGCGTCGGTGGGGCGGTAGATCCGGGCCGGAAGGCGTTCGGAAATAACCACATCGGTGATGTCGGCCATCTCCGGCATATCGTCGGGCGGGGGAGCGGCCTCGATGGCGGCTCGGACCGCCGCGAGACCCCGCTCCCGCATCGGCGGGACGTCACCGAATGAGGCGACCCGCGCGGCGGCGTCCGGGTCGAGCTTCATCTCTGGCGCCGGGCCGGAGGGCTCTGTGTAGCAAGGACTTCCGCTCGCCGCGTCATCGCCTCGATCACCGATTGCTGGGTGACCAGATAGAACCGCCCCGCGGCGGCCTGTTCGAACAGCGTCTCGGCGGCGGCCAGCGGATCCATCGCCGCTGCCTTGATGTCGAGCATTGCGGCCCGCTGCGACTCGGCGGCTCCGGCGTCACCGTCGTCGACCCCGCCCGCCGATTCGAAGATGTTGGAGACGACGGCGCCGGGCAGTACCGCCTGCACGTGGATGTGGTGGCCGTGCCCGGCGGCTTCGATGTCGAGACGCAGACACTCGGTCAGCGCGAGCACGGCATGCTTGCTCATGATGTAGGGCGACTGCAGCGGAATCGCGGTCACCCCGCCCACCGACGACAGGTTCCACACCCACGCCTGCTCGTCGCTGGCCATCATCGCGGGCAGAAACGCGCGGACACCGTGGAATACCCCGCTGATGTTGACGTCAACGACGCGCCGCCAGTTGTCCAGCGGGGTGTCCCACAGATAACCGAATTGTTCGACGCCGGCGTTGTTGACCAACAGCCGTACCGGGCCGACGTCACGGTAGGTTTGGTCGGCCAAGTCTTGGACCGCGCCGGGGTCCCGTACATCGCAGACGACAGCCACGGCGGTGCCCAGTTCGTCACGCAGTGCCGCGATGGCGTCGGCGTCGATATCGGCCAGCACCAAGGTCATGCCCAGCCGGTGTGCGTACCGCGCCAGTCCCGCGCCGATACCGGCGCCGGCACCGGTGATGACGGCCACGCCGCCGGAGAACGTTTCGCGCGCGTTCACGACCCCATGCTGGCATGCCGCACGGAAAGCAGCTCTGAATTGGTGGTGTCGAGGACGACGTCCATCTCGGTGAACTCCAGGCCGTGGGTCCCGCCCCGTCGCACACCGACCTCCGCGACGCCGCTGGACACGGCGAACGGCACGAAGTTGGCGATCTGGTTGACGAAGAGGTAGAACCGGGCGCGGGTGACATCCCCGTCGGATCCGATGCGGTGCACGTTGGTGGCGTGGTGGCGCAACGGGTAGGGGCTCTGCTCGCGGTGCTCGGTCAGCCATTGCAGCACCTCGTCGCGGCCGCGCAGCTCGGGCGACATCAGTTCTTCGAAAGGGCTTGCGCCGCTGTCGCTTCGACTCACATACCGGATATCGTCGGCATAGCGGGCAGCCAACTCCGGATAGTGCGCCTCGTCGTAGTGGTACCAGAAGCCGGCGATGAACTCCTGAAGTTCCGGCAGCGTGATGTCGATGCTCATGGCTGTGAGTCAACCCCGGCGGGGCATCAAACACACCCGAGGCGCCCGGTCAGTGGAACACCGTTTTTACCCGGTGATCAGGTCCCACAGCCCGCCGGCACTCGCGTGCAGCGCCGCGTCGGTGACCTGCTCGTCCCAGTAGCGCATCGAACCGAATTCCGAGCGCCATGCCAGTGCGGCCCGGGTGAACTCGTGCAGCCGGTGCTCGCGGGTGGTGCCGATCGCGCCGTGCACCTGGTGGGCGTTGCGCACCACCACCGCCGTGGCGTGGCCCGCGCACGAACGCGCGGCGGCGACCAGGAAATTCAGGTTGAACGCCGACCAGCCACTGGACACCGCGGTGGCCAGTGCCGCCTCCGTCGCCGCCCGGGCGAGCGCGGCCTCGGACGCGATATCGGAGAGCATGTGTTGCACCGCTTGGAATTTCGCGAGCGGGCGGCCGAACTGGACGCGCGCGGTCACATGCTCGATGCACAGCTGCACGATCCGATCCAGGGCCGCGCAGATTTGGATGGCCCGCGCCAGTCCGGCCTTCAGCCGCAACTCGGTGACCAAAGCCAGGGTCGCCGGCTCGCCGGACAATACCGTCAGGTCGGTCGCAATCGCGTCACGCGGCTCACCGATCAGGTTGGTGCCCGGGGTGATGGACAGCTCCTCGACGGGAACGTCGGCGACCCGGTACCCACCTTCGGGCCGCCACACGACGACCACCCGGTCAGCGCCCGCGGCCCAGGGCACCCCAGCGGCCTCGCCCTGCTTGTCGAGCACGGCCACCGTCCGCACCGCTGTGTCGACGGGCAGACCGGCCGCCTCCAACAGCCAGCAGCCCAGTAAATCGTGCTCCGCCAACGGGATTCGCACACCATGACCGGCCGCGGCGGCCAGCAGCTCGGCCGCCTCATACCAGCCGGCCCCGCTGCCGCCTACCGCTTCGGCGCCGGTCAGCCGCACCAGACCGAGTTCGTCGAGCTGGCTCCACAACTCCTGGTCCCGCTGCACCGTCTCGCCCGGCGGATGCTTCTCCCGGTATTCGCCGAGCACGGCGCCCATCATCTCGACGAGAGCCGCGTCGACGCTCATCGCAGACCCAATCCGCGCGCGATCACGCCGTGCAGCACCTCGTTGGTGCCGCCGCGCAGGGTGAAGCCCGGCCGCTGGTCAACGGCGGCGCGAGCCAATTCCGAGAACACCGCATCGGGCGGGTCCTGCAGGTCGGCGAATTCGGCGATATCACCCTCGGTGGACGTGCCGAGCACCTTGACCACCGCGGCGGGCAGGTCGGCCGCTTCGTGGCGTTGCAACGCACCGGCGACCGCGGTCGACATGCGGTGCAGGCCGGCGATCCGTGCCACCAGCCGGCCCAGATTCGCGTCGCGGGGAATCGCGTTCGCGGCCATTCGGTCGGCACACGCCGCCAGCAGCACGTAGGTGGACAGGAACCGTTCCGGTCCGCTGCGTTCAAAGCTCAGCTCCGAGGTCACCTGCTGCCACCCGTCGCCGATCGTGCCGAACACCATGTCGTCGGGCACGAACGCGCCGTCCAGGATCACCTCGTTGAAGTGATGGGCGCCGTTCATCGAAATGATCGGCCGAATGTCGATGCCCGGGCCGCGCAGATCGACGATGAACTGGCTGAGCCCGGCATGCCGGTGCTGCGGGTCTACCGGCTCCGTGCGGGCCAACGCGATAAACGCCTCCGCGACATGCGCTCCCGAGGTCCACACCTTGGTGCCGGACAGCGACCAGCCGCCGTCGACCCGCTCGGCCCGGGTACGCACGCTGGCCAGGTCAGAACCGGAGTCGGGCTCGCTCATTCCGATGGCGAAGAAACACACGCCGCGCACAATGCGCGGCAGAAAGTGCCGCTTCTGCGTTTCGGTGCCGTACTTGAGCAGCGACGGGACGATCTGGCGATCGGAGATCCAATGCGCGGCAACCGGAGCCCCGGCGGCCAGCAGCTCCTCGGTGACGACGAACCGCTCCTGAAACGAACGCCCGTGCCCGCCGTACTCGACCGGCACCGTCATGCCCAGCCAGCCCCGCGCGGCGAGCGCGGCGGTGAAATTCTGGTCCCACCGGGACAGCCACGCGTCGACGGTCGGCGTGAACGCCCCCGCCGCCAGCTGCTCGGCGATGAACGCACGGACCTCGCCGCGAAGCTGTCCGGCGGCCTCGTCGTCGACTCCCGTCGGCGGCACCAACCTGGGTGGCATCAGCGCGTCCGCCACTTGGCGATGCGTTGTTCGTGCTCGGGGTCGCGGTGCGCCAGCGGCTGCATCGCGGCGGCCATGCCCAACGTCGACTCCAGCGAACCTGTGCGGGACTCCTGCAACAGCCGCTTGGCCATCCGCAGTGCGTGCGGCGGGTTCTTGGCGATGCGTTCGGCCAGCTCGTTGGCCTTCGGCAGCAATTCGTCGTGCGGCACGACGCTGGTGACCAGACCCCACTCGAGCGCGGTGGCCGCGTCGATGCGGTCACCGGTGAACGTCATCTCCGCGGCGCGTTGGTAGCCGATGACCCGCTGCAGGAACCAGGTGCCGCCGTCGCCGGGGATGAGACCGAGTTGCACGAAGCTTTCCGCGAAAGATGCCCGCTCGGAAGCGATTCGGATGTCACACATCAGGGCCAGGTCGCAGCCGGCGCCGATGGCGGCCCCGTTGACCGCCCCGATCAGCGGGACCTCGAGCCGGGCCAGTGCCCGCGGAATGCGCTGGATTCCGTCGACGTAGGCGCGGCGCTGGTCCAACGCGCTCAACGCAAAGATGCCCGCCTGGTCGGCCATCTCCTTGACGTTGCCGCCGGCCGAGAAGATCTTGCCCTCGCCGGTGAGGATCACCGCCCGCACCTCCGTCTCGGCGTTGGCGCCGTCGACCGCCGCCTCGAACTCGGAGATGACGTCCTTGCCGGTGATGGCGTTTCCGACGCCCGGCAGGTTGATCGTCCAGGTGCGGATCGGTCCGTTGGTGCTGATATCCAAAGCGGTGCTCATGCTGGCAACTGTAGGGACTCGGTTTCAGTCGCCCGCCGACGCGCGGGCGAACCGCTCCCGCAGTGCGCGTTTAAGCAGTTTGCCGCTGGGGTTCTTGGGCAGCGAATCGACGAGAAACACCTGCTTGGGCGTCTTGAACCCGGCCAGGTGTTCCCGGCAGTGTGAGATCAGGTCCTGCTCGGTGAGGCGGACGCCGTCGCGTGGCACCACCGCGGCCACGACGGCTTCCACCCACACCGGGTCGGCCAGGCCGAACACCGCGACTTCGTGCACGCCGCCGTGCCGGTACAGCACCTCCTCGACCTCCCGGCTGGCGACGTTCTCGCCGCCGGTCTTGATCATGTCCTTCTTGCGGTCGACCACATGCAGCAGGCCGTGCTCGTCGTAGAAGCCGAGGTCACCGGAATGGAACCAGCCGTTCCGGAACGCTTCCGCGGTTTTCTCGGCGTCGTCGAGATAGCCCAGCATCAGGTGCGGGCTGCGGTGCGCTATTTCCCCGACGACGCCGGCCCCGACGGGGACGTCGTCATCGTCGAGGATCGTGGTCTCCACGTTGAGCACCGGTCGCCCGGCGGCGCCGGCGTGCGCGTCCTGCTCGTCGGGCCTGAGCGCCGAGGCCAACGGCGCCATCTCGGTCTGGCCGTAGAAGTTCCACAACCTCAAGTGCGGCAGCCGTCGGCGCATTTCGCCCAGGATTTCGGTCGGCATTGCCGACGCCCCGTAATAACCCTTCCGCAGGCTGGACAGGTCGACCTCGTCGAACAGCGGCGAGCGGAGCAGGCTGATCCAAACCGTGGGCGGCGCAAAGTAATTGGTGACCCTGTAGCGCTCGATGGTGCGCAGTACGGCCGCTGGTTCGGGGCGCGGCAGGATGATGCTGGTGGCGCCGAGATAGATATCGGGGATCAGGAAGTTGTCCAGCTGGGCGCAGTGGTAGAGCGGCAGCGAATGGATTTCGACGTCGTCCTCGCTTTTGTCGCCGGCCGCGATGGTGCTGATGTAGTTCCAGAGCAGGCTGCGGCTGCTGTGCATGACGCCCTTGGGGCGGGATTCGGTGCCGCTGGTGTACATCAGCCGCAGGACGCGGTCGTCGTCGATGAGCGGCTGCGGTGCCGTGGTCGTGGTATTCAACCAGTCGGTGAAGTCGTCGCTCAGCGTGAATGTCTTCGGGTCCCGGCCGCCCACCCGCAGCGCATCTTGCGCGATTGCCAAGAATTCGTCCTGGACAAAGAACCCGCTGACGTTGCTGTGCCCGAGGATGAAACCGATCTCTTCAGCCGTGAGCATGAAGTTCACCGGGACCAGGACCACCCCGGCGCGCGCGGTCGCGAACACCAGTACCGCGTACTGCCAGCAATTGCGGGCCAGCAGTGCGACGCGGTCGCCGGGCGCAAAACCGTTGTCGTGCAAGGCAGCCGTCGCCCGGTCCACCAGGTGCTCGAATTCGGCGAAGGTCAGGACGGTTTCGCCGTCGATGATCGCCGTCCTGTCCGGGTGCTTGCGAGCCGGGCGGCGAGGGATGTCCCCGAGCGAGTGACTGCGCGCGCGGGCGATCACGTCTTGCATACGTCGAACATAGGCATCATGTCCCGCTCAGAGGAAAGCGCCGTGGCCCTGATGCGCCACAGCTTCGATACTTAGTTGCATGACCACGCCGGATCCCGACGAACTGCGCGCGAACCTGCGGCAGGCGGATCCGGGTGTTCTGGTCGCCGTGTTGGCGCAGCTCACCGGTGATCCGGGGGTCGTCGACAGGTTCGGGTCCAAGATCTCCCACATTCCCGACCCGCCCGAACGGGCCGGAGTTACCGACCCGGCCACTTTTGACACATTGGTTGATGCGGTGGTCGCCGCGCTGGACCGGCGGTCAGGTGATCGGCCCGCCGATGACCCCGACTTGTTCCGCCGGTTATTGCCGCTGGCGCTGGGTTCCCCTGTCGACGACGAGTTCGTGCCCTTGCTGCTCGAGCAGGGCGGTTTCCAGCTTTCCCAACCGACGTTGCCCCGTACGGCGCCGATTCCCGAGGCGACGACGGTGGCCATCATCGGGGCGGGCATCGCCGGCATCATCGCCGCGCTGGCCGCCGCCGACGCTGGTGTCGCCTATCAGATCTTCGACCGCAACGACGAGGTCGGCGGCACCTGGCTGACCACCACCTACCCAGGTATCGGCGTGGACACCCCGTCGGCGTACTACTCGTTGTCACGGGAGATCAACCCCGAATGGACGAGTTACTACCCGCAGGGCGCCGAGTACCAGGCCTACCTGGTGAAGCTGGCCGACAAATACGGGCTGCGGGCACACACCAAGTTCGGCACCGAGGTCGAAGCGCTGTGGTGGGACGGTGACCGCGCGCAGTGGCAAATCCACGCGGTGGACCGTGACGGCAACCGGTCGATCAGCCATGCCCGTGTGGTCATCACCGCGGCCGGCTACCTGAACCGGCCCCGCTGGCCGGATTTGCCGGGCCGGGAAACGTTCGCGGGCATCAGCATTCACTCCGCGCAGTGGGATCCGTCCCTGGATCTGACCGGCCGGCGGGTCGCAGTGATCGGCGCCGGTTGTACCGCGGTGCAGATCGTGGACGCCTGCGTCGACGAGGTCGAGCACCTGACGGTGTTTCAGCGGCAACCGCATTGGGTGGCGCCGCGTAAGCGGTTGACCGACGATGTTCCTTCGCACCGTCGCTATCTCGGCCGGCACCTGCCGTATTACGCGAACTGGAACCGCTTGAAGTCGTTCTGGGGCACCGCAGACAACAATTACCCGGTCATCCTGCGGGACCCGGAATGGGCCCAGACCCATCTGTCGATCTCGCCCGCCAACGACGTGCTGTTGCAGATGTGCCTGGAGTACATCGACCGAACGTTCGGCGCGGGAACGGAATTGGCGAAGAAAGTCACGCCCGATTTCGCGCCATACGGCAAGCGGATCATCCGCGACCCGGGCGGCTATTATGCGGCGCTGACGCGCGACCACGTCGATGTCGAGGCCAGCGAGCCCCGCGAGGTCAACGCGAAAGGCATTGTCACTCAGGAGGGTCGGCAGATCGACCTCGACGTCATCGTGTATGCCACCGGCTACCATCTGGACTTCCTGTCCACCATCGACATCCGCGGCCGTGACGGCCGTCGACTCGTCGACGAGTGGGGGGACAGCCCGGCGGCCTATCGGGGCGGCACCGTGCCGGGATTCCCGAACCTGTTCATCAACTCCGCACCCAACTACAGCCCCGGGCACGGGGCGGGCGCCAACTTCTCGATGGAAGTGATGGCGCATTACATCAGTGAGTGTCTGCAACTGATGGCGCTGCGCGGCGCGACGACGATGGAAGTGACGCGACAGGCCTACGACGAGTATGTGGCCGGGATCGACCAGGCGATGGCGGGCACGGTGTGGTGTCACACCCCGAACGCACATACCTATTACCGCTCGGGGTCGGGCAGGGTGGTGGTGGCCACCCCGTACCGATTGGTCGATCTCTGGCATGAACACCGGGCGCCGATCGAAGAGCATTTCGAGCTACGATGATCGGGTTACTGTCCGGGAGAACGGCTTTGGTGACCGGCAGTAGCCGGGGGATAGGTCGGGCGATCGCGCAGCGGCTTGCCGCCGAGGGGGCGACGGTGGTGGTGACAGCGCGGGCTCTGGAGCCGTCATCGTCCGTGCGGGCCGGAGTGGTTGCGACCTTGCCCGGCACCGTCGGTGAGACGGTAGCGCTGATCGAGGCGGCGGGCGGCCGGGCGATCGGGGTGGCGGCGGATTTGGAGAATCCTTCGGAGCGGGATCATTTGATCGACGAGGTCCTCGACCGCACTGGGCGCATCGACATCCTGGTCAACAACGCGGGATTCGCCGACTACTCGCTGGTGGCGGACATGTCAATGGAGACGTTCGACCGGACCGTCGAGCATTATCTGCGGATCCCGTTCGCGTTGACCAAATTTGCGGTGCCGGTCATGCGTGCGCAGGGCGCCGGCTGGATCGTCAACATCGGATCGGTGACCGGGGTTGCGCCGGTGCGGCCCTATCGGGACTACAACAAGACCGCCGGCGACGTGGTGTACGCGTCGTGCAAGGCCGCGCTGCACCGTTTCACGCAGGGCGTGGCCGCCGAGCTGCTTGACGCGAACATTGCGGTCAACTGCGTCGGGCCATCGACCGCGGTCCGCACTCCCGGTGCGGCGCAACTGATTCCCGAATCGTTCCCGACCGAGCCGGTGGAGTATCTGGCCGAGACGGTACTGGCGATGTGTCATCGGCCGGCCTCCGAACGCACCGGGTTGGTGGCGTTCAGCCTGCACTATCCGTGGTCGCAGGGCTTGCCGGTTCATTCGCTGGACGGACGGTCTGTGTTGCCGGCGCTGGAACCGCCGGAGTCGGCGAACCCGAATATTCGGGCCGCCGGCGTGTGACCTATCAATCCGCAGGCAAGTTATCCCAGTTCGCGGTGTCGGGCAGCACGCAGAAGCTGTGACACACCCGATCACGCACAATGACTTCCGGGCATTCAGGGTCGAACCAGCGATCCACCATCGCCCAGTGGATGGGATGCATCAGGTACTGACCCACCAGACCGTCGACGTCGGTGAATCCCTGCTCGAACACATGCGTCCACGGGTGCCCAACCGGCTCGTCGACACGACTCAATTGCCAGGCGGTGATCGTGTTCACGTAGCGCGCTATCGACCGAAGCTCGGCCTCGAAACGTTCGATGATGTCGGCGGGAGTGCCGGGTGCCACCCGCAGCAACAGGGTGCGGTACACGGTGCCGCTCGTGACGTCGGTACGCACGGGGCTCCCCGAATAGTTCGCACCGGTCATCCCCGTCACCGCGGCGTCGGCGACGGTGGTCGCGAAATCGTTTTCGACGGAACGCCATTCATCTTCTGCGGCGAAGCGCAGATGGAAGATGATGTCGCCACCGTTGCGGGAGCCCGGCATCGTCGCTTGCACAATCGAGTACGGCGAGCGGGCCGCGACGGCACGCAGGTCACGAAGGAGGCGGTCGCGCTCGGACTCGACCACTTCGAGCAACCTGATCACGCTATACATCGCAAAGATCGTCCACGTCGTGCGCGGCCGCGGCGAAGGACCGCGATCGCTCCACCACCAAGTCACTGATGCGCGACCACCATTCACCCAACCCGGGATCCGGGCGCCCCTGCCACGTCATCTCCCACCACGCCTGCACGCTGGGTAGCGTCCAAGTGATTGTGATTGTGTTGACCTCGTCGTCGAACCAGATCGGCGGACTCACCAGGACATCGCGCAGTGTCATGCCGCGCTCCCGCGCGCCCGGGGCATATTCGGCCAGATACGAGTCCACGAACCGGCGCGCGCTGCCCGGCTTGGTCACCACCCGGTCGATAACAAAGACCTGCCCGTCAGACATCGGCCGACCCAAGCGTCGCACTGAGCGCCGCACCGGCTCGTCGCCGTGCTTCCTGAGCTATGTCCAGCATCGGCATGCTCATGAAGCCATGTATACCGCCGTCGAATCTGAGCAGTGTCACCGGTACCTCGGCCGACTTCAGGGCGGACGCGTAGGCCCGCGCCTCGTCGCGCAACGGGTCGTGGCCTGCGACCACCAGGACCGCTGGCGGTAGGTCCCTGAGGTCGGCGTGCAGCGGCGCGGCGTATGGGTGGTCGCGGTCGGCGCGGGACGGCACGTACTGGTCCCAGTACCACTGCATTGCCGGCTGCGGGTTGTAGTACCCGCGGCCGAACAAGCGGTACGACTCGGTGGTGAAATCGGCCGCGATCACGGGGTAGATGAGCAGTTGCGCCGCGATCGCCGGACCACCGCGATCCCGGGCCATCAGCGCCGCCACAGCAGCCAGATTCCCGCCGGCACTGTCGCCGCCGACGGCTACCCGGCTCGGGTCGCCGCCAAAAGTTCCGGCCGCTGCCGCGTCGGTCACCGCATAGACATCCTCGGCCGCTGCGGGCCAGGGATGCTCCGGCGCCAGCCGGTAGTCAACCGAAACCACTACGGCAGGAACGTGATTGGCGAGACTGCGGCACAGGCCATCGTGACTGTCCAGATCGCAGAACACGAATCCGCCCCCGTGCGCGTAGACCAGCACCGGCAAGTGCTCACCCTCGGGCCGATAGACGCGGACCGGGATGTCGCCTCCGGCCCCGGCGACCACCGCGTCGCGGATCTCGCTGACGGGTTCGGGTACGGCAGCCGGCACGAACCGGTCGCGGATCACCGCCCTGGCTTGCGCACCGGTCATGGTGTGCACGGGCGGGAACCCGGCGTCCAGTCCTTCGATCAGCTCGGCGATCTGTGGATCGAGGCTCACGCGTATCGCAGCAGTGGCCTCGGCGACTGGAGCGTCGGCGCGACACGGCCGTCGTCGACGTTGCGCCAGATACTCATCGCGGTCATGCGCACCGGCGCCACCAGGCGTTGGTCGAACATCATGCGATTCATTGGACCGCACACCGACACCGCTGCCACCGCCTCCCCGGGGCCACCGATCGGTGCTGCGACACAACCGAATCCGAGCAGCGATTCCTCTCGGTCGAACGCGTAACCGTGACTGCGGATCTTGGCCAGTTCGCTTGTGAGCTGGGCCGCGGTGGCGATGGAGTATTTGGTCTTACGTGTGGCGAGGTCGACCGGTTCGTGGTTGTCCTGGTAAGCCAGCATCGCCTTGCCGACCGCCGCGCAGTGCGCCGGCTGACGCCCGCCGACCCGGGTGGGGATCGCGGCGATCATGCGGTCGCCGATCTTGTCGAGGTACAGCACGTCAATTCCGTCCAGCACGGCGAGGTGAACAACCAGCCCGGTGGCCCGGTGCAATTCACCCAGCAGCGGTTTCGCCGCGCGCACCAGCCGGTCCTGGTGCACGGCCAGCGACCCCAGCTCGACCAGCCGCATGCCGAGCTCGTAGTCACGACCGCTGCGGCGCAGCCACCGCAGTTGCACCAGCCGCTCCAGCATGCGATGCGCCGATGACCGGGGGAGACCGGTGCGGCGCACGATCTGAGCCAGCGTCAGCCGGCCAGGTCCCTCGAAAGCATCCAGCACCAACGAGATTCGGTCGATCACGGCGCTGGGCGTGGTGGGTTCGGGCGGTGCGGACACGGTCGCTGGCATAGGTCCTCCAAGAATCCCGCCTGCCTGGCTGCAATATTCCTATTAGGAATACCACATCGGGTGCCTAATGTCACCGCACCCCGCCGAGCAGACGCAAAGGTCCCCTGAAATGTGAATTTCAGGGGACCTTTGCGTCTGCTCGCGCTACCCCGCGCTACCCCGCGCTACCCCGCTACCCCGCTACCCCGCGCTATAGGGCGCGGGCGGCTGAGCGGCCGGCGCGGCGGCCATAGAAGCTGCCGTCGCCCAGCGAGATGCCGCTGGCATAACCCCAGGCGGCCAGGCCGGCGGTCGAGCGGCCGGCGGCGAACAATCCCGGGATGGGTTCACCGCTGACGTGCAGCACCTCGGCCTCCAGCGAGGTGCGCAACCCGCCCAGGGTGAAACCACCGGTGGACTCGCGCAAGTCGACCGCCCCGATTGGCGACCCGATGGGCCGCAGCCACTGAGATTTCTTGTGCAGCAACGGGTCCTCGCCACGCGCGGCGCCCTCGTTGTAGGCCGCGACGGTCGCCTGCAGCGAGCCGGGCGCCAGGCCCATTTCCGACTCCAACTCGGCGACGGTGTCGGCGACCCAGGTGGCCGCACGCAACATGAACTTGGGCGACCACGACGCCATGGCCTCTTCCTGCGAATCGCTGTCGATGACCAGGTAGGCGGTGTTGTCCTGGTGATAGAGGGTGAGCTGTCCGATCCGCCCCGGGTAGGTGTCTTCAGGGACATAGCGCTGGCCGCGACCATTGACCAGAATGCCGCGCACCAATTGCTGGGGGTCGATGAAGATCGCGACCTCGGTGGCGTCCATGTGCGCCAGGTCGGCGCCCAGCGCCTGGGCCATCCGGATCGCCTGCCCGTCGTGCTGCTCGATGGATGCCGCGGGCCGCCCGGCGATCCGCGGCGCATACTGCGCAACCATCGCGTCGTTATAGGCGAAACTCCCCGTGGCCAAGACGATTCCGCGGCGAGCACGGATATTCATACCCGTGCCGTACCGCCGCGCCCGGATGCCCACCACCCGGCCATCGGCGGCCACGATCAAGGACTGCACGCGGACGTCGTAGAGCGCCCTGACGCCGGCCGCGGCGGCCGTTTCGACCAGTGGCTTCATCAGCATGTAGCCGGCGCTGGCTTCGCCCTGCTTCTTGTTGGACATCTGCGGGACGTGACCGCGCGGCGCCGGGGTGGCGATGGTGTTGAACGGCCACGAATTCTCCCCGCCGCTGTACATCAGGCCTTGGTCGCCCATCGGCTCCCAGCCAGGCTCGGCGAAGAACTCGGCCTTGAACGGCACGCCGCATTCGACCAGCCAGTCGAAGTGGGCGACGCTGCCGGCGCAGTAGTCGGCGATGCGTGTTTCGTCGGCGCCGGGACCCATGGCGGCGTTGAGGAATGCGGCCATGTTCTCCGCCGAATCGGTGAATCCGCAGGCCTGTTGCAGCGCGGTGCCGCCGCCGAGGTAGATGAACCCGCCCGCCATCGACGCAGCTCCGCCCCACGAACCGGTGCGTTCCAGCACCAAAACGTCGGCGCCGGATCTGGCCGCCTCCACGGCGGCCGCCGCCCCGGCGATCCCGTAACCGGCGATGACGACGTCGGCCTCGTGCTCCCAGTCGGTGATCGTGCTTGCCGGTACAGGTGTGACGTCACGGTCGATCATTAAGCTAAGGAGTCCCTTCTGTCACTCGCGTCACCCGGAGTGCGTGTTGTCGCTGCAAGGCGGGCACATCGGCACATGCCCGGAAACACGTGACGCATGAGGCTCTTGTGACACGCGGCCCAAAACTCAAGGCCGCATCGCTGCGGGCATCTCGCCGACCCACTGATGGCCCCAGTAACTGTCCGCGGTGATTTCCTCTGCGGTGTAATAGGTTTCGTCGACCCGCATCCCGTCGGTGCCGAACTCGATGTCCCAGTCGCCCGGTGTGCGGACATAGAACGACACCATCTTGTCGTTGGTGTGCCGGCCCAGGGTCGAGGACAACTGGATGCCTTCGGCGTTCACCCGGTCCAGCGCCTGCCCTACCGCGTCCAGGGTGTCCACCTCCACCATGACGTGCACGAGTCCCGGGTCGCGCTGATGCATGGCCGGGCAGATCGCCAGGCTGTGATGCCGCTCGTTGATGCCCAGGAAGCGGACCCGGATCGGTCCGAACTCCGGCGGCGCCGGCACCCGGAACGCCCCACGCGACCGGAAACCGAGCACTTCGGTGTAGAAGTCGAACAAGCCGTTGGGGTCCATCGCCGGCACCACGACGTGGCCGAGACCCTGGGCGCCGGTCACGAACTTCGCGCCGAAGGGGGTGACCACCGGGCTGTGATCGAGCACCGCACCGTGGAACACCTCGAGCGTGATGCCGGCCGGGTCCTGGAAAGTGATCACCTCTTCGACGCGGCGGTCGTCGGCCTCCTGCTGGGACAGTTCCTTGACCGCCACCCCGGCGCCATCCAGGCTCGCCTTGACGCGTTGCAGCGCCGCACGGTCGCGCACCTCCCAACCGACCGTCATCACCCGGTCGGTCTCACCCGGAACGACGATGATGCGGGCCGCACGCTCATCCATCCGCAGATACAGCGCGGAGCTGTCGGTGCCCTTACCCTGCGCGAACCCCAGCACCCCGAACGCAAAGTGCCGCCATCGTTCGATGTCGTTGGTCGAGACAGTGATGTAGCCAAGGCTTTTCAGGTCACTCACGCTCAAACCTCCCTAGATCAAAGCCCGCAGCGGACCCATCGGCGGTTCCACGCCGAACGAGCTCAATGCCGACGCGTGGTAGGTCGTGCCGGGCATGTGAATGGCATGCAGCTGCCCGACGTGCACATCGCGCCAATACCGCTGCAACGGCTTATCCATCCGCGATGCATTGCCACCCGAGCGCGCGAAGATCTCGTCAACCGCCGACACCGCCCGCCACACGGCGCGGATCTGGGTGCGCCGGCCGGCGGCGCGATCCGCGAACGACACCTCCTTGCCGGCAGCGACCATGTCGTAGATGCGGTCGGCGTTGGCGAGCAACTCCTGGCGGGCCGCGTTGATGTCGGCGGCGGCCTCACCAATCGCGTACATCACGTACGGGTCGTCCTTGATCGCGGTGCCCGTGGCCCCGACGCGCTCGCGCTGGTAGTCCAGGTGCGCGGCCAGCGCACCCTCCGCGATGCCGATGGTCGCCGCGGAAATGCCCAGCGGGAACATCGTCGACCACGGCATCAAATACAGCGGCTCGGTCATGCCCGCCTCGCGCTGCGCGGTGCCGTCCATCACCTTGGTCGCGTCCATGGTCCGGTAGGTCGGGACGAACGCGTCTTTGACGATGACGTCCTTGGAGCCGGTTCCGCGCAGCCCCACCACATTCCACGAGTCGTCGACGATCTCGTAGTCCTTGCGCGGCAGGATCATGTGCAGCATCTGCGGCGGCATCAGCGGTACGCCCTCGGGGTTGGCGAGCATCGCCCCCAGGATGATCCAGTCGCAATGATCGGTGCCCGAGCTGAACTGCCAGCGTCCGTTGAAGATGTAACCCCCGTCCACCGGGCGAGCCACACCTTGCGGCGCGTACGGGGACGCCATCCAGGTGTCGACGTCGTCGGCCCAGATCTCGGCGGCGACCTTGGGATCCGCGTAGGCGAGCTGGTAGGGGTGCACCCCGACCACGCCGACGATCCAGCCCGCCGCGGGGTCCAGGGCGGCGGTGGCCATGGTCGTCTCGGCGAACTCGCGGGGATGGACCTCGAAACCCTGGTACTGCTTGGTTTGCAGCAGCCGGATCAGGCCGGCGGACTTCATCATCTTGACCGTGTCGTCGGTCAGCCGCCCGATGCGCTCGGCTTCGGGGGCCTGCTCCCGCAATTGGTCGGCGATTTGCACGACTCGGTCGAGTACCCGCTCGCTCATGCTGTCGTCCTTACGTGTGTGGTCGTGCTTCTGTGTTTACTCCACTCGGCGTTCCGACTCACCGCCGATCCCGGTCAGCGGACGAAACGCTGGGTTCGGCGCCCCGCAGGACCTACCGTGGGTGGTTGTGAACACTCTGGACGCACTGGTGGTGGGCGCCGGGTTCGCCGGTCTGTACGCCCTGCACAAGCTGCGCGGCCAAGGGCTCTCGGTGCGGGTGATCGAGGCCGCGCCCGAGGTCGGCGGCACCTGGTACTTCAACCGGTACCCCGGCGCACGCTGCGATGTGGAGAGCGTCGACTACTGCTACTCGTTTTCCGAAGAACTGCAGCAGGAATGGGACTGGACCGAGAAATACGCCACCCAGGCCGAAATCCTGCGCTACCTCAACTGGGTCGCCGACAAACTCGACCTGCGCCGCGATATCTCGTTCAGCACCCGGGCGGTCTCGGCGGTGTTCGACGAGAACGCGATGTGCTGGTCGATCACCACCGACACCGAGCAGACCTTGACGGCGCGCTTCCTGCTGATGGCCACGGGCCCGTTGTCGGACGCGATGACACCGGACTTCAGTGGCCTGGACACCTTCGAGGGCGAGATCCTGCACACCGCCCGGTGGCCGCACCACCCGGTGGATTTCACCGGCAAGCGGGTCGCCGTGATCGGCACCGGATCCTCGGGCATTCAATCGATTCCGGTCATCGCCGAGCAAGCCGCACAACTCTACGTCTTCCAGCGCACACCTAATTTCAGCGTTCCGGCGGGCAACCGCAAGCTCTCGGCGGAGGAGCTCGCCGAGATCAAGGCCGGTTATGCCGAACGGCGCCGGATTTCCTGGCGCAGCGCGGGCGGTTCACCGCATATCACCGCGTCGAAGCCGACCATGGAATACACCCCGGAGGAACGGCGCGCGGCGTTTGAAAAGCGTTGGCACCTTGGCGGAGTGCTGTACTCCAAGACGTTCCCCGACCAAATGACCGACCTGGCGGCTAACGACGAGGCGCGCGTCTTCTACGAAGAAAAGATCCGCGCCGTGCTGAAGGATCCGCGCCTGGCCGATCTGCTCATCCCGAACGATCATCCGATCGGTACCAAGCGAATCTGCACCGACAGCAACTACTTTCAGACCTTCAACAAGCCCAATGTGTCGCTGATCAGTGTGCGTGCGACCCCGATTGAATCGGTGGACGCCACCGGCATCAATACCACGGACCAACACTACGACCTCGACATGATCGTGTTCGCAACGGGTTTCGATGCGTTGACGGGCGCGCTGGGCAAGATCGACATAGTCGGCCGCAGTGGTGAGTTGTTGCGTGACAACTGGACGCACGGGCCGCGTACATACCTGGGCCTCGGCGTCGACGGCTTCCCCAACCTGTTCGTCATATCCGGTCCGGGAGCACCGGCCGTGCTGGCGAACATGGTGTTACACGCTGAGGCGCACGTGAATTGGATCGCTGATGCCATTGCCTACCTCGACGACCACGGTTATGCCGCCATGGAACCAACTCGGGACGCGGTAGACGGCTGGGGTGTCGAGTTGGCCCGGCGCGCCGACGCGTCATTGTTCACCAAGGCCAATTCCTGGTATATGGGCGCCAATGTGCCCGGCAAACCCCGCGGCTTCATGTTGTTCGTCGGCGGGTTCGCGGCGTACAACGACATCTGCGCCGAGGTCGCCGACGCGGGTTACAAAGGATTCGACCTGATCAAGAAGCCATGTTGACCGGACTGCGGGACAAGGTCGTGCTGGTGACGGGCGCGGCCCGCGGCACCGGTCGGGTGCATTGCCAAAGGTTCGCCGACGAGGGTGCCGACGTGATCGCACTCGACTTTCCCGCGGCCGCCGACGATCTCGCCTCGCTGGCAACCGAAGTCGAGAACCGCGGCCGGCGCTGCGTGACCGGCCCGGCGGACGTCGCCGACCTGCAGGCCGTGACCGCGGCCGTGGATGCCGGCGTCGAGCGGCTGGGTCGGCTGGACGTCGTCCTGGCCAACGCCGGCATCCACACCCCGGGCCGGCCCACCTGGGAGCTCGACCCGCGGGACTGGCAGCGCACGCTGGACATCAACCTCACCGGCGTCTGGCACACGGTGAAGGCGGGAGTGCCGCACATCGGCGCCGACGGCGGCTCGGTCGTGATCATCAGCTCCACCAGCGGGCTCCGCGGCATGGCCAACGCCGCCCACTACACCGCCACGAAGCATGCCGTGGTTGGCCTGGCCCGAACGCTGGCCAACGAACTGGGGCCGCGCGGTATCCGGGTCAACACCGTGCACCCCGGTGCCGTCGCAACGCCAATGGTGCTCAACGAGAAGACGTTCCGTCGGCTGCGGCCGGATCTGGACAACCCGACGGCCGAGGACGCGGCCGAAGTGCTGCGGGCGCGCAACCTGCTACCGGTGCCGTGGGTGGAGCCGGTCGACGTAGCCAACGCGGTGGTGTTCCTGGCCTCAGATGCGGCCCGCTACATCACCGGCACCCAGCTCGTCGTCGACGCCGGCCTGACACAGAAGACGACGTGAGGAGACGACGATGACCGACCGCAGCAGGTACGGCCCCTGGGCGCTGATCGCGGGCGGCTCGGAAGGGGTCGGCGCCGAATTCGCCAAACAACTCGCGGGTGACGGCTTCGACCTGGTGCTGATCGCCCGCAAGCCCGAACCGCTGGCCGACACCGCCGCCCGCTGCCGGGAAATCGGCGCCCAGGTGCGCACTATCGCGGTGGATCTGCTTGACCCCCAAGCGGTTGCGCGCATCGCCGAAGAGACCGCCGACGTCGAGGTGGGTCTGTTGATCTACAACGCCGGCGCGAACACCTGCCGCGAGCTGTTCCTGGACGCCGACCTCGCCGCGATCGGTCGGGTCATCGATTTGAACGTGACCCGGATGCTGGCGCTGGTGCAACAATTCGCACGGCCGATGCGGCAGCGCGGCCGAGGCGGCATCATCCTGGTCGGGTCGATCGCGGGGACTTACGGTTCGATGCGGCAATCGGCGTATACCGGAGTCAAGGCTTTCGGCCGGTTGTTCGCGGAAAGCCTGTGGCTGGAATTGCGCGACCACAACGTCGACGTGCTCGACCTGATGCTGGGGGTCACCCGCACGCCGGCCATGGAGCGGGCCGGGCTGAATTTCGACGTGCCGGGGCTGTCCGTCTCCGATCCGGCCGACGTGGCTCGCGAGGGGTTGGCGAACCTGGCCAACGGGCCGGTGTTCGTTGCCGGCGACAACGCCGCCGCGGTGCGGTGGGGCAGCGGAACCGACCGAGCCGCGATCGTCCTGGGCGCGCATCAAAGGGTCCAGGCGCTGATAGGGGGTTCCGCATGACCGACATCGACGTCCTTGCCGAGCGGCTGCGCAGGCTCGAGGACGAACGGGACATCGCGAGGTTGATCGCCGCGTACGGCCCCGCGGTCGACGCCGGCGACGCCGACACCGCCGCACGGCTGTGGGCCGTCGACGGCACCTATGACGTCGAAGGCTGGCGCATGCAGAGCCGCGCCGACGTGCACGCCATGGTGAGTTCGCAGCATCACCAGAACCTGGTGGCCGACGGTTGCTGTCATTTTCTGGGACCGTGCGTGGTGACCGTGGACGGTGACTCCGCGGTGGCGGTGTGCGAATCGCTGGTGTTGGTCCGCGACGGCCAGGGCTATCGGGTATGGCGCTGCACCGCAAACCATTTCGTGTTGGCGCGCGGGGAACAGGGATGGCGGATCGCCGCGCGCACCAGTCGCGTGCTGGACGGCAAAGCCGAGGCGCACGCGCTGTTGACCAGGGGCCTGGCCGGGGCCGTCTAGCCGCGCGACAGGAACGCCAGCACGGTGCTCTCGAACGCGTCCTTTGCCTCGATCATCGCCCAGTGCCCACAGTTGGGGAACACGTGCAGCTCCGCGTTCGGGATGGTGCGCATCGGAACGATCGCCATGTCGAGCGGGCTCACCCGGTCGTCGCGCCCCCAGGTCAACAGCGTGGGTGCGGCGACCTTGTGCATGACCGCCCACGGCATCGGCCGGTCGGAGGCGTTCATCGCCGCCATCATCGCGGCATAGGCGGCCTTGCCGTACATCCGGCGTGCCGCCGCCAACGTGTCCGGATCGGTTGCCAGCTGCCAGCGCTCCTCGATGAGTTCCTCGGTGACCAGGGACTGGTCGTAGACCATCGACTTCAGCCAGTCCACCAGCCGCTGCCTGGTCGGATCCTCGGTGAATTCCTGCAGCAGCCGAATGCCTTCGCTCGGACCGGGACTGAAGGTGTTGGTGCCGATCCCGCCGATGGTCACCAGGCGGCCGATGCGATCCGGATGCCGGATGGCGAAGTTGATGCCGACGCCGCCACCCATCGAGTTGCCGACGATGTGGGCCCGGTCCACCCCGAGCGCATCCAGGAACGGCGCCACCACACCCTGAGCGGTCACCATCGGATGGCCACCCAAGTCGTCGGTCACGCCGAACCCGGGAAATTCCAGGATCAGGCAACGGAAGTGCTCGGCGAACACCGGCAGGACACCGCGGAAGTTCCGCCAACCTGTCACGCCCGGACCGGATCCGTGCAGGAACAACAACGTCGGGGCTTGCGCGCCGCCGGCGTCGTAGTAGCGCAATGTGCCGTTCTCGGTGCCGATCTCGCGTAGGTCAGTTTCAGCAGTGTTGGCCACGTAGGTCACCCTGCCATGCCGCGGTTGCGGGGTTGCGTGTCACCCCGCGTGGCGCAGCTGGACGACGCGGTATCCGGCCCGCGGCTCGACCCGCCGGACGGCGGTCGCGGTGAGCATCGCGCCCCAGGCGCGGGCGGCGCCGTGCCGCATGGCCGCCGGGTTCCCCGTGGTGAGGTAGACCCGCTCGGCGCGGTCGGCCGTCCGTGCCTCTGGATACCGGTAGGCGATCGCGGCCGCCAGGTGCTCGGCCGGGTCGATGAGCAGTGCGTTCGGCAGCGCCTCGGCGAACCACTGGCGTGCGGCGGGGTAGTGCGTGCAGGCGAGCACCAGGGCCTCCACCTCGTGCAGCGGCGCCACGATGTCGGCCAGGTCGGCGCGGAACCGTCTGGAGCCGGCGCGGCCGGCTTCGATGTGCGCGGACAGCGGCTGCGCGACGCGGCTCAGGACTCCCCGCCCCGGGCGCGCGAGGCCGCGCCGATAGAGCCCCGCATCGATGGTGCGCAGGCCGCCGACGACCCCAACCAGGCTGAGATCTTCGGGTACGGACGCCAATCCGTGGGCGATGATCCCCTCGACCGGGACCGGTGCCGCACCCAACCGCGTGACCACGGTGCTGGCGGCGTTGCAGGCCAGCACGACCTCGGTGGCGCCGCGCTCGGCAAGGTGGGTGATCACGGTCATCAGACGATCGGTCAGCTGGTTGGCGCTCATCCGGCCGTAGGGTGTGGCTGCCGTGTCCGACCAGTACAGCACCGGTAGGCCGGGAGCCAGCCGGTCCAGCGCGTTGACCAGCCCCACACCGCCGATGCCCCAGTCGATGATGCCCAGCCGGGCATCGGTTGACGTGGCCATCACGGGTAGGAGAGCGGGGCGGTCTGCCCCTTGGTCAGGGGGCCGGAGTCGAACGCGATCACCCGCGCGGACATGGTCGCCGTCAGCGTCTGGATTTTCGCGCCCGGGAATCGGCTGCCGAAATACCACCGATACTCGTGTTCGGCACGGA
This sequence comes from Mycobacterium asiaticum, assembly GCF_001668675.1. Taxonomy (GTDB): domain Bacteria; phylum Actinomycetota; class Actinomycetes; order Mycobacteriales; family Mycobacteriaceae; genus Mycobacterium; species Mycobacterium asiaticum_D. The sequence continues at coordinate 8,868 of NZ_LZKQ01000209.1, read as the reverse complement.
TAGGGTTGTGTTGCAACATATTCCGCCAATCTGGGTGATGGGTCAATGCGGCGAGGTCGTGGGCGAATTGGGGTCGGGCGCGGCGAGTCCGTAGGTGCGCGACGGCCGATCGGGCCAGGATGCGCAGCTCGCGCAACCGCACCGGTTGCTCGACCATGTCGACCACCCACAGCCGGCCGCCGGGCGCGAGCACTCTGCGGATTTCGGCCATCACGGGATCCCAGTCCAGGTATCGGAAAGACAAGAAGGAGATCACCACGTCGATGTGGTCGTCGGGCACATCCAACGCGGGCCCATTGACCTTGCCGAATCGCAGGCGGGCACGGTCGCGGCTGCGTTCACGTGCCCGGGCCAGCATGCCCGCGGAGCTGTCCACGCCGACGGCGAAGTCGATGTCACCGTTCTCGTCCAAGGCGCGTAGCAAAGACCCATTGCCACAACCGATTTCCAGTACACGGAGGCGTCGGCCGAGGTCGGCGTGCAGGCCGGCCAGCCGGTTGGCCACCCATTCCCATTCGGCTTCACGGACCCGGATGTCGGCGTAGGCGCGGTCGTACAGTTCGGCGACGCGATCGTAAGAGCGTTCCGGATGCGTTGCGGCGGGCAGGCTTTGCACCATCGGCTCGGCGGCGCAGCCGAGATACTTGCGCGCGCTGCCGGCCCAGCCGTGCGACTTCTTGCCGGGAGCGGCGATCATATAAAGCTTCGGGCGGGCCGCCGGATGGCGACCCGCCCACGCAAACCGGTCCTTGCGCGTGGACACGGTGGTGTAGTTGTGGTTGCCGAACGCGGCGACGCCGAACACGTCGGCGAAGAACGGCGTGAACCAGCGCGCCGTTCGGCAGGCGTGGAAATACGCTTGAGCACCGGCGGCGAAGGGGATCGTCATGTCCCGCCACTCATGCGGGGAGAACTGCTCGGGCCAGTCGGTGGAGCCGAACATCGGCCCGTACATGCCGGAATGGCTGATCAGGTGCAGCTGGCTGATCTTTCGGCCGGCTAGCGCGAGCCGGGTGAGTTCGGCTTCGAAGTCGGCCTTGCGGTGCAGACCCGAGACGATGACTTCCGCGTCGGGATTCTCGTCGGCCAGTTCGCATCCCATGGTGGCCGCAGCCACCGCGAATTCGGCCGAGCCGCCGCGGTAGTGGGTGGTGTGCGCGACCCAGATGACGGGCTTCTGCCGGCTCTTGGGCGCGACGGCGGCGAACGGGATGCGCGGGTGGTCGCCCGCTGGGATCCAGGCGCCGAAGTCGCCGACGAGTTCGAGCACCTCGGCGCGCTCCATGTCGAAGACCCGCATTCCAGCCGGCGGTGGGCTGTAGAGGTGCAGGGTGAGCCCGCCCGCCTCGGCGGTCATGTCGTGGATGTCTTCGGGTGAAACCGGGATGGTGGTGGCTTCTCTGCGTAGGGCTTGCTCGGCGACGAACAACTTGGTGTCGTCCCAGTCGAACCGCCGCTCATGGAAGTTGCCTTCGACCGCGACGACGAAGCCGCTCGAGCCGCCGTGGTCGTGCGGCGCGCAACTGCTTTCCGGACGCCAGCGTGCGAGCATGATTTCGACCTCGTCGTTGACCCGCAGGACCGAGCGGGAATACGGCTCGCCGTCCTTGGGGTCTCGCGCCAGAGCAGACAGCAGCGGCCGCGCCGCGTTGGCGCGGGCCAGCAATTCGGGACCGGGGGTCTCACCCCGGACCGCGACCGCGGCCAGTGCGTCGAGTAGGGGAGCCACGTCCGCGAGCCCGTCGTGCCTGGTTATCGGCTCGTGGTGGGCGATGTCGGTCATGGTCGACCCCCTTTCGACGACCAAGCTGGGGTTGCCACCGCGATGGTTCTGGTTCGTCGTTTTGCCTGTGTTGTTACCAACCCACACGCTTGCGCCGAGGCCTTGAAGGATCCTTGGAGGATTCTTGGAACGCTGGACACGGGCGGGCGTCCAGCGTGGGCCTTCTGGCGGCGCTGGGCGCGTTTTACCTGCTTAGGGCCCACGCTTGGCGGGGATTGGGACGGCGCGGTATCTCGGATGTGTCGATCAGCGACGGTTTTATCAACCGGCCACGAGACGCTACGCGCGAGGTGCGGCGCCCGCGCGCATGAGTTCGGTGCGCGTCTGGTCGATTTGGTCGTAGGCGTAGTTGGCCATGGCGGCCGTGCTCATGTTCCCGCCGAGTTGCGCGCACCTTTCGTACGTTGCATTTCCCAACTCGGCACGCAGCCGCGCTATCACCGTCTTGAGCTCGGGCACCGACTGCGCGGTCACCGGACTGAACGCAAATCCGGCCAGAGTCGCAGCCGGCTCGTGTCGCCCCAACCGCTCGAAGAAGGCGGCAAGCAGAGCCAGCGGTGTGCTCATCATCGCGGTGCTGCCCGCCTCGTGATGATTGCGAATGGCCACGGTGAAGAAGTCCAACGCGGCTAGCGGGTCGCCGTGGTTGGCTTCGACGCGGCACAGGACGGCCGCCAAATGAGACACAGCACTGCGGTTGCCGGTTTCCTGGGCGATCGACAAGCCGCGGCGCATGACCTTCATCGCCCGCGCGGGGTCGGTGTCGCGGAAGGCGAAGCCATCGGCAAGCGCCGCAAAGCAGACCGCGAACGGATTTCGGGTGGCCTGGGCGGCCTCGAGCAGCCCGTCTGACAGTGCCATGGCCTCGTCGCTGGGACCTTGGATCGATAACGCCAAGATGAGGCATCCCCGGGTGAGGGTGAGGATATCGAGGCCGCGGGCCAACTGGGTGCGGGACAACGCGATTCCACGGTCTGGCCTTCCACTGACGGTGAAAGCGCCACTGGGCCATGCGTGCAGACCGTAAGGCACTGTGTTTGAACAGTTGTCGAGCATCTGCACGGCAATTTCGGCATACCGGAGCGCGTCGGTGAATCGTCCGGCCGAATAACACATCGACGCCAGCACATGGAGGAAAGTTGCCCTGGGATGATCGACGGCGCGGGCAGTCTCCAACAGCTCTTCAGCCCAGGTGATCGGTTCGAAATTGTCCACCGAGTAGCCGAGAAAGGCGGCATTCTCGGCGATCGCGGCGGCATTGTCGATAACCTCGTGGTCGGCCGCCCAGCGAAAAGCGATACGCAGATTGGCCAGCTCGGCGGTGAACCATTCGTAGGCTTCGCGTTGATCGGGACTGTCCCACACGGTCATGACCTCGGTGCTCCGCTGGGCGAAGTGCTGGGCGTGCGCGCCCCGAACCTCCTGTGCTACACCGCGGCCCGCTAGTTGTTCCTCGGCGAACTCACGGATCGTCTCGAGCATCGAGTAACGTGTCCGTCCCGCCCTTCGGTCGACGGTGACCAACGACTTGCGTACCAACGCATCCAGCAGATCCAGGACTTCGTAGTCGTCACCGCCGGATCCTGCTACCGCGCAGGCGCTTTGCAGGTCGAACCCGCCGGCAAATACCGAACAGCGTTCCAGCAGCAGTTGTTCCGCGGGGTCGAGGTGGTCGTAGGACCACGCGACGGCGTGCCGCAGGGTTTGGTGCCGGCCGAGACCGCGTCGCGAACCGACCAGCAGCCGGAAGCGGTGGTTGAGCCGGTCGCGAACCTCGATTGGCGACATTGACGCCATCCGCGATGCCGCCAATTCGATCGCCAACGGTATCCCGTCCAGCCGCCGGCAGATCTCGACCACCGCGGTAGCGTCGTCGGCTTCCGCGACGCTGAAATCCGCCGAAACGCTCTGCGCGCGTTCGACGAACAGGCTGGCGGCGGGAGAGGCGATGCCGTCGCCCACGTCCAGCGATGGCACCGACCACGACTGTTCGTCGGCGACGTCCAGCCGTTCCCGGCTGGTCGCCAGGATCCGTACGCTCGTCGAACGCGCCAGCATCTCCTCGATAAGATCGGCCGCGGCATCGCGGACATGCTCGCAGTTGTCGAACACCAGCAGCCGAATCCGGCCCTCCAGCGCGGCGGCCACACTCTCGGTCATGTTCTTGCCCGGCTGCTGGGTGATGCCCAGCACCGCGGCCACCGCGTCGGGCACCGCGCCTGGATCGGAGACCGCGGCCAGCTCGAAAAACCAAACCCCGTCCGGGAATTCGTCGGACATGCGAGTCGCGACCTCACAAGCCAAACGGGTCTTGCCCACCCCGCCGACGCCGGCCAGGGTCACCAGCCGGTGCACCTTCAGCGCGGCGCGCACCTGGTCGACCTCGGATTCGCGTCCGACGAAACTCGTCAATGAGGGACGCAGATTGCCGGGACTGCTGTCCAGCGCTCGTAATGCGGGAAACTCGAAGCGCAGGCCCGGCGCTCGCACCTGAAACACCCCGACCGGCGTGGACAGGTCCCGCAGTCGCCGGGGACCGAGCTCCACCAGGTCCACTCCGGTGACCAGCGCCGCCGTCGAATCGGTCAACAGGATCTGCCCGCCATGTCCGGCGGCCATCACCCGCGCGGCGCGATTGAGCACCGTGCCGAAGTAGTCTGCGTCGCGCAGTTCCGCTTCTCCGGTCGCCAAGCCCATCCGTACCGGCAACTCGAGTGCCTGCTGCGCGGCGACGGCGGCGTCGACGGCGGATCGGGGAGAGGCGAACGCCGCGCACACTCCGTCACCGGTGTGTTTGAACACGTACCCGCCGCGGGTTTCGATGGCCTGACGCAGCGCCCGGTCGTGAGCGGCTAACGCGGTCCGCATGCCCTGGGCGTCCGACTCCCACCGACGCGTGGAACCTTCCACGTCGGTGAACAGGAACGTCACAATCCCCGTCGGCCAATCCTGTGGATCAGCGCTCACCCACGCAGAATGCCACAGCGAACGTCCAGGTGACAGACTTCTCCCGTGTCCGGAATCGACTTCACCTCGGTGGCACCGATTGTGCCCGTCCTTGACCTCGACGCCGCCCTCGACCGCTACCGCCACCTCGGCTTCGATGTGCGCGGCTACGAAGGCCCGGAGCGGTACGGCTTTGTCGACCGCGGATCGGTGTCAATGCACCTGACGGAATGGGCCGAGCACGACCCGTTGAGTACCGCCTCGAGTGTGTATCTCTATGTCAGCGACGCCGACGCCCTCTACGCGGAGTGGCGGGCTCTGGAAAACCTCGGCGGCCGCCTGCACCCGCCGCACGACACCCCGTACGGCTTACGGGAATTCGCTTACGTCGACCCCGACGGCACGCTGCACCGCGTCGGCTCGAGGCTTTAGCTGTTGCGGTAGATCTTGATCGCGGTGGTGATCATCGGGATCTGCAACGGCAGCCGGGCCAACGCGATGGCCCGCATGTACCACGGCTTGTCCCACCACAGCCGAACCATATTGAGGTTGCCCGGGTAGACACCGATGAACAACGCAGCCGCCGCCGCGGCCACGGGACGCCGGGTGCTTGGCGACAGCAGCAGCGCTCCGATAATCAGCTCGGCGACCCCGGATGCGTAGGTGTAAAACCGTGCGCTGAAAGGAAGCTCGGCGGGGATGATGCCGTCGAACGGTTTCGGCGCCAAGAAGTGCAGGGTGCCGATGCCGAGCAGGCCGATCCCGACGCGCTGAGCGGAGGTCTGCGTTGAGTCGCGCTGAACGAGCGCTTCGGTGGTCATGGATGCCATTCTTACCGCCGAACTTGTGCGCTCACGACCGGGTGGCGCGACGGTTGATCTCCCGTGCCACCCAGGAGGGTGCGAGGTTGGCGACCGCCATCAACGCCTTGCCCTGCGTACCCACCGCATAGTGCGGACCGTGGGGGAGGCGCGGTCGGCCCCGCGCGATCTTCAGGATGGACTCCGCGACGTCGTCGGCAGTCAGCGACACTCCCATGGTCCGGGTGCTTCCGGTGTCCACGCCACTGACCATGCCGGTGTCGACGAACAGCGGCCACACCGCGCACACCCTGATATCGTCTGCGACCCATTCCAATTCGAGTGCCTCGGTCAGCCCGCGGATGGCGAACTTGGACGCGGAGTACGCCGCCAGCTCGGCCTGTCCGTACATGGCCGATGCCGAACACACATTGATCACCTGGGCGTTGGGCGTCGACCGGAGGTACGGGTAGGCCGAATGACAGCCATTGAGTGTGCCACCCACGTTGACATCGATGACCTTCCGCTGGGCAGAGAGAGGGATCTCGGCAAAGCGCCCCGATTCGAGGATGCCGGCATTGTTGATCAGCACGTCCAATCCGCCGCCGGTGCGCTCGGCGAGCTCACCCAGGCGGGTGGCCCATGCGTCGGCGTCCTGCACGTCGAGGGAATCGACCACCGCCTCCGGCCGCAGCTCGGCACGCAGAGCCTCCAGCGCCGACGGGTTGCGGCCGTAGGCGGCGACGCGGTACCCCGCGCGGTCGAACCGGACGGCTGTGGCCCGGCCGATCCCCGCTGTGGCACCGGTGATGGCGACGGTCTTGCTGGTCATGGTTTGCCTCCCTGCCATCCCTATTGCCGTCTGGCGGGCGTTCAACCTCGGGAAACGGCACAACCCGGACGTAGGATCCCGGAATGGCTAACCAGGTCGGCGGCGACGGGTACGGGCCGGACGAACTCGATCGGGACACTTCCGGGCGGCACGGGTCGGGCGAGCGCCGCGTCGCGGGTTGGCAACGGGCGCTGCGCTGGGTCGCCTGGCTGGCGTTTCTGGGGATCGCCGTCAAGAACTCTGACCGGCCGTCCTTCGGCGCACTGGAGTTTCTGACACTGGCAATCGCGATCGGCGTCAGCGTCTGGTGCCTGGCACGGCCGCTCGGCGGGCCGCAGGTCGACATCGAGAACCCGGTCCAGGCGCGCGGGACCTTCGTGTCGAAGACCAGCTGGGGGCTGGTGTTGCTGGGGGCGCTCCTCACGATCGGCGGCGTGGGCGCCATCGGCGCGATCGGCTACGACCTGTCCAGCGGGCGCGCCACCATCGGGGACGTACTGCACGACATCGCCATCTTCGTCGAGGGCTGGCTCGCTGAGATGTTCACCAGCTACGCCTACGACGCGGAGCTGGAGAAGACGCACGCCTATGCGCTGTTCGTGCTGATCGTGCCCGGTCTGCTGCTGCTTGGTTTCAACCTCGTCCCGTTCGTGCGGCGCGGTCGGGAGTTCCGGGTCGAACCCGACGCCTCGATCTCGATCCGCACCACACGGGGCTTCGAGCCACTGCTCGAATACGAATATTCCGGCGTCATCGCCGACGGAACCACGATCCGCTTCACCCCGGCCACACCCCAGGCAACGGCCATCGTCCTGCCCCAGGCGCGGGTGTTCTGCCGGGAGAACGGGGCGCGCCTGGAAGCGGCCATCAGCGGCGAACTCATCGGGCAACGACTGGCCCGGCGCGGGTTCACCGTCGACGAGATCGACAGCAAACGCGGCCACTTTCGCGCCCGCCGTGGCGGTCCGGGCGCGGTCTAACATGCACAGGGACACACACGGAAGTCAGGAGATCCGATGGTCCAGATCCACATCGAACGAACGATCGCCGCGCCCGTGGAGAAGGTATTCGACTGGCTGGCGGATCCGGTGAGCCTGGCGGCCGCACCGTTGGTGATCAAGTCGGGCTGGGCGAAGGACTCACCGGCTCCGGGCGCGGGAGCCGTCCGAGTGGTGCTGGGCACCGGCATGTGGTTCCGCGAGGACATCACCGCCTACGACCGCCCGAACAAGTACTCCTACCTAATCGTTCGGTCGATTCCGGCGTTCAATCACGACGGCGGCACGCTGACCTTCACCCCGTCCGGGAACAGCACCAGCGTCGACTGGCTGACCAACTACACGCACCCACTGTATGCGGGCGGCAAGCTGCTGGAAAAGGTCAGCCGCCCGCTGTTGCGGTCCAGTTTCGAGGCGATCCTGACGGCCTGCGCCAAAGCGCTGGAGAGCTGAGGGTGACGCGCGCTCAGGGACGCACCTTCGTGGTGACCGGTGCGGCCTCGGGCATCGGCCTGGCCACCGCGCGGCGCCTGCTGGACGACGGCGGCACCGTCGTCGGCGCGGACCTGAGCGCGCCACCCGACCTGGGTCCGCAGTTCCGCTTTGTGACGGCCGACGTCACCGACGAGGCCGCGGTGGCGGCGGTGTTCGCCGCGGTACCCGACCGACTGGACGGGGTCGTCCATTCCGCCGGGGTGGCCGGCGGCGGGCCCGTTCATCTGCTCCCGCAAGCCGAATGGGACCGGGTGATCGGGGTGAACCTGACCGCGACGTTCCTGGTCGCGAAGGCGGCGCTGGCAAAGATGATCGAGCAGCCGCGGGTCGACGGCGAGCGCGGTTCGATCGTCACGCTGGCCAGTGTCGAAGGGCTGGAGGGGACCGCGGGCGGCAGTTCGTACAACGCCGCCAAGGGCGGAGTTGTGTTGCTTACCAAGAACATTGCGCTCGACTACGGTCCCAGCGGCATCCGGGCGAACGCCATCTGCCCGGGTTTCATCGAAACGCCGATGCTCAAGTCCGTGTTCGAACTGCCGGGAATGGATGGGCCGCTGGACTCGATCACCAGCGAGCACGCCTTGCAGCGCTTAGGCCGGCCGGAAGAGATCGCGGCCGTAGCGGCTTTCCTGGTTTCCCCGGACGCCTCGTTCGTGACGGGCCAGGCCATCGCCGTCGACGGCGGCTACACCGCCGGACGTGACCATGGGGTGGTCAAGTTGTTCGGGCTGCCCGACTGATCAATTGCCTTTTCCGCCTTTGGGTTTCTTGCCGTGCTTGCCCGGGGGCCCTGGGGGCGGCGGCGGGGCGGGTTCCGGCGTGCTGGCGACCGTGTTCGCGGGTGCGACGGTTGTGGTCGGTGGTGGCATTGGGGCGGTGGTGCCCGCCGGCGACGGCGCGGGCGTCGACAAAGACGGGCTGATCACGATCAACAGGACCGCGAGCACGAAGGTGGCCAGCAATGCCGCCGCCCACAAGCCGCGCCGCGAGGGAGGCGCCTCAGGTGGTGCGCCG
>NZ_LZKQ01000208.1 GCF_001668675.1 Mycobacterium asiaticum | reverse complement strand
GAACACCAAGCCCCGCCGACACCGTTGGCATCAACCTCCCCGACTCCGAACGACTCCAAGCAGCTTGACACCGACCGAATCGTGCGATTCTGCGTCTGCTCGCGCCGGGAAGGGGAGGGGTCGTCCCCCGGGGGAGGGAAGGAACGGGACCGAGTGGCGGAAGTCATAGCCCCGTAGATCGTTACTTTTGCTAACGTTCTACCTATCGGAGCGCACCGAGGCGCCACATATCACCACCTGTCAGATGCGAGGCACTGCTATGTCAACCACCACACGCGAAGAGCGGCTTGCAGGCCGCATCGAGAACCTCTACGCCACCGACGCGCAGTTCGCCGCCGCCAAACCCGACCCGAAGATCTCCGCCGCGATCCGCCGGCCCGGCCTGCGTTTGAACCAGCTCGTCGAGACCGTCATGGCGGGCTACGCCGACCGCCCGGCCCTGGGCCAGCGGGCCGCCGAGTTCGTGACCGACCCGGTCACCGGCCGCACCACGCTCGAACTGCTCCCCCGCTTCGACACCGTCAGTTACCGCGAATTGTCGTCTCGTATCGACTCCTGCGCCGCGGCACTGGCCGCCGACGCCGCCGTCCGAACCGGAGACCGCGTCTGCATCGTTGGTTTCACCAGCGTGGACTACACCGTGATCGATGTTGCGCTGGCGAAGTTGGGCGCGGTGTCGGTACCGCTGCAGACCGGTGCGGCGCTGACTCAGCTACGGCCGATCGTCACCGAGACCGAGCCGACCGTGATCGCCGCGAGCGTCGGGAATCTCGCCGACGCCGTCGAGCTGGCGCTGACCGGGCACGCGCCCGCCCGGCTAGTGGTCTTCGACTACCACCCGCAGGTTTCCGACGAGCGAGACGCCGTCGAGGCCGCGCGCACCCGGTTGTCCGGCACCGCCGTCGTCGTCGAGACCCTCGACGAGGTGCTGGCGCGGGGTGCGGGGCTGCCCGTGCCGTCGGGAGATTCCAGCGCCGACAACCCCGTCGCGCTGCTGATCTACACCTCCGGCAGCACCGGCGCACCCAAGGGCGCGATGAACAACGAGAGCCGGGTGCTGAACTTCTGGGCCAGCAACGACTTCGAGTCCAAGCCGAAGACAGAGCCCTCGATCACGCTGAACTTCATGCCGATGAGCCACATCATGGGCCGACAGATCCTGTTCGGCACGCTGGGCAACGGCGGCACCGCCTACTTCGTCGGCAAGAGCGACCTGTCCACCCTGTTCGAGGACTTGGCCGCGGTGCGGCCGACCGAGCTCACGTTCGTACCGCGGGTGTGGGACATGCTGTTCGAGAAGTGCCAGAGTCAGGTCGACCGGTTGGTGGCCGGCGGTGACGACCCCGCGGCGGCCCAGCGGCAGGTGCTCGACGAGCTGCGCTCCACCGTGCTGGGCGGTCGCTTCGTCGAAGCGCTGACGGCCTCAGCACCGATATCGGATGAGATGAAGGCGTGGGTCGAAGACCTGCTCGACATCCACCTGGTCGAAGGCTACGGCTCGACCGAGGCCGGGATGGCCACCATCGACGGCGGTATCCGGCGCTCCACGGTGCTCGACTACAAACTGGTCGATGTGCCCGACCTGGGCTACTTCCTGACCGACCGCCCACACCCGCGCGGCGAGCTGCTGCTCAAGACCGCCAACATGTTCCCCGGCTATTACAAGCGCCCGGAAGTCACGGCCGAAGTGTTCGACGAGGACGGCTTCTACCGCACCGGCGACATCATGGCCCTGGTCGGCCCGGACGAACTGGTCTACCTGGATCGGCGCAACAACGTGCTCAAGCTGTCCCAGGGCGAGTTCGTCACGGTGTCCAAGTTAGAGCCGCTGTTCGCCGACAGCCCGCTGGTCCGTCAGGCCTACGTCTACGGCAACAGCGCGCGCGCCTACCTGCTGGCCGTGATCGTTCCCACCGAGGACGCGCTGGCACGCTTCGGTGGCGACGAGCTCAAGTCGCGGATCGCGGCGTCGCTGCAGGAGGTCGCCAAGGCGGCGGATCTGCAGTCGTATGAGATCCCGCGTGACTTCCTGATCGAGACGACCCCGTGGACGCTGGAGAACGGCCTGTTGACCGGCATCCGCAAGCTGGCGCGCCCGCAGCTGAAGAAGCACTACGGCGAGCGGCTGGAACAGCTGTACACCGAGCTGGCGGACAGCCAGGCCAACGAATTGCGTGAGCTGCGCCAGGGCGGCGCGGAGCGGCCGGTGCTGGAGACGCTGTCCCGCGCGGCGGGGGCGTTGCTGGGCACCGGCGCGAGCGATCTGCGACCGGACGCCCACTTCACCGACCTCGGTGGTGACTCGCTGTCGGCGCTGTCGTTCGCCAACCTGCTGCACGAGATCTTCGGCGTCGACGTGCCGGTGGGCGTCATCGTCAGCCCGGCCAGCGACTTGCAGACGCTGGCGCACTACATCGACGCGCAGCGCGCTCCCGGGGCTCAGCGACCCACTTTCGCATCGGTGCACGGACGGGACGCGACCGAGGTGCACGCACGTGACCTCACGCTGGAGAAGTTCATCGACGCCGCCACCCTGGCCGCCGCGCCGGGCCTACCGGGGCCCCGCGCACAGATCCGCACCGTCCTGCTGACCGGCGCGACCGGCTTCCTGGGTCGCTACCTGGCGCTGGAATGGCTGGAGCGGATGCACATGGTCGACGGCAAGGTGATCTGCCTGGTGCGGGCGAAGTCCGACGCGTCGGCACGGGAGCGGCTGGACCAGGTCTTCGACAACGGCGACCTGATGTTGCTGGCCCACTACCAGGGACTGGCCGCCGATCATCTCGAGGTGCTCGCCGGCGACAAGGGCGAAGCGAACCTCGGGTTGGATGCCGACACCTGGCAGCGGCTGGCCGACACCGTCGACCTGATCGTCGACCCCGCGGCGCTGGTCAACCACGTACTGCCGTACAGCCAGCTGTTCGGACCCAACGCGCTGGGCACCGCCGAGCTGCTGCGGCTGGCGGTGACCACCCGGCAGAAGCCGTTCCTGTACACCTCGACGATCGCGGTCGGTGACCAGATCCCGGCGGGGCAGTTCGTCGAGGACGCCGACGTCCGGACCATCAGCGCCACCCGGGTGATCGACGACAGCTACGCCAACGGCTACGCGAACAGCAAATGGGCCGGTGAGGTGCTGCTGCGGGAGGCGCACGACCTGTGCGGGCTGCCGGTGGTGGTGTTCCGCTGCGACATGATCCTGGCTGACACCAGCTATCCGGGTCAGCTCAACGTGCCGGACATGTTCACCCGGATGATGCTCAGCCTGGTGGCAACCGGGATCGCGCCGGGCTCCTTCTACGAACTCGACGCCAACGGCAAGCGTCAGCGCTCGCACTACGACGGTCTGCCGGTGGAGTTCATCGCCGAGGCCATTGCGACGCTGGGTTCGCTGAACGACCGCGACTTCCAGACCTTCCACGTCATGAACCCGTACGACGACGGGATCGGCCTGGACGAGTTCGTCGACTGGCTGGTCGACCCGGCTGGCTGCTCCATCCAGCGGATCGCCGACTACGGCGACTGGCTGCAGCGGTTCGAGACGTCATTGCGGGCGCTGCCGGAAGCGCAGCGCCACAGCTCGTTGCTGCCACTGCTGCACAATTACCAGCGGCCGGCGAAGCCCGAGTGTGGGTCGATCGCGCCGACCGAGCGGTTCCGGGCGGCGGTGCAGGACGCGAAAATCGGAGCGGACAAGGACATCCCGCACATCACGCCGGCGATCATCGGCAAGTACGTGAGCGATTTGCGGTTACTGGGCCTGCTCTAGAGACAGTTCGAGAAGGCGTTCGGCGGGTAACCCCCCCACCCCCGAGAAATTACCCCGGGGGAAATAGCCGCCGAGCACCGCGCAGGG
>NZ_LZKQ01000207.1 GCF_001668675.1 Mycobacterium asiaticum | reverse complement strand
CATCGGGGCCCTGCGGAGCCGATGTCAGCAACGGACCCACCAAATCAATGACCCGGGATTGGCCGATCGGCGCGGCGACCTCGCGGGCCTGTTCGGCAAGGCGTCGCGCCTCATCGCTGCGACCACCGGAAGCCGCGAAGAGCGCGTGGCGGGCCAGCGTCTCCGCGACATGTACCGCCGCGCCCATCCGCCGATCCAGCTCGAGCGCCGCTGCGAAGTGACGTTCGGCGGCGTCGGTGTCACCGTTGAGTGCCGCGATCCTGCCGAGATAGCGGTCCGCACTGCCGAACAACGCAACGAACTGTCCGGCCGCCAGGTTCTTGCCGACGTAGCGGGCGACGAACGGGCGCAAGACATGGACCGCTTCGCGGTTGCCCAGCTCCAGGGCCGCCTCGAGCATGAACACCAGCTCCATCGGCCATTGCGCCTCGTCGGTGTGCTCGCCGAGATTGCGGTTGAGGAGGTGATTGAGTGCGCGGGTCATGCCACGCTCGCAGCCAAGCTCGGTGTACAGCGCAAGCAACCCGGGCACCCAGCGGCCGGCGAATGTCTCTCTGCCATCCACAAATCCGGCGAACCTCTTCAGGTCTCCGGTTTCCCGCCGAATCATGAACATCTGCACGCCGTACGAGCCCTCTGTCTCATTTGCGGTGAAGAGGTTGCCGGTGCGCAGCGCGATCTCCGCCCATTGTTCGGCGCCGGCGAAGTCGCCGCTCAGATACGTCAGCGCCTGCTTGCCGCACGCGCTGATGAAGCTGAAGAAGGGCTGCCCGCAAGCCTGTACCGCTCGCTGTAGCTCGGCGACCGCGGCCGCCAAATCGTCCGGCCGGCCCACCACATAGCTGACCATGGCGCGGAAGTGCGACACCGAGCCCAGGGTGTCGTAGTCGCGGATCGATTGCGCCCCCCGCAGCAGCTCGGCAGTCCGCTCCAGCTGGACGTCACACAACTCCGGGCTGAGGCTCTGCCACAGGGTGGCGTGCAGCGCGTGCACGAGGACCGCCGGATCGCCGATGGCCCGCGCGTGGTCGAGGGCGCGGGTACCGACCTCGCGTGCGCGGGCCGCCTCGCCGGCAAACGCCAACGCCCGTCCGAAACTGGCGAGCGCCTGCACGTAGCGGGAGTCGTCGGTGTCCAGCCCGCACCCTTCCAGCGCGGAAGCCAGCAGGTCTGCCGCCTTCGAGCTGGCCAGCCCGGGACGCCAACTCGCGTCCTCATAGCCCACCGCCGCGCGCACCCGGATGAGCGGATCGTCCATCACGCTGAGGCTTTCGTAGATGGCGCGGGCGTGCGCGAAATCGCCGGAGCGCACGTGGTTCGTTGCTGCCCCGAAATTCAGTTGCGCCCGTTCCGCGGGGCTCAGCTCGGGAAGCGATGCCGCCCGCTCGAACCACTTCGCCGCGTCCTCATAAGCCAGGCTCCGCTCGGCTCCTTCAGCCGCTTTCCGCGCATAGCGCAACGCCTGGTCGTGGTAACCCAACACGTGCGCTAGCAGGTAGTGATTGGCTACGCGAGGAACGACCGTTGGATCGGCACGCCCCTCCAGCGCTTCGGCTGCCCGAGCATGCATGACCCGTTGCCGCGACGCCGTCATGCCTTCGAGGACGGCCTCGCGGGTCAGCGCATGCACGAACGCGAACTCGCCGTCAGAGCCAGGAACTGCCCGCACCAGCCCGACGGCTTCGGCTGCATCGACCGCCGCCAGGGTCGCCGTCAGATCGGTCTCGCTGGTGGCGATCACCGCCGGCAGATCAAACGCCTCGCCCAGCACCGCTGCCTGTTCGATCACGTTACGGACGCCGGCCCCCAGCCCGCCGAGCCGGCGCGCGATCACATCCCCGATCGACGCCGGAACGGTTTGATGCGCATTCAACTTGGCGAGCCCGCCACGGATTTCCAGGTGATTGCAAAGTTCGGTCAGGAAGAACGGATTGCCGCCGGTCTTGTCCCGCAGCAAGACCGCGGCCGAGCGCGCCGACGGCGGACGCAACTGCTGGGTTTGACCGACGAACTCGGCGATCGCCTCGGTGTCCAGGCCCCCGAGGTCGAGGCGCCGAACACCGTCGAAGCGGTGCAATTCGGCCATTCGCGTCGCGAGTTCTTCGGAGCGGTCCGGTTCGGTGGTACGGAAGGTAGCCACCACCAGCATGCACACATCCACGCAGCCGATGAGCACGTGTTCGAGCATCGCCAGCGTCGGCACCTGCGCCCAGTGCATGTCCTCGAAGATCAGCGCGATCGGGCGGTCGGCCGCCAGCCGGCGCAGAAAACCCGTCACCGCGTCGAAGAGGGCACGCCGTAACTCGTTTACCTCCTCGACGGAACCAGCGTCGGGAAGATGCCGATCCACCTCGGTTGTCAGCCGCCGTAGTTGCGGTCCCGCGTCCGCCAATGCGTCCGCCAGAGCACCCGACGGGTTCGCGACCAGCAGTCGATCCAACGCCTCGGCGAAGGGTGCATAGGGGACGTCCGCGTCGGCCGTCGAGCTCCCGACGAGCACCGCGACGTCGTGGTCGGCCAATCTCGCAGCCACTTCGGCGGCCAAGCGCGTCTTTCCGGCCCCTGGCTCACCGCCGACGAACACCGCCTGCCGTTTGCCGCCCTCAACCCGTTCCCAGGCCTGCTCGAACGCCCCGAGCTCGGCGGCGCGACCTACCAGCGGGCCGCCGCGCCGGGCGGTCAGCTCTGCCGGAAGCGGCGGCGGCACCCACTGCATGACCAAAACGTAGTCGCGGCCCGGCTCGCTGGTCGATAGTCAGATCTGACTAGTGTCGTCCGCCCGCGGAATGCCTAGTTGTGGTCATGACGAGCCACTATCTCGCGCCATAGCGTCGAGGCATGATGACCAACGTGGCGACAGACGAGGTGCGGGGCCGACTGGGTGGCGACGTAATCCTCCCCGACGACCCGGGATACGACGAAGCCCGGGCGCTGCACAACGCGATGATCGACAAGCGGCCCGCCGTCATCGCACGGTGCGGGTCGGCCGGCGACGTCGCAAGCGCTCTGGAATTCGCGCGGACGTCGAACCTTGAAGTTGCTGTGCGCGGCGGCGGCCACAACGGCCCCGGTTTCGGGACCGTCGAAGGCGGCCTTGTCATCGACACGTCGCCGATGAACCGGATCGAGGTGGACCCCGACCGGCGCACCGTCCGCGTCCAGGGAGGTGCGACGTGGGCTGCGGTGGACGCCGCGACCCACGCGCACGGCCTGGCGACGCCGAGCGGCATCATCTCCAGCACCGGTGTCGGCGGCCTCACCCTGGGGGGTGGCCACGGGTACCTGTCCCGCAAGCACGGCCTGACCATCGACAACCTCCTGGCGGCCGATGTTGTGCTGGCCGACGGCCGCGAGGTGACCGCCTCCGAATCCGAGCACCCCGACCTGTTCTGGGCGTTGCGCGGCGGCGGCGGGAACTTCGGTGTGGTCACCTCGTTCACCTTCCGCTTGCACCCGATGCAGAACGTGATCTGCGGCCCCACGGCGTGGCCGATCTCGGCCACCGCCGACATTCTGAGCTGGTACCGGGATTTCCTGCCGGCGCAGGACGAAGACCTGTACGGGTTCTTCGCAACCATGACCGTCCCGCCCGCCCCGCCCTTCCCCGAGGCCTTCCACCTGCACAAGGCGTGCGCGGTGGTCTGGTGCTACACCGGCGATCCCGCCCGCGCCGCGGACGCCTTCACGCCGGTGCGCCAGATGCAGCCGGCCTGGGACGGAATCGGCGCCGCGCCCTATCCCGCGCTGCAGTCCACCTTTGATGCCCTGTATCCCAAAGGGCTGCAATGGTATTGGCGCGGCGACTTCTTCCGGACCATCAACGACGAAGCCGTGACGGCCCATGCCCGATTCAGCGAAGAGCTGCCGACCATGCACTCCACGATGCATCTGTACCCGATCGACGGCGCGGTTCATCGGGTCGGTCAAACCGACACCGCATTCGCCCACCGGGACGTCACGTTTTCTCAGGTCATCGCGGGGGTCGACCCGGACCCCGCCAACGCGGAGACCCTGCGGCGCTGGTCCGGGGACTACTGGAACGCGACCCACCCGTATTCGGCCGGCGCCGCTTACGTGAACTTCATGATGGACGAAGGGCAGGACCGCGTCCGCGCCAGCTACGGCCCGAACTACCGCCGGCTCACCGAGATCAAGGCGGAATACGACCCGCGCAACGTGTTTCACATCAACCAGAACATCCGACCGGCGTAGTCAGCTAACCGGCCCACTCAACCCCGAGGCAGTGCACAGCCTTTCGGGGCCATAACACCCATTTGTTTAAAGCTCACCAGATCGACGGCGGTCTGGCGATGAAGCCATGACTCATAGAGAGGCTCTGAAATGTCCTTTGTCATCGCGACCCCCGAGGCAATCAGCTGGGCAGCAACAGATTTCGCTGGCATCGGCACGGCGCTGGAGTCGGCTAACGCCGCGGCGGCCGTCCATACGACGAGTCTGTTGGCCGCCGCCGAGGATGAGGTGTCGGTGGCGATCGCGGAGTTGTTCGGCACGTTCGGTGCCCAGTATCAGAGCCTGAGCGCGCAGGCCGCGGCGTTTCACCAGCAGTTCGTGCAGATCCTGACCGGCAGTGGGGCCTCGTACGCGACGGCCGAAGTCGCTGCGGCGCAACCGTTGCAGAGCCTGCTGGACGTCATCAACGCCCCGTTTGTGACGGCGACCGGGCGCCCGTTAATCGGCAACGGTGCTAATGGGGCGCCGGGGACGGGTCAAAACGGCGGTGCCGGTGGATGGTTGATCGGCAACGGCGGTGCCGGCGGTTCGGGCAGCTCGACCGCGGGTGCGGACGGCGGCGCGGGTGGGGCCGGCGGCAAGGGCGGTGACGCCGGCCAGGGCGGAGCTGGCGGAAAGGGTGGCAGTGGGTCGGCGACCGGCGCCACCGGCGCCCAGGGAGCGTCCCCGACCAGCGGCGGCGACGGCGGCAACGGTGGCGCCGGAGCCGATGCCCTCACCGCGGGCGCCGACGGCGGCAAAGGCGGCGCCGGTGGTGACGGCGGCTCGGTGGGCCGCGGCGGTAACGGTGGGGAGGGCGGGGCCGGCAAAGCTGGCGGCGCCGGTGGCACGGGACCAATCTCGGGCATTGACGGGCAAGCCGGCGGAAAAGGCGGTGCCGGTGGGGCCGGCGGCAACGGTGGCATCGACGGCGGTGACGGCGGTGACGGCGGCAAGGGTGGTGCCGGGGCCAACGGCGGGACGGGCGGGGATGCCCGCGACGGTGCCGACGGCCAAAACGCTGGGGATCGCGGAGGATTCGGCGGTAACGGCGGCAAAGGCGGCGCCGGCGGTGACGGTGGCGCCGGCGGTGCGGCCGGTCAGGCACGGTCGAGTTCGGGAACCGACGGCATCCAAGGGCGCGGCGGTGACGGCGGCAACGGCGGCACCGGCGGTAAAGCGGGCAACGGCGGCAACGGCAAGGACGGCTCGTTCGCCAACGGCGGCACCGGAAACGGCGGTGCCGGCGGCGAAGGCGGCTACGTCGGTGAGGGCGGCAACGCCGGTGCCGGCGGCGCCGGCTCCACCCGCGGCGCCGACGGCACGAGCGGAGCCCTCGGGAGCGGCGGCGGCAGCGGCGGCAACGGCGGCAACGGCGCCGACGCCACCGCCCCCGGCGGCACCGGCGGCAACGGCGGACAAGGCGGCCCCGCCGGCACCCGCGGCAACGGCGGCAACGGCGGCAACGGCGGCACCGGCGCTACCG
>NZ_LZKQ01000206.1 GCF_001668675.1 Mycobacterium asiaticum | reverse complement strand
GACTATGCGGTTTTGCCGCCGGAGATCAATTCGGGCCGGATGTATGCCGGTGCCGGATCGGGACCCATGGTGGCCGCCGCGGCAGCATGGGACGGCTTGGCCAGCGAACTGCACGCGATGGCCACCTCCTACCACGCCACACTCGCCGAACTCACCAGCGCACCCTGGGTCGGCCCGTCAGCAACAGCGATGGCAAACGCCGCGGCCCCCTACCTTGCCTGGATAACCAGCACCGCGGTAGCCGCCGGCCAAACCGCCAACCAACTCCAATCAGCCGCCGCCGCCTACGAAGCAGCATTCGCCGCCACCGTGCCCCCACCCGAAATCGAAGTCAACCGCGCCCTCCTGGCATCCCTGGTCGCCACCAACATCTTCGGCCAGAACACCCCCGCCATCGCAGCCACCGAAGCCCAATACGCCCGCATGTGGGCCCAAGACGCCGCCGCCATGTACAGCTACGCCGGCGCCTCCGCCGCCGCAACCACACTGACACCCTTCACCCAACCACC
>NZ_LZKQ01000205.1 GCF_001668675.1 Mycobacterium asiaticum | reverse complement strand
CGGCAACGGCGGCGGCGGCGGCACCGGTGGCGCCGGCGGCGCCGCGGGTACTGCCAACGCGGGTGCCGGTGCGGGCACCGCAGGTAACGGCGGGGCCGCGGGCAATGGGGGCGCGGCGGGCACCGCGGGCAAGGGCGGCGTCGGTGCGGCCGGCGCCAACGGCACCTCGGGCGTCAACGGCGGCGCCGGCTATAAGGGCGGCGACGGCGGTGCCGGCGGCAAGGGCGGCAACGGCGGTAACGGCGGCACCGGTGGCGCGGCCGGCGCCAGCAACGGCGGCACCGCGGGCAGCGCGGGCGCCAACGGCAACGGCGGCAACGCCAGCAACGGTGGCGCCGGCGGCGCGGCCGGAAGCGGTGGCGCCGGGATCACCGGCGCCAACGGCGTCAGCGACCAGAACAACTACGGCACCGGCATCGGCAGTGGCCAGGCCGGCGGTGACGGCGGGGCCGGCGGCAAGGGCGGAGACGGCGGCGCCGGTGGCAAGGGCGGCACCGGTGTGACCGCAGGCACCAACGGCACCGGCGGGGCCGGCGGCAAGGGCGGCAACTCCGGCCTGGCCGGCAACGGCGGGAACGGCGCGGCCGGTACCGCCACCAACACCACCGGCGGCGCAGGTGGCGCCGGCGGTAACGCGGGCGCCGTCGGCGCCGGCGGTGCGGGCGGCGCCAACGGCAGCGGCAGTGGGACCGGTACGGCGGGCTCATCCGGCACCGGCGCCAACGGTGGCAACGGTGGCAACGGTGGCAACGGTGCCGCGGGCACGACAGGCAACAGTGGGGTCAACGGCGGCAACCCGAACGGCGCCGACGGCACCGCCGGTGGCACCGGCGGAGCGGGCGGTGCCGGTGGCAAGGGCGCCGGCAACGCGAGCTTCAAAGGCGGCACCGGTGGT
>NZ_LZKQ01000204.1 GCF_001668675.1 Mycobacterium asiaticum | reverse complement strand
GGTCTCTACCGGGTTGTGGGGGGCCGCGGCGCTTCCCCGCCCCCCCCCGGGGGGGGGGCGCCGCCCCCCCCTACCCCCCCCGCGGCGCTGGGGATTACCGGTCAGGTCGTGAGGATGGTCGCCGCGGCGGTGCCCGGCGCGCCGTACAGCTGGGTGAATCCCACCTTCGGGTTGCCGGGCACCTGGCGCTCGCCCGCCTCGCCGCGGAGTTGGCGCACGATTTCGTGGATCTGCCGCAGGCCGGAGGCGCCGATGGGCTCGCCGTTGGCGATCAGCCCCCCGTCGGTGTTGACCGGCATCGCGCCGTCGATCTCGGTGGCGCCGTCGGCCAGGAGCTTTTCCTGATCGCCGTGCTCGCAGAACCCGCACTCGGCCATGTGGATGATTTCGGCGCCGGCGTCGGTGTCCTGCAACTGGATCACGTCGACGTCGTCAGGGGTGATGCCGGCCTTCTCGAACGCGCTGCGGGCGGCGTAAACCGTTGGCGCCACGTCTTCGTCGACGGGTGCGCAGGTGGTGTTGACCTCGTAGGCCCCGTAGCGGCGCGTGCGGACCTCGACCGCCCGCAGATAGACGGGTTTGGAGGTATAGCGGTGCGCGATGTCCGCTCGGCACATGACCACCGCGGCGGCACCCTCGTCGGGCGCGCAGAACATGTATTGCGTCAGCGGGTAATTGAGCATTGCCGAGTTCAGGATCTCTTCTTCGGAGATCGGCTTCCGGCGAAATGCGTTGGGGTTCATGGCCCCATTGCGGAAGTTCTTGGCGGCGACCTTGGCCAGGGTCTGCTGGGAAATGCCGTGATCGTGCAGGTAGCGGTTGGCTTTCATGCCGAAGAACTGGGTGGTCAGGTACTGCCCGTTCTCCGCATACCAGCGCGGCATGCCGACCAGTGCGGGGTCTTCGGTGAAAGCGCCGCGCGGGTGTTTGTCCAGACCAACGGCTATCCCGATGTCGTAGTCGCCTAGTCGGATGCCGTCGGCGCACGCCTTGGCGGCGCTGGCGGCGGTCGCGCATGCGTTGAACACGTTGGTGAACGGGATGCCGGTCAAACCGACCATTCCGACGATCGCGTCCGGGTTGGCCACCGTCCAGCTCCCGCCGGTGGCGAACTGGACGTCCTGCCAAGCGATTCCGGCGTCGGCGACCGCGGCGACGATGGCCTCGACGCCCATCTGCATCGCCGACTTGTCCTCGAAACGCCCGAACGGGTGTAGGCCCACGCCGATGATGGCGACGTCATTCACGGGCGCCACTCCTCATCGCTTTCGCTCTGCATCGTCGTGGCGCGATTCACGCAATAGCCCCTGCATTCTTGAGTTCTTCGATCCGGTCCCAATCCATGCCGAGCTCCATCAGAACCAGCTCGGTGTGCTCGCTGGCCTGCGGCGCCCGGGTCGTCGTCAGCGGCTCGTGATTGAACTGGACGGGGCCGCGGACCACGCGGAACGGCTTGCCTCCGCCGGCGAGCTCGACTTCGGCGATCATGTCGTTGGCGATCGCCTGCTCGTCGTCGACCAGGTCGATGAGGCTCTGGAACGGCGCCCATTGGCCCTTCATCGTCTTAAGGTGCTGCCGCCAATAGTCAAAGGGTTTGCCGGCGAAGGCCTTCGTGATCAGCTCGGCGGCGGCGTCGGCGTTCTGGATCAAGGGGAGCACGTCGGCGAAGCGCGGATCGTCGGCCGCCTCGGGAATGCCTAGGTGTTCGAACGTGTCGCGGATCAGCCCGGTCGGGCTGATGATGCACAGGTTGATCGTGCCGCCGTCGGAGGTTTCGTAGTTGCCCATGAAGGGATTCACCGAGGGCGCGCCGGAACCCGGCATCGGAGTGCGCATGACCTCGCCGGTCTCCATGCCCTGCGTCACGCTGGCGCCGGCCGCCCACCACGCCGTACTCAGCAGCGACACGTCGAGTTCGACCGCTTCTCCGGTGCGCTCGCGATGCAGCAGCGCGGCCGAGATGCCGCCAGCGATGAACATGCCGCCGATCGAATCGCCGAATGCGGGAATGCCTTGTCCCAGTGCGCCGCCCAGCTCCTCGGGCGTCAGGGCATAGCCGATGCCGCTGCGCGTCCAGAACGCCGTACCGTCGTAGCCGCCGGTGTCACGCTCGGCGCCTTTGTCGCCGTAAGCCGACCCTCGGGCGTACACGATGTTCGGGTTCACTTCGCGGATGTGCTCGACGTCGAACTTATGCTTCTGGCGTTGCGCGGGCTTGTAGTTGGTGAGGAACACGTCCGCGGTCTTGGCCAGTTCGTAGATCACTTCCTGGCCGCCCGGCGTGGAGACGTCGATCCCGACACTGCGTTTGCCCCGGTTGGGATGTTCCATCAGCGGGTGTCGTTCCGGATCGATTTGAATGCCACCCATATTCAGAAAGCCGCGCTGGGTATCGCCGCGGGCTGGGTGCTCGACTTTGATGACGTCCGCTCCCCAGTCGGCCAGGATGGCGCCTGCCGCCGGAACGAAGGTGAACTGCGCAAGCTCGAGGACCCGAAAGCCCGTCATGACTTTGACCATTTCCGGACACTACTTCGCGTCGAACGTCACTGGAAGCGCATTCGGTGACCGAAACGGCTGGCCGTGGATGTGCGGGTCATCGTCGGTCAGCAAGGTGACGTTGGTCAGCCGGTCCAGCAGGCATTCCATCGCGACGCGCGTTTCCAGCCGCGCCAGATGCAAACCCAGGCAGGTGTGCTCACCGGCGGCGAACGAGATGTGTGGCATGTGCTTGCGGAAAATGTCGAACTCTTCGGAGCGTTCCCAGCGTCGCTCGTCGCGGTTCGCCGAACCGATGCACACGCCGATCACCGAACGTGCCGGGATCTTCACACCTTCCACCTCGGTGTCCTCTGTCGTGAAGCGTTGCACGACGGTCAGCGGCGTCTCGTAGCGCAGTCCTTCCTCGATGGCCGCTGCCAGCAGCTCGCGGTCGGCTTGCAGCGCCGCGAACTGCTCCGGATGCGTCAGCAGCAGATACAACAGATTTCCCGACGAGCGGTAGGTGGTTTCCAAGCCGGCCGGCAGCAGCAGACGAAGGAACGAGTAAATGGCTTCGTCGGTGAGCTTTTCGCCGTCGATCTCCGCGCTGATCAGGTCACCGATGATGTCCTCGGTGGGCTTGGATCTGCGCTGTTCGATCTGCTCGACGAAATACTCCTTGAGCGCGGCCGAGGCCTCGAAGGCGCCTTCGTAGTTGACGTGGTAGCTGATCAATTGCACGGCGCGCTCGCGGAACATCGGCAGGTCTTCGGCCGGCAATCCCAGTAGCTTTGCGATCACGCGGGTGGGGAATTCGAAGGTGAAGTTACGGACCAGGTCGGCGTGACCTGTTTCGATGAACTCGTCGATCAGGGCATCGCAGATCGGCCGCACGACGGCGGGCTCCCAGCGGGCCAGTGCCTTGGACTTGAATGCCGCGGAAACCAAGTTGCGGTGTTCGCGGTGTTTCTTTCCCTCCATCGCCAAAATCGTCGGCCCCATGAACAGGCCGATGGTCTTGTCGTACGGCTTGGAAGTAAACACCCGGCCATCCCGAAACACCGTGTTGACCGCGTCGAACGACATCGCGGAGTACTCCTGCCTGGGTCGCAGGGACTCCGGCGTCTTGGAGTAGTTCATCACCGTGCCGGCGAACACCGCGGCCTCGTGCCGCTTGCGGGCAAAGAACGGGTAGGGGTCACGCAGGCTGACGGTCTCGTCGCCGGCGGCAGCGGCGGTGTGAACGTTGGTCGTCACTTGATCTCCGGCATCTCGACCTCAGCACGATTCGAACACGTACTTCGTAAGATCGTACTGTAATTATTACAGTAGGCAATATGGGACTGCCAAGCGGTCGCACCCCGCCGGCATCACCGGTCAGCCATTCACCGCCTGCTCACGGGCCCACCGGTAGTCGGCCTTTCCCGACGGGCTGCGCTCGATGACCGGACGGAACACGATCGCTTTGGGGAGCTTGTAGCGCGCGAGCGTCTGCGCAGCGTGCGCCACCAGTTCCCCGGACTCGACGTCGGCGCCCGGCGCGAGCGCCACCACGGCGACGACCTCCTGACCCCACCGCTCGCTCGGCCGACCGGCGACGACCACGTCGGCCACCGCGGGATGTGACGCGATGGCCGTTTCGATCTCCTCGACGAAGATCTTCTCGCCGCCGGAGTTGATGGTCACCGAATCGCGGCCCAG
The DNA here is from genome assembly GCF_001668675.1 of Mycobacterium asiaticum. Taxonomy (GTDB): domain Bacteria; phylum Actinomycetota; class Actinomycetes; order Mycobacteriales; family Mycobacteriaceae; genus Mycobacterium; species Mycobacterium asiaticum_D. The sequence goes on along the minus strand of NZ_LZKQ01000204.1, from coordinate 12,194 downwards.
CAATTCGATGGAGCCGTCGGTGCCGTGGCGCGCGCGGTCACCGGGGACGGCGAACCGCACACCGTCGATCACTGGAAATGTCTTGGCCGTCTTGGCCGCATCGTCCTTGTAACCAAGCGGAACGTAGCCCCGCTGCGCGAGCCAGCCCATCCCGTCGTGGCCCGGTTCCAGGATTGCGCTCAGGTCCTCCGCGGCCACGAAGGTGTCCGGGCCGGCGTTGAACCTGCCGGTCGCCACGGCTTCCGATGTCGACATATGGTGCATCTGCGCGCCGGTCTCCGACGATCCGACGCCGTCGATGACAACCGCGTTCGGCAGCGTTTCGATCAAGCGTTGCTTGACGTACGGGGTCAGCAGCGCACCGCCGTTGGCGACGACGGCTAGCGACGACACGTCGGCAATCCCCTTCTCGATCGCGGCGACCAACGGGCGCGCCATCGCATCGCCAACCAGCGTGACCACCATGACTTCTTCCCGCTCGATCGTGCGCACCACGTCGTCGGCGTCCAGATGATCGACGACCGTGGGGAAGACGACGGATTGCCCCGTGGTGATCGCGGTCATCACACTCCACTGGGCCGCACCGTGGATCAGCGGGGGCAGGATCATCAGCTTGGTGCCCGGGCCCGAGGCGGCGCGCTCGACGATCTCGTCGATGGAGCTCGACGGCTCGCCGGTCATGAGATTCCGACCGCCGAAGGAGGTCATGAAAATGTCATGCTGGCGCCACAACACGCCCTTCGGCATCCCCGTCGTGCCACCGGTGTAGAGGACGTACAGGTCGTCGGCGGAGTGCCGCACCGGCGGCGGCTCCGGAGACGCCGACGCCAGGGCAGCCTCGTAATCGACTGCGCCCTCCAGCAATTCGTTGCCCGAGTCATCGGGGATCTGGATCAGCACGCGCAGCTGTGGCAGATCCGGCAGGATCTCGGCCACCCGCGGTGCGAACGCCGCGTGGTAGAGCAGCGCGGTCGCCCCGGCATCCGCGAGCAGGTATTGCAGCTCGCTCTTCACGTAGCGGAAGTTGACGTTGAACGGGGCGACTCGCGCCTCGAAGCTGCCCAGCAACGCCTCGACGAATTCGTTCCCGTTGTAGGCGTAGAGACCCAGCAGGTCCTGGCCCACCTCATGGCCGCTCAGCGCCGAGCGCTCGGTATGGCAGCCCAACCCCTTCGAATGCAGATACGCGGCCAGCCGGTTGGCGCGTTCGATCACCTGCCGGTAGGTGTAGCGCCGGTCGCCCTGGATGACCAACTCCCGATCGGGGATGGCCTCGGCGACGGCCTTCGCGACCGCCGGAACCGTGAACGTTGTTGTGGTGTCGGACATCGTGCCTCTCACGGCTGGTGGGGTAGCAAGCGAACCATCAGGCCGTTGGCTTCGCTGAGGAGCGTTCCATCGGCGGCTATCATAGTAGCGTCAATGAAAACCTTCCTGCCGTCGACGCGTGTGAGGCGGCCGTGGGCGGTCAGTGGCTGGTCGACGGGGGTGATGCTGCGGAAGTCGACGTGCAGGTATGCCGTGCGCGTCGGCCGGATGTCCGCGGTGGTCACGACCATGCCGAACAGCCAGTCGTAGAACAGCGGGATCATGCCACCGTGCACCGCCCGATTCCCGCCGATGTGCGAGGTGGTGAAATGACCGGCCATCCGCACGCCGTCGGGACCGGACTCGGTCACCATCCACGGCGGCATCAGGGGATGGGCCAGCCCGGGCAGGCTCAGCACCCGCCCGGCCACCGCCTCGGTCTCCGGGACCTGGTGGCCGTCCAACAGCGCGCAGGCCTTCTCCAGGTGCGCGGTCGCGGCGGCCCACAGCGCCGGGTCGGGCTTGGTGGATACGGTCAGATCCTGCAGACGGCGCAGCGCCGCGACGAATGGGCCCAGTTCCTGCGGCGCGTCCTCGACGGGTTTGACGTCGGGAAATCCGCCACGAACTTCCGGTGCTGTTTCGGTCATCGCGGTCCTTCGTCCCATGCCCGGATCAGCTCGTGGCGGGGGGGGGGGGCGGGCCCCCGTGGCGGCGGGGGGCGGCCCGGGGGGGCGCGGGGGGCGATGGCGGGGCGGGTGGCGCTGGAGCAACCGGCATCGCAGGTCTGGACGGTGGCGGCAAGGGCAGTGACGGCTCCGCCGGAGGTGCCGGGGGTGCCGGTGGCGCTGGCGGCGCCCAGACCGGCCTGCTCGGACTGGGTGGCCTGCTCGGCACGGGCGGCAATGGCGGAGCCGGTGGCGCGGGAGGCATCGGCGGAAACGGCGGGATCGGTGGCACCGGCGTGGGCTACGCGGTGGACGGCGGCACCGGCGGCACCGGCGGTGCGGGCGGCATTGCCGGCGCCGGCGGGGCCGGCGGCGCGGCGGGGCTCTTTGGATCAGCCGACTTGGGCACGGCGGGCCAAGCGGGCAGCAATGGCGTCGGCGGCCGCGGTGGAACCGGCGGCGACGGGGGCGCGGGCGACGTCGGCGGTGCCGGCACCAGCTCTGCCACGCCCGTCGACGGCAAGCAGGGCTACCAGGGCGGCGCCGGCGGCCAGGGTGGTGCCGGCGGTCAGGGAGTCAACGGAGTCGGCGGCGGTGCCGGCGGCGACGGCGGGACAGGCGGGGTGGGCGGCACCGGCGGTCAAGGTGGCGACAACACCGAGACCAACGGCGCCGCCGGGGCTCAGGGAGGCAAAGGCGGCACCGGCGGCACGGCCGGCGCGGCCGGGGTGGGTACCGACGGCGGACAGGACGGATTGATCGGCACCGGCGGCCAGGGCGGCACCGGCGGCCAGGGCGGCAGCGGTGCCACCGGCGTCGCCGGCAACAGCGGTCTCTCGCCCACGGCCGGCAACCAGGGCGGTCAGGGCGGCGCCGGCGGCCAGGGCGGTGACGGCGGCGCCGGCATCAACGGCGTCGGGGGCGGCGCCGGAGGACAGGGCGGTGACGGCGGGATCGGCGGTGCCGGTGGCCTCGGCGGCAACCACACCGGCACCAACGGAGCTGCCGGAGCTCAAGGCGGCAAGGGAGGGAGCGGCGGCACCGCCGGCGCGGCAGGCCTGGGCACCGACGGCGGCGAAAACGGATCAATCGGCACCGGCGGCCAGGGCGGCACCGGCGGCACCGGCGGCACCGGCGCAACCGGCAGCACCGGCGGCAGCGGGTCGGGGCCGGGCAAGGGCGGCCAGGGCGGCCAGGGCGGCACGGGTGGCCTGGGCGGAGACGGCGGCGCCGGCATCAACGGCGTCGGCGGCGGTCAGGGCGGTCAGGGCGGCACCGGCGGCCTCGGCGGAAACGGCGGAAACGGCGGAAACAACACCGCGAGCAACAGTGGTAATGGTGCCGCAGGCGGCACGGGCGGCACCGGCGGTACGGCCGGTGGCGGCGGCAGCGGCACGGATGGCGGCCAGACGGGCGCGAACGGGACCGGCGGCCAAGGCGGCATCGGGGGCAATGGCGGCAGCGGGGGCACCGGCACCGCGGGCACCAACTCCACGACCGCGCCGGTTGGCGGCAAGCAGGGAGGCCAGGGCGGCGCGGGCGGTCAGGGCGGTTCCGGCGGGGCCGGTATGGGTGGCGAAGGTGGCGGCCAGGGTGGCCAGGGCGGCAACGGCGGCATCGGTGGAACGGGTGGCCTCGGCGGCAACAACACCGGCACCAGCGGCGGGAGCGGTGCCGACGGCGGCAAGGGCGGCACCGGCGGCACGGCCGGGGCGGCCGGACTCGGCACTGACGGTGGTGAGGACGGGACGATCGGCGCCGCCGGTAACGGAGGCAAGGGTGGCGCCGGCGGCAACGGCGGCACCGGTACCGCCGGCACCAGCAGCGGCACGCCCACGGGCGGTGGCCAGGGCGGCAAGGCAGGTGCGGGCGGCCAAGGCGGTGACGGCGGCGCCGGCATCGACGGTCAGGGCGGCGGCCAAGGCGGTGATGGCGGGAACGGCGGTATAGGCGGTACCGGAGGCGCCGGAGGCAACAACACCACCGTCGGAAGCACAACGACCGCCGCCGACGGCGGTAAAGGTGGCACCGGCGGAACCGCCGGAGCGGCCGGCCTCGGCGCGGACGGCGGCCAGAACGGCAAGATCGGTACCGGCGGCCAGGGCGGCACCGGCGGCCAAGGCGGCACCGGCGCCACCGGATCCGCCGGGACAAACGGTTCAGCCCCCACCAGTGGCAAGGCCGGCGGAACCGCGGGTGCGGGGGGCGTGGGTGGTGACGGCGGAGCCGGCATCGGCGGTGTCGGCGGCGGTGCGGGCGGCACCGGCGGCCAGGGCGGTACCGGCGGCAGCGGCGGCAACGGTGGCAGCAGCAACGCGGTCGGTGGCACCGCTACCGGCGGCGCCGGCGGCACCGGCGGCACCGCTGGTACGGGCGGAGCCGGCGGCAACGGAACCGACGGGGGTTCGGGCGGCACCGGCGGTCAGGGTGGCACCGCGGGCACCGGCGGCGCCGGGGGCTTGGCGAACACTTCCGGCAAGGGCGGTAACGGCGGAACCGGTGGCACCGCCGGAACCGGAGGCCGGGGCGGCGATGCCGGCGGCGGAGACGGCAACGGCGGCAAAGGCGGTGCCGGCGGCACCGGCGGCACGGGCGGCGTCGGTGGCAACTCAAGCATTTCTACGGGCGGCACCGGCGGCGACGGAAGCATCGGTGGAACCGGCGGCGACGGCGGCACCGCCAGCGGCACGGGTACGGGCGGCGCCGGCGGCACCGGCGGCACCGGCGGTGGCGGCGGCACCGGCGGCAAGAGCGGCTCTACCAACGGCAAAGCCGGCAACCCCGGCACGGTGGGCAACGACGGCACTGGTCCCACGGGGGTCACCGGCGGCGCCGGTGGGACCGGCGGCGGCTTCGGCACCGGCGGCGCACCCGGCGGGGCCTAGGACCGGACCTGCCCTTTGACCACCGGCAGTCCGGGGTCGCTGGCTGCGTCCAGCGGCGACGGCGGCGCCCCCGCGGCGACGAGCTGGGCGGCAAACGCCGCGATCATCGCGCCGTTATCCGTGCACAGCCGCGGCCGGGGGATCCGGAGGGTCAGCCCGGCATCGGCGCATCGCGCCGTGGCCAGCTCGCGCAGCCGCGAATTTGCCGCCACTCCCCCGGCGATCAGCAGCGTCGAGACCCCCAACTCGGTCGCCGCCCGCACCGCCTTCTTGGTCAATACGTCGGCAACCGCCTCCTGGAATCCGGCAGCGACGTCGGCCGGCCGGAAGTCCGGGTGACTCTCGACGTAGCGCGCGACCGCGGTCTTGAGGCCGGAGAAGCTGAACGCGTACGGGTCGTCCCGAGGTCCGGACATCCCGCGCGGAAACATCACGGCGTCCCGGTCGCCGGTGCGGGCCAACTCGTCGAGCACGCGCCCGCCCGGATAACCCAGACCCAGCAACCGTGCCACCTTGTCGTAGGCCTCGCCGGCGGCGTCGTCGACGGTGCTGCCCAGCTCGACGATCGGCTCGCCCAGCGAACGCACATGCAGCAGGTGGGTGTGGCCGCCGGACACCAACAACGCCACGCTCTCCGGGAGCGGCCCGTGTTCGTAGAGGTCGGCGGCCAGATGTCCGCCGAGATGGTTGACGGCATAGAACGGCACCCCCCAGGCCGCCGCATATGCCTTGGCCGCCGCCACCCCCACCAACAGCGCACCGGCCAGCCCGGGCCCGATGGTGGCGGCGACTATGTCGGGCTTGGTCAGACCGGCGATCGTGAGCGCGCGGCGCATCGCCGGGCCCAACGCCTCCAGGTGGGCACGGGAGGCGATTTCGGGCACCACACCTCCGAACCGGACATGCTCGTCGACGCTGGACGCCACCTCGTCGGCCAACAGTGTCACGGTGGCCTCGGGACCGGAGCCGTCGAGGCGCGTGATACCGACACCCGTTTCGTCGCAAGAGGTTTCGATAGCAAGGATGGTCGTCATCGGGTTTCCCGTCGCATCGTGTAGGCGTCAGCACCACTGACCCGGTAGTAGCGCTTGCGCAGCCCGACCTGTTCAAATCCGACGCTGCGGTACAGCCCGATCGCCGGCTCGTTGTCGGTGCGAACCTCCAGGAACACCACGCCCCCGTCGGCGTAATCGAGCAGTTCGTCGAGCAGTCGACGCCCGATCCCGCGCCCCTGGTAGGCGGGATCGACACCGATGGTGTGCACCTCGTATTCGAAGGGCGGCGTGCGGCCCAGGCGCGAGATCCCGGCGTAGCCGACCAGCGTGTCACCACTGCGCGCACCCACGTAATGGTTGGTCTTGCTGGCCAGCTCCCGCTTGAATGCAACGGCCGGCCAGGGGTCGTCGCCGTCGAACAACAGCGCCTCCAGTTCCGCGCACCGGGCGGCGTCGGCAAACGTCAGTGCCCCGATGGTGATGGGTTCGGCGGCGCCCAATGGCGCCGCTCCTCCGCATCGCATTCGCTCTGCATCGTCGCCGGCGCGGGACGTCATGGCTTGGCCGCCAACGGTTTAGCGTCCGGACGCCGCAGGTACATCGCCACCAGCGGCGCCGGCTCCACCGACCAATCCGGCACGGCCATCGCCAGACCGGCCGGTGTGGGATACACCGGCTCGCAGCGCGGCAGATCGAACAACGCCGCGTGCTCCGGCGAGCCGGCAACCGCGCCCGCGGCTCCGGCGTCGACGTCGGCCGGCGCGCTGACCGCCGGGCCGTCGGTGCGGACGCCGTCGCGGTAACGCGCCCAATAGACCTCGCGCCGGCGGGCGTCGGTGACGACCAGGGTGTCGCCGCCCGTCAGTCGGCCGATGCCATCCAGGCTGCAGACACCGTGTACCGGGATGCCCAGCGCGTGCCCGTAGGCGGCGGCGGTGGCCATGCCGGCCCGCAGGCCGGTGAACGGCCCAGGACCACAACCCACCACCACGGCATCCAGGTCTGCCATCGTCAGACCCGCCTCGGCGAGCGCCTCGACCACGTTGGGCGTCAAGCGCTCCGCGTGTGCTCGCGCGTCCACGGTCACGCGCTCGGCCAGAGTCGTAAAGTCCTCGAGCCGGACAATGCCCGCCGTGACGGCCGGGGTGGCGGTGTCCAATGCCAACACGATGGCTATCTGCACCGCTCCTCCTCATCGCTGCGCTCTGCATCGTCGCCGATGGTGCGCACCCACTCCCAGGTCGCGATCCGCACATCGGAGTGCATGACCCGTTCCAGCCGAATGTCCAAGTGCCGCTCGGCAAGCCGTTCGACCAGTCCTTCGCCCCACTCCACCACGACGACGGCGTCCTGCAGGTCGGTGTCCAGATCCAGCGAGTCCAGTTCGCCGAGCAGGTCGGCGCCGTGTTGGTCCAACAACCGGTAGACATCGACGTGGACCAGCGCGGGCTTGCCCGCCTGCCGCGCCGGGTGCACCCGGGCCAGTACGAACGTCGGCGACGTCACCGGACCGTCGACATCCATGGCCGCCGCGATTCCCTTGGCCAGCACCGTTTTTCCAGCGCCGAGCGGGCCGGTGAGCACCACTACGTCACCTGCGCGCAGCTGCTCCCCCAACCGGGATCCGAGTTCCAGGGTGTCCTCGACACGCTCCAGGGTGGCCGTACCGTTATCCATTGCGCCTGAACCACTTTCGCAGCCGTTCACCCAACCGTCGATAGCGCAGCCGCATCTTGCCCGGCAGCGCCCGATCGATCAGCCGGATCAGGCCGTCGTTGATGGCGTCGGGCTTGTCCAGCAAGGCCAGGTGGCTGGCGCCGGTGACGATCACCAACTCGGACTGCGGCATCGACGCCGCCATCAGCCTCGAGTATTCGTCCGGGGTGAGCAGGTCGTGGTCACCGCAGGCGATCAGCGTTGGGATCTTGAGCAACGTCCACAGCCCAGCCGTTTCGTCGTGCGTTTCCAGCGCGCGCAGGAAGCCGACCAGGGTGGCGATCGGGGTGCCGTTCATCATCCGTTGCGAGAAGGCGTCCAGGCTGCGGCTGACCTGCAGGTCGCTGTAGGACGCGGCGCGCAGGATCGGGCCGATCAGGGACCGGGATACGTTGCGGCCGCGGTGCACCAGATTGGGCGCGGACTTGGCAGCGAATCGAACAGCTTCCAGCGCAGGATTTTTCAGGAACGCACCCAGCGGTGAGCGGGTCACGCCTTCAGCGGCAGAGGAGATCAGCGCCGCGCCGACGATTCGGCGGCCGTAGTGCTCGGGAAACTGTCGGGCGTGCGAGAGCACCGTCATGCCGCCCATCGAGTGACCGACCAGGACGATCGCCCCACGGGGTGCGGACACCCGCAGCACCGACTCCAGGTCCTGGCCGAGTTGGGTCAGCGTGTAGGACTCGGGTTCACCTTCCCCGGACTCGCCGTGCCCGCGCTGGTCGTAGAACACCATCCGCACCTGCGGACCGAAGACCTCGCCGAGCCGTATCCGCTGAAAGTGGAATGCGCCCATGCGCAGACAGAATCCGTGTGCGAAGACGACGGTCAACGGCGCATCCTCCGGGCCGGCCTCGCGCACCACCAGCGACACCCCGTCGGATGTCGTCACGACATAATCGCGGTCGCTGTCCAGCCGCTCGAAATCCTCGTCGGCCCAAGGATCTTCACCGGCGTTGGTGCGTTCGACGATGGTCTTGCGCGCCGAGGCGCCGACCAGGGTGGCCACCGCGGTCAGCCCGGTACTTCCGGCCAACCACGCCCTGCCCCGGTGCGGGTGGTGTTTGTCGTCAGGACTCAACGGTCTGCGCCTCGCGGTAGCTCCTGCCGATCCGCCCCCGAATGCCGGTGACCACCTCGTAGTGAATGGTGCCCACCAGGTCGGCCCAGTCCTGCGCGGTGGGCTCGCCGATGCTGCCCGGCCCGAACAGGATCGCCTCGTCACCCTCGCGCACGTCGGGCTGTCCCGGACCCAGGTCGACGACGAACTGGTCCATGCAGACCCGCCCCGCCCCGGGCCGGCGCCGGCCGTTGATCAGCACCTCGAGTCGCCCACCCAGCGATCGGATCACACCGTCGGCGTACCCGATCGGCAGCAGTGCCACATTGGTGTCACGTGGCGCGACCCAGGTGTGCCCGTATGAGACACCCTCACCTGCCTTGATCGACTTGACAAGGGCGACAGGACATTTGACGCTCATCGCCGGAATCAGACCCATGTCCCCCAGCTTAGGCACCGGGCTCAGGCCGTAGACCGCAATGCCGGGTCGCACCAGGTCGAAGGTGAGATCGGGACGGACCATGGTGGCCGAGGAATTCGACAGGTGGGCCACCTCGAAGTCCACCTTCTGGTCGCGGGCGTATGCCAGCATCTCCCGGAACCGCTTGGCCTGCAGGTCGTTGATCGGTTCTTCCGGCGCATCGGCGTACACCATGTGCGTCATCAATCCCCGCAGCCGGATCTCTTCGGCGGCTACAGCCTTGCGCAACCCGTTCAGCACCGCGGGGTATTCGGCGGGCGCCACGCCATTGCGGTTCAATCCCGTGTCGACCTTCACGGTGACCACGGCCTGTGTGTCCGTCCGGCGCACCGCCTCGAGCACCTCTTCCAGCTGGCGCGCCGAGGAGACCGCGATCTGTACGTCGCCGGCCAGCGCCGGTCCGAAGTCGAAACCGGGTGGGTGCAGCCAGGCCAGTACCGGCTCGCCGATGCCGGCGGCGCGCAGGGCCAGCGCCTCATCGACGGTGGCAACGCCGAGTTCGGCGGCACCTGCGGCCAGCGCCGCGTAGGCCACTCTGGTGGCGCCATGACCGTATCCGTCGGCCTTGACGACGGCCATGACCTCCGCGTTTCCGGCGTGCTCACGTAGCACCCGCACGTTGTGGGCGATAGCACCGAGGTCCACCACCGCCTCGGCGAGGACACCCGGCGTCAGAGAGAGCGACGTAACGGCCACGGCCGCCATTGTCCCAGAGCGCGGCGCAACGGCTTCGCCCGATTGACTCTGCGCTGGTGGCGAGCTTTTACGAGAGCCGGGCGCCCTGCGCGCAGAGTCAACGCGTCAAAGCCGCTAGTGCGCGAAGTGCCCGGCTTCGTAGTGCCCGCCCGGCTTCAGTTTGTCCAGCGAGGCCAGGGCGGTGCGGGCGTCGTCGTGCAGGGCCCGGGCCAGGTCGGCGGACAGGCCTTCGCGGACCACAATGCGCAGCACGGACACGTCGGTGGCGTTGTCGGGCATGGTGTAGGCGGGCACCTGCCAGCCGAACCCGCGCAGCTCGTGGGAGACGTCGAATTCGGTGTAGCCGAGGCCGCGCTGCAGCCGGAAGGCGACGACCGGGATCGCCGACCCGTCGGAGATCAACTCGCAATGCTCGCCGACGCGCAGCTGCTCGCTCAACCAGCGCGCGGTCGACTGCAATGCCTGCATCACCTGGGTGTAGCCCTCGCGGCCCAGCCGCAGGAAGTTGTAGTACTGGCCCACCACCTGGTTGCCCGGCCGGGAGAAGTTGAGCGTGAAAGTCGGCATGTCGCCGCCCAGGTAGTTCACGTGGAACACCAAATCCTCGGGCAGGTGCTCTTTGCTGCGCCACACCACGAACCCGACGCCGGGGTAGGTCAGCCCGTACTTGTGGCCGCTGACGTTGATGGACACCACCCGGGGCAGCCGGAAATCCCACTTCAGTTCCGGGTGCAGAAACGGCACCACGAACCCGCCGCTGGCGGCATCCACATGCACCGGGACATCCACACCGCCGCCCGCCGCCAGCTTGTCCAGTGCGGCGCAGATCTCGGCGATGGGTTCCAGCTCGCCGGTGTAGGTGGTGCCCAGGATCGCCACCACGCCGATGGTGTCCTCGTCGACTGCCTCGAGCACCTGCTCGGGCGTGATGACGTAGCGCCCCTCTTCCATTGGCAGATAACGGGGTTCGACGTCGAAGTACCGGCAGAACTTCTCCCAGACGACCTGCACATTGGAGCCCATCACCAGGTTGGGGGTGCGGGCCTTCCAGTTCTTGCCGACCTTCTCGCGCCACCGCCACTTCAGCGCCAGACCGCCGAGCATGACGGCCTCGCTGGAGCCAATGGTGGAGACGCCGACGGCGCTGCTCGGGTCGTCGTCGCGCAGGTTCTCGGCGTGGAACAGGTCGGCAACCATGCACACACAGCGCCGCTCGATCGCCGCGGTCGCCGGGTATTCGTCCTTGTCGATCATGTTCTTGTCGAACGTCTCGGCCATCAGCCGCCCGGCCTGGGGGTCCATCCAGGTGGTCACGAAGGTGGCCAGGTTCAGCCGCGAGCTGCCGTCCAGCATCAGTTCGTCATGGATGAAGCGGTAGGCGGCGTCGGGATCCATCGACTCCTCGGGCAGCCGCAGGGCCGGCACCGGCGCGGTGAACAGCCGGCCGGTGTAGGCGGGAGCGATCGAATGCGCGGGCAGCGAGGGATGTTGGGGCACAGTGGATCCTTTCTCTACAGCGGAGTCGGCTACAGCGCCGCCAGGGCGGCCCGGATGTGGTGCAGGATGCGCGACGCCGACGTCGGTGCGTCGCCCGGCCCAGGGTCGGCGGCCGACAGCGCCGCGGCACGGGCGTGCACGAATGCGGCCGCGGCGGCGGCCTCGCCGGCCGGCAAACCAGACGCCAGCAGCGCACCGATCATGCCGGACAACACGTCACCGGACCCGGCGGTCGCCGCCCAGGACTGACCGGCCGGGTTCAGGTACACCGGTCCGCCGGGATCGGCGATCACCGTGACATTGCCCTTGAGCAGCACGGTGGCACCGAAGGTGTCGGCGAGCCTGCGGCAGGCCGCCACCCGGTCGTCACCAGGCGGCGCTCCGGCCAGCCGGGCGAATTCGCCGGCGTGCGGGGTCAGCACAGTCGGGGCCGTCCGGTCCGCCACCAGCTGCGGGTGGGCGGCCAGCATGGTCAGGCCGTCCGCGTCGACCAGCACCGGCAAATCGGTGTCCAGCGCGAACCACAACGCGGCGGCCCCGGTTTCGTCCGTCCCCAGCCCGGGTCCGACGACCCAGGCCTGGACCCGGCCGGCCGACGCCGGGCTGGGTGAGGCAATGACTTCCGGCCAGTGCGCGAGAACCTCGTGGTTGGCGCTGCCCGCGTAGCGGACCATCCCCGACGTGGCCGCGACGGCGGCGCCGGTACACAGCACCGCGGCACCCGGATACGTGGCACTGCCGGCCAGCACGCCGGTGACGCCCTGGGTGTACTTGTCGTCGTGCGCGCTGGGGATCGGCCAGCGCGCGAGCACGTCGGCCGCCTCGAATCCCAACATGTCGGTCTCGGGCAGGTCCAGCCCAATGTCGACGAGCTCCACGCGGCCGCAG
>NZ_LZKQ01000203.1 GCF_001668675.1 Mycobacterium asiaticum | reverse complement strand
GCACACCGCGCCGCCGGCCGGAACCTGGCCTATCCCGCCGAAGAGGTGCCCGAGCGCCGTTCGGCGGACGCCGGGCCGGAACAGCGGGCCATCGAAGCCGATTCGGTCACGCGGATGAATGAACTGCTCGAGATCCTGCCGGCCAAGCAGCGCGAGATCCTGGTCCTGCGGGTCGTGGTCGGCCTGAGTGCAGAGGAGACCGCCGCCGCGGTGGGTAGCACCACGGGAGCGGTTCGGGTGGCTCAGCATCGCGCACTTCAACGGTTGAGAGACGAGATCGTCGCGGCAGGTGAGTATGCGTAATTCAGATTTCGGCAGCGCCTGGGGTGATCGCCTGGACGACGTGGCCCACACCGACCTGTTGCTCGACGCGCTGGCCGCACGCACCGAAGGCGACTTCGGCGCTCCCGCGCACGATCCCCTGACCGCGCTGCTGGGGGACTGGCGCGACGACCTGCGATGGCCGCCGGCCAGCGCGCTGGTGTCGCAGGAGGAAGCCGAGGATGCCCTACGGGCCGGGATGATGCATCGCGGGCGGGGCCGTCGCGGCCTGGCCGCGGTCGGCTCGGTGGCCGCCACCCTGCTCATGCTCAGCGGGTTCGGCGCCGTGATCGCCGATGCCCGTCCGGGCGACTTGCTCTACGGGCTGCACGCCATGATGTTCAACGAGCCGCGGGTGAGCGACGACCAGATCATGTTGTCCGCGAAGGCGGATCTGGCCAAGGTTCAGCAGATGATCGCCCAAGGTCAATGGGATCAGGCGCAAACGCAGCTGGCCGAGGTCAGCAGCACCCTGCAAGGCGTGAACGACGGCAGCCGGCGCCAGGGACTGCTGGACGAGGTGACCCAGCTGAACACCAAAGTGGAAAAGCGCGATCCCAACGCGACGGTGCGACCGGCGGCGCCGCCGAGCGGACAGCTCGCGCCCGAAGCCCCGGCGAACTCGTGGACGCCGCCCGCGGCTCCCGCCCCCGAACTCACCGAACCCAGCACGACCGTCGCGTCGCCCACGCCCACGCCGAGCACAACGCCCCCGGCGGAGGCCACCACCACCGAACCCACTACGCCTACCGAACCGACTACTCCCACGACCACCACCAAGCATCGGCATTCGTCGACCACGCCGACGCCCAGCACGACACCGTCCACGCCCACACCGTCATCGGAGGGCACGCCGAAACCGAGCACGTCGGCCTCGGCTACCTCGCCGACCTCGCCTACCTCACCGGTGGCGGCGCCGGGGTCCCCGCCGGCGTCGACACCGTCGGGACAGCTGTGGGACAGGACATCGGGGGCGGCCACGCCGAGAACGGCGTTCCCAGCCGGTCCTACGCCCTGAGCGAAACGGGCCCAGAAGTAAATAGAAATAACTCAGAGGTGGCGCCGGAATCCGTCCGCGTCTGAGGTCGCTTCGTTGAGCGACGCGTCGGCGTACCCGCGGCAGTAATCCCACGTGACGTAGGCGTCCGGTTCCGGGTCGTAGGCCGGCTCGTGCGGGCGGACGGTGCCGTCGATGAGCAGCTGCAGCAGGTTGGCCCGCAGCATGTCCCAATCGTGGTAGTGGTCCTGCTGGCATTCGTCACAGCAGACAACGAGACCGCGAATTCCCCTGTGCGCCAACAACGCTTCGTACACAGCCAGGTCGGCCAGATCCGCTTCGACGGCTAACCGCTCTTGCTGATCGAGCGGCTGACCCGGCTCGACGGCCTCCAACGCGGCCGACGGGTCACAAGGGTCGTCGGCGAAAGGGTCAGGCGGCAAACCCGGCGGGAGGTGGTCACGCACCCCCATAGCCTACGCAGCCGGGCGGTGATAATGCCAGAAATTGTCCGGGCGAGCCGAACTCCAGCGCCGCTTCTCAAGCCAGTGACGCGCCACGCAGAACTTGCGAGTAGGAGTGTCCGCGTGAGCCGATAGGATGAGCTTTTCACCCCGAACATGCATCTGGAGGGCTCCACCGATGTCCCGTGGCATGTCCCACCTCGAAGACAGCTCCGACCTGGTCGGCAGCCCATATGTGCGCGACGCCCAGCTGGGCGACCTCGCGCACGACCCGGTGCCCACCGGTGGTGACGACCCGCACAAGATCGCGATGCTGGGCCTGACCTTCGACGACGTGCTGCTGCTGCCGGCGGCCTCCGACGTGGTCCCGGCCACCGCGGACACCTCGAGCCAGCTCACCAAGCGGATCAGGCTGAAGGTACCGCTGGTCAGCTCGGCGATGGACACCGTCACGGAGTCCCGGATGGCGATCGCGATGGCCCGGGCCGGTGGCATGGGCGTGCTGCACCGCAACCTGCCCGTCGCCGAACAGGCCGGCCAGGTCGAAATGGTGAAGCGGTCCGAGGCCGGCATGGTCACCGACCCGGTCACCTGCCGTCCGGACAACACATTGGCCCAGGTCGACGCGCTG
>NZ_LZKQ01000202.1 GCF_001668675.1 Mycobacterium asiaticum | reverse complement strand
GTCGGGGCCAAGCACGACGCGGCCCACTTTCAGGTCTCGGTGGTCCAGCTGACCGCCAGCACCCTGCGGGTGTACGGGGCCAATAATTTCCCGGCCAGTGTGCTGGCGGCGGTCGGCGTGGACCGGCCGCCGTCGCAGCGGTTCACCGACAAGCCGTACGTCGAGATCGGTGCCACCGACGCTGATCTGGCCAAAGATGCGGACTTCTCCGCGGCCGACGCCGACATCATCTATGTGTCGTGCGCCTCCCCCGCGGCCGCCGAGCGCGCGGCCACGGTTCTGGACAGCGGGCCCTGGCGCAAACTCGGCGCCAACCGCGACAACCGGATCTTTGTGGTCAACGACGAAATCTGGCAAACCGGCGAGGGATTAATCGCCGCCCGCGGCGTGTTGACCGATGTCGGCTGGATCAGCGCACCGATCAACTAGTGACGGTGCCCACCCGCCCGCGGCTGGCCGGGTAACCATTACCTTAGCTAAGCTTTCCGGTAGTACACGTGATCGAAGATCAAAGAGGGATACGCAAATGAGCACCGTCAACGCTTACGCCGCCACGTCGGCGACCGAACCGCTGACCAAGACCACCATCGAACGCCGCGAACCCGGCCCCCACGACGTGGCCATCGACATCAAGTTCGCCGGCATTTGTCACTCCGACATCCACACCGTCAAGGCCGAGTGGGGTGTACCGAACTACCCCGTCGTCCCAGGCCACGAGATCGCCGGGGTCGTCAGCGCGGTCGGCTCGGAGGTGACCAAGCACAAGGTCGGCGACCACGTCGGCGTCGGCTGCATGGTGAACTCGTGCGGGCGGTGCAGCAGCTGTGCGGCCGGACTGGAGCAGTACTGCAAGAACGGTGCGACATTCACTTACAACTCGATCGACAAGGACGGCACCTCAACCCAGGGCGGCTACAGCCAGGCGGTCGTCGTCGACGAGAACTTCGTCGTGCGCATCCCCGAGTCGTTGCCACTGGACGCGGCCGCACCGCTGCTCTGCGCAGGAATCACGCTGTTCTCGCCGCTGCGGCACTGGAAGGCCGGAAAGGACACCCGGCTGGCGATCATCGGCCTGGGCGGGCTGGGCCACATGGGCGTGAAGCTGGGCGCGGCGATGGGCTGCCAGGTGAGCGTGCTGTCGCAGTCGCTGAAGAAGATGGAAGACGGATTGCGTTTGGGCGCAAGCAATTACTACGCGACCTCCGACCCGGCCACCTTCAAGAAACTGCGGGGCAGTTTCGACCTGATCTTGAACACCGTCTCGGCGAACCTGGATCTCGGCCAGTACCTGAACCTGCTCGACGTCGACGGCACCATGGTCGAACTCGGCATTCCTGAGCACCCGATGGAGGTGCCGGCGTTCGGGTTGGCGCTGGCGCGACGCAGCCTGTCCGGGTCGAACATCGGCGGCATCGCCGAGACCCAGGAGATGCTCGACTTCTGCGCCGAGCACAACGTGACGCCCGAAATCGAGGTCATCGACGCCGATTACGTCAACGAGGCCTACGAACGGGTGCTCGCCAGCGACGTGCGGTACCGGTTCGTCATCGACATCTCAACCCTATGAGGTAAGCGCGTCGTCGGCGGCGATACCGGCCAGCGGCCACCCGGCCGCGGCCAGGACGCCGGCGACCCGCGCAATGTTCTCCGGTCCCGCGTCGTAGTGGGTCACCTCGGAGATGAACTCGGCGATCTCGTCGCGATCGATCACACCGTCGAGGGTGGCGGGTGAGCCCTCGGCGGTGATGTCGCGCACCACCCGCCTGATCTGCTCCTCGGTCAGCGGCGTGTTGCGCAGCAGCGCCAACAGCGGCATCCGGTCCGGACCGGGAACACCTTCCGGATAACCGGCGCGCAGCCATCGCAGCACCGAGGCACAGAATGCGGACACCGAAACGCTCTTGGCAGCGGACGCAGTCACGAACCCAGTTTCAAGGCAGGCGCTTCGCCGCGCTACCGCGCGGTGGCAACCTTCGCACTATTCATACGCCGTTCACGCCTGCGTGGCCGGTTCGGCGAAAATCAGTGGTTCAAAAAACGAAACCACGCGGCGGTAATCGGCATACACTCCTCACATGTTTTTCATACCTCTCACAGGTGTGACCCAGACTTGACCGTCGACCGGTTTGGAGATGGCGATGTCCTATTTGTTTGCGGTCCCGCAACTGTTGACGACGGCAGCGACCGATGTGATGGGCATCGGCTCATCGCTGAGCGCGGCCAATGCGGCTGCTTCTGCCTCGACCTCGTCGCTGGCGGCCGCCGCCGGCGACGAGGTATCGGTGGCGATCGCATCGCTGTTTTCCGGTCATGGTCAGGCGTATCAAGCCCTTAGCGCGCAAGCGGCGGCTTTCGAGGCCCAGTTTGTGCAGGCGCTGCGGCAGGCCGGGATTTCCTACGTGGCCGCCGAGGCGGCCAGCGTTTCGCCACTGCAGACGTTCGAAGACGGTGTGCTGTCGCTGATCAACGCGCCCACCAACCTGTTGCTCGGCGCCCCGTTGATCGGTAAGGGCGCCAACGGCGCGCCCGGGACCGGGCAGAACGGCGGGCCCGGCGGCATTCTGTGGGGCGACGGCGGCGACGGCGGGTCCGGTGCCCCCGGACAGCCCGGCGGCCGAGGCGGTAACGCCTTTCTGTTCGGCAACGGCGGGCTGATCTACGGCAACGGCGGCGCCGGCGGTGTTGGTGGGGTTGGCGGCACCGGCGGTGCCGGTGTCACCCCGACCGGTTCGACCAACGGCACCAACGGCGGCAACGGCGGCAACGGCGGTGCCGGGGGTGCCGGAGGCCAGGGGTCACCCTTGTTCGGGCATGCGGGCGACGGCGGCCAGGGCGGTAGCGGCGGCCAGGGCGGCCAGGGCGGGGCCGGCGGCAACGACACCGGTTCGGGCGCAGGGCATGGTGGCACAGGCGGCAACGGCGGAGACGCTGGCGCCGGCGGCAACGCGGGCGGCTCCGGCGCCAGCGCAGGCGCTGCGGGCACCGGCGGCACTGGCGGCACCGGTGGCAAAGGCGGCGGCGCGGGCGTCGCGGCCTTCGCCACCGCGGGCACCGGCGGCGACGGCGGTCAGGGCGGCAACAGTGTCGGCGGCGGCGGCGGTCACGGCGGACTCGGCGGCAACGGCGGCGACAGCAACTCCAACGGCAGCGCCTCAGCCGTCTTCCACGGGGGCCTCGGCGGCAACGGCGGTCACGGCGGTCAGGGCACAGTCGGCGGCGACGGCGGCAACGGCGGCAACGGCGGCAACACCACCATCGTCGCCACGACCACCGCCGCGGCGGCCGGTGGCGGAGGCGGGGGTGGCGGCGCCGGCGGCCTCAGTAACAGCGGCGGAAGCGCCGGAAAGGGCGGCAACGGCGGAACCGGCGGGACCGCCTCCGCCGGGGTCGGCGTCCAACATGCGACCGGAACTGGCGGCACCGGCGGCGGCGGCGCCCAGGCCGTCGGCGGTGGCCCCGGTGGCGGAGGTGGCGGCGGCGGCACCGCAGGGATCGGCCCGGTAACCATCTCCGGCCAAGCAGGATCCGACGGCGCCATCGCGACCGGCAGCTTCTTCACCTCCGGTGATGGTGGTGCCGGCGGCTTCCTCAACGGTCCCTCCGGGGTCGCCAGCGCGGGCGGTGGTGGCGGCGGCGGCGCCGCGATCCCCGGCAACCCGGGCGGGGGCGGCGGCCAGGGCGGCAACGCCATCATCAACAGCGGTAGCGCGTCCGGCGGACCGGGCGGGGCCGGCGGCACCGGCCAGACCATTGGCGGCGGGGGGAACGACGGCGTCGACGGTAGCGGGTCGTCTGCGGCCGCCACCGCGACTCCCGGCGCCGGGTGT